>WFZC01000357.1 GCA_015489765.1 Desulfobulbaceae bacterium
GACAGCCGGGACGACACCTCGTTCAGCGCCGATGATTTCGGTAATACCATCGGCGTCAATATTGCCTGGAACCTCTTTTCCGGCGGCAGAGACAGGGCACGGTACTTTGAGGCCCGGCAGAAGCAGCGGGAAGTTGCCTATACACTGGCATCATTACGCAACAAGGTGGCAGCGGAAATTCGGCAGGACCTTGCCCTGCTGGCCGCGGCCGAAGAACAGGTCCGCCTGCAGCGGGAGAGTGTCACCCTGGTGAGAGAGAACAGGGATCTGGCCAAAAATGAATATGAGGCCGGAGAAACCTCGCTGGTACGATTAAACGAGGCCCAGCGTGACCTGACCACCACCTACAGCCGCCTTGCCCAGGCCCTGGTCGGGTATCACCAGGCACGTCACAAACTCCTTGCCGCCACCGGCAGAAATCTGCAATCGCTTGTCAATACTGAAAAATAATTGAAGAAATCTAGCTCGTTGCCTTTCAGCGTCAGAAATTATAGGTCAGATTAATGGTGGCAACGGGATAATATTGAAATTCGTCCAGGTCATCTTCAATGGCCCGTTTCTGTTCGTCGAGAAAGCGAACAACTTCGGGTTGATTTTCAAGGCCGAATGGTGATTCCGCGTGCAGGTCCGAAACCTTTGGCTCTCCCTGGAACATGATCCCGAGATCAAAGGCCACTCCCCACCCTTTTTCCCCGTGATTGCTGCTCCAGCCCAAGCCGGCGTAAGGGGCAAAGGTGTTGAATTCCACCGTTCCCTTGACATGTGCCAGGTCTGTGAGACCTGCGTACTGCTGGTATTGGGCGGGTATCAGATCTTTTCGGTAGGTGCCGTCCACATTGATTTCATTGTCATTAAGAAAGACGCCGCCGGTCAGGCGAAAACCGTTGGCAAAGGGGTGCCAGTCGAGCAAGAGTGATGCGTTTTTCAGCTCCGGCTCCATGTTGTAATCAACCTGGTCAATGGTGGAGTCAAAGTTAAATTTTAGATAATCGGCCCCGCCTCTGATGATAATCGAATCAGTGAGGCCAATGCCGATCTCGGCGCCGACTCCGAGGGTTCCTCCCTTGAGGGCAACTTGCACATCTCCCTGGCCGGCAAAACAGTTTGGGGCGGCAAGCAGAGAGAGGCAGCAGAATAACAGCGTGTACGATTTCATGAATAATCCCTCCGGAGGTTGGTAACGCCAACAGACAGTATTGGCGGCCTGAATGACAAAAACAGGGTGTTAAACCGATTTCTCTTGATAAGCAGGAAATGTGCCTGCCGAAGGAATTTTTTGCTGTTCGCTCTTTTTTTTATGAAAAAACAAGCAGATGTGCTATTGATATCTTTTGGCCTGTCGGGAAAGGTAGACTTACGTGTTGTCCGAAGTCGGAAAATTGGCAGCCCGGCTGCGCATACCGATCAGGGCGGCGCCGATGGCATTGCCGGTTTCAAAAAATTCCGGAAAGACCACCTCTGTCTGCAGCCTTGCGGCCACTGCCGGCAGAAGAAGCCGGGCGGCGGCGCCGATGCCGATAATCGGTATTTTCAGCCTGAAGCTGACGGTAAACAGTTCATTGTCCCTGTGGTTGAGGAAGGGGGCGGCCTTGTGTTCTCCCCAGATGGAGCGGCCGAGATAATCAAGAATAATGTTTTCAATCACGTCTTCTGTCAGCGTCAATGCCCGGCGGCAGAGTTCTTCCACTCCCAGGCCAAGTTCGGCGGCAAGGATTTCAGCGCCTTTCTCGGCCGCGGTAACATTACCAATTCCCAGCCTGCCAAGCACATGCAGGGCATCGGTCGGCGTAAAGCCGCTTACTTGTACCTTTTGCAGAAAATGAAGCCGTTCGATGTGTTTTTCGAGCGCCATTCCGGTTTTGCCGCTCTGGTCGGCAAGGAAGGCAATGGTGGCCGGGCCGTGTTCGGCGAGACAGGCGAGAACGGGATCCGTGGCGTCACCATCATTTTCCACCGGCAGGACCAGTGAACAACGGTTGCCGCAGCCCAGCCATGTTGCCGGGTCCGGAAGGTTCGACGTGGTTGCGAGGGGCTGGACCCTGGAAGGCAGGATTCTCAGCCGGCCATCATCGGTACAGACGATATGGCTGTCGCCTCCACCGGCGGCGGTATACATATCGATGGCCTCAACATGCGTCTGCCACTGGTCGATACGACAACCTTCCCTGTTGATGACCGGTCGGCCGTCCTTCAGCATGCAGACATCGGTTGTTGTTCCGCCGACATCGACAACCAAGGCCGTTTCTTTTCCGGCCATGGCCCCGAAACCGGCGGTGGCGGCCGGTCCGCTGGCCATGGTGATGGCGGCGCGGTCGGCAACCTCCTCCAGGGGCGCTCCCTGACCATTGCCACAGATGATGGTGACCGGACAATCCAGTCTGACCTGTTTCATTGAGCGCTGGATCGAGGTAAGAAAGTCCTTCATCAGGGGTTGCAGTTTTGCATGCAGACAGGCCGTGGCTGCCCGTTCCCGCATGCCGGGATGACTGCTGACCTTGTGGGAGCAGAAAACAGGTTTTGGGTCAATGAGTGAAATGGCCTTTTCGGCGACCAGCTCGTGGGTCGGATTTTTTATGGACATGGCCCCGCAGACCGCGTAGCTGTCCACTTCATTTTTCAAACCCTGGACCGTGTCGACCAGGTTTTCAAGGTCCAGGGGCTGTTCTTCCCTGCCAATGATATCGTGGCCGCCCTTGAGAAAGACGTTGGCCACCACCGGCAGCTTAAAGGGACGGACATAACCGAAGACAAACAGTCCAACGCGGGCGCCGCGTTTCTCAACAATGGCGTTGGTGGCCAGGGTTGTGGAGACGGCAAGACCGGTCACGGCGCCGGGATTGATCTCATCGGATAAAAGGGTGGTCAGGGCTTTGCCGACCCCGATACTCAAATCATGATGGGTGGTCGGTTTTTTGACACAACGGACAATTTTCCCGCTCTCTTCCTCAAGGAGCACCGCGTCCGTATAGGTGCCGCCGGTGTCAATTCCTATGAAATACTGCATAAAATGCCCTGTGGTCATTGAAGATAAATATCATGGTGCAATAAAAAAAGCCCGGTCAAAAGACCAGGCTTTGTATAAAAATGGCTCCTCGGGAGGGACTCGAACCCCCGACAGGGTGGTTAACAGCCACCTGCTCTACCAACTGAGCTACCGAGGAACACTGGCTCAGGTTCAAATAATAATTTAAAAATGATCACTTTCTATTTGACCGGGTAGTTAATCCTGCTCATTTCCGTGATTAGGATGTGCCCATATAACGAGGCAGTTTAATAGCACAGTGCTGGAATGCCGTCAAGAAAAAGTTCAAAAAATGGTTGCGCTCCCGGAAAAAAACCGGTAACTGGTATGTTTCTCTCCATCCCGCCTTATGTCGGGGCGTAGCGCAGCCTGGTTAGCGCGCCTGCCTTGGGAGCAGGAGGTCGCAGGTTCGAATCCTGCCGCCCCGACCATCTTCTTTCTCCCCTTCCCGTCAATGTTTTCTGCACTTTTGGAAAAAATTATGGCATAATCATTGGATGATCAACGAGATTCTGATGCAACAGGCCAATCTTTTTTTTCCCGGCGTCAGCGAGAATCCGGAGGTGTTCACCGCTGCTGTCGATAGCGGGGATCTCATTGTTGATCCGGACAAACTGATTAATCTGCTGCAAAGTTGCCTCCATGATGAAGCCATTATCGAGGTCCAGTTTGATGACCTGACACGCGTTTTTTTCTGTCGACTGCTTGATCACAAGCCTGAACTGGAAGAGATCGAATCAGACGGCGTGGTCATGCTGGTTGAACCGGAATACACAAAAGCGGAGTATCTTGCCAAAAGAGACCATCTTATCATTACGCCTGTAGAGCCCTCCATCGGCAATTTTCTTATCTGTTCGGTGGGACGCGTTCTGCTGCGACTGCTCGGAAGTCGTTGCGCCTTTGAATTTGGTTGTTTTTTTGAAGAGAAAATCCGGGTGCGGGGCATGCCGGTCCTTAAATGTTCATTTCCGCTTTTTGCCCGCCAGGTCAGGGGTGCCAGGGCCTATCGAGCCAAGATTCCCAAAGATATGGAGCTGACAATCCAGGTGGAGCGACAGGGCAGAAGGGAAAATTTTTCCACCTGTCCCATTGATATCAGTGTCGAGGGTATGATGTTTGTCGATCCGTTCGGTAAGTATTCCGATCTGCGGGAAGAGGAGAAAATATGGATGGAACTCTATTGGCCCAGGGGACGCAGCCTGAAGGTTAATGCCCGAGTGGCCCATGTGAGTCGGTTACGGGACAAAACTGGCATTCAGTACTGCTGTGGTATTCAGTTTGACCTGGCAACCAGGGCGCTGGCACGGGATATTGAGTTGATGGTCGCCGGAGTACAGCGTCGTCGCCTGCGGGAGTTGTCCGAAATCAGCGATCAGTTCGGGGTTGATTTCAACAACTGGTAGCCCTGATTTTCCACCCTTATTCCGGACCCGTCTCTCCGGTTGTCCCGTCGATGGAAGGTTTGTATTCCTTGAGATAGATCTCCGCCAGGGTAAGAAAGGCTGTGATAACGAGCGGCCCGTAAATGATGCCCAGGATTCCGAACAGGCTCATGCCGCCCAGAATGGCCAATAAAACCAGAAGGGTATGCATTTTGACCTGGCTGGAGACAAATTTAGGTTTTACCAAATATTCCATGGAAAATGAGAGCAGACCGTAAAAAACCAGGGTCAGTATCGCCTGGCCGGTGTGGCCGTTGATAAAGAGGAATGCCGAGGTTGGAATAAGAACAGCGCCAATGCCGAATATGGGAAGAAAGGCCAGGACCGCCATGACACTGCCCCAGAGCACCGGGGAATTCAGGCCAAGCACGGAAAAGTAGATACCGCCGATAACGCCCTGGAACAGACCGCTGATACCGTTGCCAACCAGGATGACCCCTGATATTTCCATAAATTTGTCCATCAGCAGTTTGTCCTGTTCTTCAGGCAGGGGGGAAAGTCTGCTTAAAAATTCGATCAGGCGGTCGATTTCCATTAAAAGAAAAAAGATCACCATGATCAGGATGCAGAACTGAAGGACAAAGCTCATGATATTGGCGGCCCAGCCCGACGCCTTGCCATAGATAAAAAGACCGGCGCTTTTACTCAGATCGGAAATCAGGCGGGTAACATCTGCGGGCTCAAAATTTATTCCAAATCCTACCAGTAGCTCTTGTGCCCGTCCGGCCAATGTATTATTCTGCAGGGATTGCTGGAGCTTGAACAGGATGTTGCTGTCCCTGCTCCAGTGGAAGAGGTTCATCGCCTCCGAAGAAAGGGCGCCGATACAGAATGTCAGGGGGACAAAGACAATTATGGTAATCAGCAGGCAGGTGATTGATGAGGCCAGCCATGGCGGGAGCCATCTGCAGAGCAGCAGGTAGACGGGACGAAAAATACCGGCCAGCAGAAAGGCAAGAATCAGCAACTGCCAAAAGGGCCAGAGCAGCCAGCCAAGCAGCAACAGGACAATAAGAAAGAGAGCGAGGAAATACTTTGCCTGCAGAGAGTAGAGCATCCTGTCCACCTCGCCGGGAAAGCGCTGTTGCCGGGGAAGATGTTTGGCAGGCCGGTTGTCGGATTTGGAGGTCGGCATGGTGTTCTCTTGGGATTTCCTGGGGGAAAGTTTATTTGCTGCTGAGTAATCTGGTTGAATATAGCATGAAAATTTAATGGAGCAAGCAGGTAGGACAATTATGTTGGGTACGGAACTTGAAATAGCGGTGCATAAAGCGGCGCCGGAACAGTTGAAAGAAAAGCCGGACCAGAACGCTCTTGGTTTTGGTTCCATTTTTAGCGATCACATGTTTGTCATGCACTGGAACCGTGACCAGGGCTGGCATGATGCCCGCATCCAGCCGTATCAGGATTTTACCATCGATCCTGCGGCCATGGTTTTCCATTATGGCCAGGCGATTTTTGAAGGGCTGAAGGCCTATCACGGGGACAATGGAGAAATACTGCTGTTCCGACCCCGGAGCAATTTCGAACGGATGAACAAATCAGCCGTCCGCATGTGTATGCCGCGGATTCCGGTTGACCGTATGCTGCAGGCATTAAAGGCCCTTGTCTATCTCGAGCGCTCATGGGTGCCCACTGCCCCCGGGGCCACCCTCTATCTGCGGCCGACCATGATTGCCTCGGAACCGGCATTGGGATTGCGGCCTTCGGATGAATACATCTTTTTTATCCTCGCAAGTCCGGTCGGCGCCTACTATGCAGAAGGATTTAATCCCGTCAAGATCTATGTGGAGAGCAAATACGTCCGCGCCGTTCCCGGCGGAGTCGGCGAGGCCAAGACCGCCGGCAACTATGCCGCCAGCGTCAAAGCGCTGACCGAGGCCCAGCGTAATGGTTACAGCCAGGTGCTCTGGCTCGATGCCCTTGAACATAAATATATAGAAGAGGTGGGCACCTCCAATGCCTTTTTCGTCATTGATGACGAGCTCATTACCCCGCCTCTTGCCGGCACCATTCTGCCGGGGGTCACCCGGGATTCTGTTCTGCAGCTCGCCCATGACCGGGGAATGAAGGTCCATGAGCGGAGGATCAGTATTGACGAGGTCGTGCAATCAGCTGAAGACGGCAGCCTCCAGGAAGTGTTCAGCACCGGCACCGCCGCAGTTATTTCGCCCCTTGGTGAACTTTTTTACAACGGGGAACGTATTATCGTCAATAATGGGGAAACCGGACCTGTGGCCCAGCATTTTTTTGACGAACTGCAGGCCATTCAGTTCGGCCGCCGGCCTGATCCTCATGGCTGGATGGTGCAGGTTGCCTGAAAGTTTCTTTTTACAGCATTCAAATCCCTCCTTTTATCAACATCTTGGGCGGAAAAAATTTTTTTCCGCCCAGGCCCTTGATTTTTCAAAAACCATCCCTATTGTTTTGCGCAGTTTGGTGAATGAAACTTCGTTTTTGTCCGACGGCAGTGGCTTGAGCCGGTAGTCGGACACGAACTTTCTTTCCGGCTCAAACATTTCCATTAAAACCTAATTAAACGAAAAGGGAGGATTGTCCATGAAGATTCGTCCATTGAATGACCGCATATTGGTCAAGAGATTGGAGGAAGAGGAAAAAACCGCAGGTGGAATCATCATTCCGGATTCCGCCAAGGAAAAACCGGCCGAGGGTGAGATCATAGCCATCGGTCCCGGCAAGCTGAATGACGCGGGTGAACGTGTTGCCATAGACCTGAAGGTAGGCGACCGGGTTCTTTTCTCCAAATATGGCGGCACCGATGTCAAGCTGGACGGTGAAGACTATCTGATTATGCGTGAGGATGACATCCTCGGTGTGATTGAATAATAACGACGGCAAACTGAGCGATAAAGGAGAGTAAATATGTCTGCAAAAGAATTAAAATACAGCGCCAAGGCCCGCGAGGCCATGCTGACCGGTGTGAATACCCTGGCAAATGCTGTGAAGGTGACCCTTGGTCCCAAGGGTCGTAATGTCCTGATTGAAAAATCTTTCGGCGCGCCCGTGATCACCAAAGACGGTGTAACCGTTGCCAAAGAGATCGAGATCAAGGACAAGTTTGAGAACATGGGCGCCCAGATGGTCAAAGAGGTGGCCTCCAAGACTTCCGACGTAGCCGGTGACGGCACCACGACCGCCACCGTCCTGGCCCAGGCCATCTACACCGAAGGGACCAAGCTGGTGGCAGCCGGTTCCAATCCCATGGAAATCAAGCGCGGTATCGATGCCTCTGTAGAGGCCGTTGTCGCCGAGCTGGCCAATATCTCCAGCCCGACCAAGGAGCAGAAAGAGATAGCCCAGGTCGGAACCATCTCCGCCAATAACGATGAAACTATCGGTAACATCATTGCCGAGGCCATGGACAAGGTCGGCAAGGAAGGCGTTATCACCGTGGAAGAGGCCAAATCCATGGAGACTTCCCTGGAGGTGGTTGAGGGTATGCAGTTTGATCGCGGATATCTTTCTCCCTATTTTGTGACCGATGCCGAGCGCATGGAGGTCAACATGGAAGATCCGCTGATTCTCATCAACGAGAAAAAGATCTCCAACATGAAAGACCTGCTGCCCATCCTCGAGTCTGTTGCCAAGATGGGCAAACCGCTGTTCATCATCGCCGAAGATGTTGACGGCGAGGCACTGGCAACCCTGGTTGTCAACAAGCTGCGCGGTACCTTGAATGTTGCCGCTGTCAAGGCCCCCGGTTTTGGTGATCGCCGCAAGGCAATGCTGGAGGATATCGCCATCCTTACCGGCGGACAGGTCATTACCGAGGATCTGGGCATCAAGCTTGAGAATGTAACCGTCAATGACCTTGGTACCGCCAAACGGATCGTTGTCGACAAGGACAACACCACCATCGTTGACGGCGCCGGTGATAAGGACAAACTGGCTGCCCGCGTTAAACAGATCCGGGCCCAGATTGATGATTCCACCTCCGATTATGATCGCGAGAAACTGCAGGAACGTCTGGCCAAGCTGATCGGCGGGGTTGCCGTTATCAATGTAGGTGCGGCAACCGAGGTGGAAATGAAAGAGAAAAAGGCCCGGGTTGAGGATGCGCTCAATGCAACCCGCGCAGCCGTTGAAGAGGGAATCGTTCCCGGTGGCGGTGTCGCTTACATTCGCTGCCTGAAGGCGCTTGACGGTCTTGATCTGCCAGGTGAGCAGGCCCTGGGCAAGGACATTATCCGTCGCGCCCTGGAAGAACCCGTTCGCCAGATTGCCAGCAATGCGGGTCGTGAAGGTTCGGTCATCGTTGAAAAGGTTAAGGATCTCGACGGGGCCAATGGTTTCAACGCCGCAACCGAAGAGTACGGCGACCTGATCGAGGCCGGTGTCATTGATCCTGCCAAGGTAAGCCGGACCGCTCTCCAGAATGCCGCGTCCGTATCCGGCATGCTGTTGACCACCGAGTGCATGATCGCCGAAGAGCCGGAAGATGAGTCCGCCGCCGGTGGCGGAATGCCTCCGGGTGGTATGGGCGGCATGGGTGGAATGGGTGGAATGGGCGGCATGATGTAAAGTCCGTCACTCCACAAACCATTGCTTGAGGGTCCTTTTCCCGGTTGCCCGGGAAAGGGACCTTTTTTTTATGGCAACAGTAAGAAAAGAAGGAGCTGCTGGCTAAAATTTGCTCTTTCCTGTTGACAAATGAGAAGAAATTTTGAATATTGGCACGGTTCAAGCGTACCATTTTCCATCTATTGATGGATAAAATAAATATGGCGATGTAGCTCAGATGGTTAGAGCATACGGCTCATATCCGTAGTGTCCGGGGTTCAATTCCCTGCATCGCCACCAGAACACAACATAACCCGTGTGTAATTCCTTGATTATACACGGGTTATTTCGTGCCACACCCTTCGCATTGACAATGGGCTGGACCAGTGGCACAACCGCAGTTCCCACCGGCTCAAATGTACCTCACAACCAACGACGTCAGGGCCATGTACACATCGTCCTTTCTGCTGAAAAATTCCTTTGACATTCAGCATCTTCACCTTACTCCTGAACCACCCTGCAGGTAACCTTTTGAAATAATATGAATAGTTACCCAAGCATATCAACATGATGTTTATCCGCAGCATGAAAAGCCAATTCCTTACTCAACTCCGCGATCGGCTTCTACCCATGCTGATGAACGACCAAGCCCTTCCAGGTGCAACAGGAGAAAAACGCATGATCCGGGCTAATCATCTCTGATTTCGATACAAATTCCGCGATGATGCTACGCCCGCAGAGAATCATGACATCGCCGACCTCGTATAGCGCCATTTGTCCGAATTTATCCCGCTTTCAATCAACAATTCCATTACCCGTTCAAATTGAGTATTCTGGGTTGCAGGGATCATCTCCTTCTCCTTTGGTGTGTGTTGTCGACAATACTCACGAAAGTAAACTGTGACCAGCCTTTGGTAACTCGTCTCCTCAGAATTTCCAGAAAATTGGAATGGTGACAAACCAGGGCTTTTTATAACTGCTCATCACAGCTCACTGTTTATGATGAAAAAAACACCGGATGTGCATATTCCCGAGCTGCTGGCTCCGGCCGGAAATTTCGATAAACTGGTAACCGCCATTCACTACGGCGCCGATGCCGTTTATCTCGGCGGAGAACAGTACAGCCTGCGGGCAAGGGCGGGAAACTTCAGCCGTGCGGAAATGAAAAAGGCCGTGACCTATGCCCATGATCATGATGTCAAGGTCTATGCAACGGTCAATATCTTCGCCCATAACCGTGATCTGGAAGGTCTTGACGATTACCTGCGCTTTTTGCAGGCCACCGGCGTCGACGCCCTGATCATTGCCGATCCCGGCATTTTCCACATTGCCCGCAAGGTGGTTCCCGATCTGCCCATCCACCTTTCAACCCAGGCCAATGTTACCAATTTCTCCGCTGTCGAATTCTGGAAGAAACAGGGCGCCAAACGGTTGAACCTGGCCAGGGAACTCGGTCTGGCGGAGATACATGCCATCCGGCAACAAAGCGATGTCGAGCTGGAAATCTTTATCCACGGCGCGCTCTGTATCTCTTATTCCGGCCGCTGCATGCTCTCCAACTACTTTACCGGCCGTGACGCCAACCAGGGCGACTGCGCCCATCCCTGCCGCTATTCCTATCAACTGGTGGAGGAAAAACGGCCAGGTCAATATTTCCCGGTGGAAGAAGACAGCCGCGGCACCTATATCTTCAACTCAAAAGATCTCTGCCTGCTGATGCGTCTGCCGGAGTTAATTGCGGCCGGCGCGGATTCCCTTAAAATTGAAGGCAGGATGAAATCCATTGGTTATGTCGGCGGTGTGGTTCGGGTCTATCGGGCCGCCCTGGATTGGATCAAAATACAGATTTTTTCCGGGACCAGGCCGGAGAAAATCCTTTTGCCCCAGTCTTTTTCCAACGAAATAAACAAGATCGGCACCCGAAGCCGGACTGAAAATTTTTTTGACGCCCACCCTTCAAATGACGGCATGCTCTATGATACAATACGAACACGTCAGAGATATGCTCCCGCCGGTATTATCCGGGCCGTGGAGCCGTTACTGGTCGATGTTCGCAATCCGATAGAATGTGGCGATCGCCTGGACTATCTCGGCAAAGCTATTGAACCACGGCCCTGCACTGTGGTCGCCATGAAAACACAAGACGGCGAACCGATCAGGCGGGCAAATCCTGGAACCAAAATCATTCTGCAGACGGAACCGGTGCTTGATGGAGCGACCGTGCACAGTCTGTTGCGTAAAAATATGGAAGGTCTATGAACCCGATCTTTACAGTTCCTCTTCTGACGGAACCCTTTTATATCGATTTTCTCACCTCGGTCAAAAGCCATATCAACGGCCTCCAGTTCAGCCTGCCCGGCACCCGCATCCTGGACAGCCGCATCCGCCTCGAAAACCTGGATATACACAAGCACCTGATGTCGGGCCTTGCCCGGCTGCCTGGACCGAAAAAATACGCCCTGCTCAACAGCCGCTTTTTCCCGCCCTCTCTGCTGACGGACAAAAAAGGTGTTGCAGAGATTATCAACGCCCTTGATACACTTGCCGACCGGGGACTGCTCAATGGTATTGTCTACTGTGACCAGTATCTTCTCCAGAAGCTCTCCCAAGAGGCCCCCGGTCTTGCCGCCTCACTTGAGGCTGTTCCCGGAGCCAACTGCATGCTTGACTCATACGACAAGGTAAGCACCTGGCTTGATTATATCGGTGATACCCGTTTCAGACAGCCGGGCAAAATCCTCCTTGACCGGTCATTAAATCGAAACCTTGATCAACTGGCCCATACTGCCCGCATGATCAGGGAAAAAATCCCCGGAATACAGATCGAGGTCCTGGCCAACGAAGGATGTCTGTTCCGCTGCCCGTTCAAACTCTCCCACGACGCCTATATCGGCCTGGCCAACGTCTCCGGAGAAGACTCCACCTTCCGCCTCAACCGGGAATTGGGCTGCGTCCGCCTCCTCGGCAATGAGCCGTATCGTATCCTGCGTTCTCCCTTTATCCGGCCCGAGGACATGGAAACCTATCTCTGCCATGTGGACACCATCAAGCTCTGCGGCCGCACCCTGGGTGGTGAATTTTTACAAAACGTTATCCAGGCCTATATAGCCCGCAGGTACGAAGGCAATCTCCTTGACCTGTTAGATGCGGCCCACTGGCTGGCCGAGTATCTCCATGTCGATAATTCCATGCTCTCCTTTGATCTTGTCGACATGCTCGCGCTCTGTGACGGCAACTGCAACCACTGCGGTTTCTGTCAGGAGCTGTTTCAATCAATTACCCATCGCCTTCCGCTCACCATCAGGGACAACCGGGTAACCGTGGATTGACAGGGCCGCAGACTCCGGGTAGATTTATTTTTGATGAATTCGTAAAAAGTCCTAATTTTTTTCAGAGATGGCTAAGTAAAAACACAGATATACAAGGAGTAGTGTTCTGTGGCGGGTCTTGACTATACATGTAGTATGTCGAGAATCGCCACAGGACACACGACGCAGTAGATCGAAGTTTTTACGACGC
>WFZC01000358.1 GCA_015489765.1 Desulfobulbaceae bacterium
GTGGGTGATTTTCGGATAAACCAGCATGCCTTGGCGGCACAACAAACCATGAAAATCAAAAGGTTACGCTAAAAAACAGTAATTTCTCAATAAGTGGTGATATAAGTCTGGATCCCCGCCCAACAGACTGCGGGGATGACGCTCTGAATTGCCTGCAACTGTGTCATTCCGGCAGGTTGTTGGCCGGAATCCATATAATTAGCAGCAACTTACCATCAGTTATTGAGAAGTTACAAAAAACCTGCGTAACCTTATTTTCGGATAAACCAGCATGGCTGGACCATAATTTACCGTCCCAGCCACAACAAATGATGAAAATAGTCCGAAAGGACACAACTACGCTGGCTATTTGCTAAAAAAACTTCCACTATGAAAAAAATTCGCCTGACGACCATTGCCTTTGGGCTTTTTGGTGCGGCAATACTGCTCTGGCTGGTTATGGGCCGGGATATTGGCGAAGTGTTGACCGTGTTTTCCCTGGTCGGTATAAACATCCTTTGGCTCGGCGTTTACAGGATTGTTCCCATTGCCCTGGATGCGGCCGGCTGGAAACGGTTGTTTTCCGCAGGAGATCGTCCCCGGTCAACCGATCTTTTCCTGGCCCGCTGGATAGCCGAATCGGTCAACACTCTCTTCCCGGTGGCCCAGATCGGCGGTCATATCCTGCGCGCGCGCATCATCGGCAGAAAATATGGTTCCGGCAAGGAAGCAGGGGCCACGGTCATGGTTGATTTTACCATGGGCCTGACCACCCAGATTTTTTTCACCCTCACCGGCCTTGTTCTGCTTCTGCTGCAGACAAACAGGTACCAGGGAACCTCATCAATAGGTATCGGCATCGGGGTGGCGATCATTGTCATTGGTGCTTTCTTTTTCAGCCAGAAGGCAGGGCTCTTTGAATTTCTGGCGGCGCGCACCAGCATCCTGTACAGGAAAAAGGCGGCCGCCATCACAGCCAGCGCCCGCACAATGGACAAAACAATCAATGAGATTTATGGCCGTAAAAAGAAACTGCTTGGTTGTCTGCTCTTGCGTTTTGTTGCCTGGATGGCCAAATCCGGTGAGAACTGGTTGTTTTTCTTTTTTGCCGGCGCCCCAATCACCATCCAGGAGGCCGTTATCCTGGAGAGCCTGTGCACTGCTTTTCGCAGCGCCGCCTTTTTTATCCCCGGTGGCCTGGGTGTCCAGGATGGCAGTCTTCTGATGATCGGCTCACTCCTGGGACTGGGAACAGACGCCATGATGGCCCTTGCCCTGGGCAAGCGTTTTCGCGAACTGATGGTCGGCCTGCCCGGCCTGCTCTGGTGGTTTGTGCATGAAGGCCGATACCACGGGCATTCAACCAGCAACAGAGGAAGATAACCGTGTTCAACTGCCTAAAAAACAACACCCCCTGTGTGCCCCAATGGTGGATCAGAATTGTTCTGAATAATGCCCGCACTCTGCTTGCGCTGTCCCTGGTCATTACCGGTGTGCTGCTCTTTTTTACAGTGAAAAATTTCAGCATTAATACCGATCTGACCCAGATGATCTCCAATGATCTCCCCTTTCGCCAGGAGGTCCAGAGGTATCACGCCCAATTCCCGAACCTGGTCGGATCAATTGCCGTGGTCATCGAGGGCGATAACCCGGCAAACGTCAGGGAGGCACGCAACCTGCTGGCAAAAAGGTTGCAGCGGGAAAACAGGTTGTTTTCATCCGTTTATGCCCCGGGCAAGGGAGCGTTCTGGGACAAAAACGGGCTCCTGTATCTGAGTGAAAAAGAACTGGAGCAACAGGGTGATACCATCTCCGAGATGCAGCCCTTGCTGGCCCTGTTGTCACAGAATTTTTCCCTGTCAGGTCTCTTCTCCGTCCTCGCCAAGATCGCGGATTCCCCGGACATCGATCTTGGCGACAATCCACGGATATTTCGTCTCTTTCAAGGGTTAAACCAGGTCATGACCAGGGTTGAACAGGGGAAAACCGCCACCATGTGCTGGCAGGAACTGATGCTCGGCAGCGCAAAACTTGCACGTCACAGACAGTTTATTCTCTTGCAGCCGATCCTTGATTACCGGGCAATCAATCCCGCCAAAAAGGCAGTCGCCCTCATACACCAGATGGAGAAAAAACTCCATCTTGACAAAAAATACGGCGTCCACCTCTCCATTACCGGCAAACCGGTTATCAATTACCAGGATCTGCGCTCCGTCCGCAGGGACATAACAACTGCCTCCATTGTCTCTTTTATCCTGGTGGGCATCATTCTCTACCTTGGCCTTGGTTCGGTGCGGCTCGTCTTTGCCGGCCTGACGACCCTGCTTGTCGGTCTTGCCTGGACCATTGCCTTTGCCATCCTGGTGGTGGGCAGACTCAATATGATCTCGGTCACCTTTGTCGTTCTTTTCATCGGCCTGGGCATCGATTATGGTATTCAAATCTGCCTGCGCTATGAGGAATTGCGTGCCCGGGGATGCCCGCACCGGGATGCCGTGGGCCGGGCGGTCCAGAATACCGGCAACACGCTGCTGCTCTGCGCCATCTCCACGGCCATCGGCTTCTACGCCTTTGTGCCCACAGCCTATGTGGGCGCCTCCGAGCTCGGCCTGATTTCAGGCACCGGTATGCTGTTTATCCTGCTGGCCTCCATCACCGTGCTGCCCGCGATCATGCTACTGCTGCCGGAAAAGAAAAACTTCCAGCTCCGCCTCTCGTTTGGCGCCGCAATATCACAACTGCTTGTCCGCTATCCCCGGCCCATTGTTGCCTTCGCCGCCATCGCCGCCCTGGGCTCCCTTGCCCTGTTACCTAAAGTGCGGTTTGACGCCAATCCGTTTCACATGTCCGACCAGCGATCGGAAGCGATTCAAACGGCGATGCGTCTTTTTGAAGATACCCGCACTCCGCCCTGGACCATATCCATTCTGACCGATACCCGTGCCGAGGCGGACAGGCTGGCCCGGCGGCTTAAACAACTTCCCGAAGTACGGACCGCGCTCACCATTGACGATTTTATTCCAGGACACCAAGACGACAAGCTTGCCCAGATAGAAGACATGGCCCTTATGCTGCCACCTGCGCCCGTTCCTGGGCAGGGCATGAAAGGCGAGGATCAGCACAAGCTTTCAAAGGCCCTGGCCGATTTTTCCCATGCCATTGAAAAACTGCAGCTAAACCGGAAGATGGACAAAGACGAGGCAACAACGATTTCCCAACTGTCCGCAACCCTGAAAAATTTCCGCAACCTGCTGGCAGAGCTGGGCAGGGACCCTCTTCTTCAGGACCGGCTGCGCCGGGCCCTGCTGCCGGGTCTTGCTCGACTATTTACCCGTCTGCAGAGCTTGATGGAGGCGGAACCGGTCAATCTTGACACCCTGCCCCGGGACCTGGTCAGCCGTTATGTTTCCGCTGACGGCAAGTACAGGGTCCAGGTTTTTCCCAAGTACGACCTGCGCAATATTAATAATCTGGAAAAATTTGTGGCCACGGTCACCACCATTGCCCCCAATGCTACCGACCAGCCCGTTACCGTGCTCATGGCCGGCAAGACCATTGTATCGGCGTTTAAAACCGCATCCTTGCTGGCCTTTATCCTTATCGCTCTTTTTCTGCGGCTGGTAATGTCTTCCTTAAAAGAGGTCATGCTGGTTCTTGCGCCCCTGCTGCTGGCCATATGTTATACCATGGCCCTAGCTGTTCTGCTGAAAATCCCCTTTAACTTTGCCAACATCATCATAGTGCCGCTGCTACTCGGCATCGGTGTGGATTCGGGTATACACGTCATCGAGAGGATCAGGGAACTCTCCGGCGTCAGCACCCATATCCTGGAAACTTCCACGGCCCGGGCCGTTCTTTTCAGCTCCCTGACGACAATCATGAGTTTTGGCACCCTCTCGTTCATGCATCACGCAGGGACGGCCGGGATGGGCAAACTACTTACCCTAAGCGTAGCCCTGATGATTGTCTGCACCCTGATTGTCCTGCCGGCATATCTGGAACTGCGGATTACCGGGAAGGGACGCCACCGGGGATAAGGAAAGGATATTGACTCACTGATGTGTAAGGAACGGATCATGCCCCGGCCGGAGTAACTTTTTGTATTTTCTCGTCCAGCAGGGCAAGCAGTCCTTCCACTCCCTGTTTTTGTAAAATGGACTTGAACTGGGCCCGGGTAAGCGCCAGCTGGCTTACTCCTTTGACCCGGACATCAACAATCCGCCACAGTTTTTTCTCCTGGTCCCTGGCGAGCAGATACTCAAGCACTCTTTTACGCTTGTCAGGTTTTATGATATGGACGATCACTTGCATGTATTTTTTATGTATCGGTCTGGTTGCCGCCACAACAAACCGCTGCCCCTTGTAGCTGGCGAAACGATTGGCATAGGTACTAATCGACCAGGTGATGTACTTTGCCAGCAACTCCTTTTGCTGAGAGGTGGTCATCTTCCGCCACCAGGAGCCGGTTGATTTTTTCACCATCAGCGAGTAAAAGAAATATTTTTTCATCACCGGTTCAAGCAGGGCATATCGGCCGGAAAATCCAAGTTCCGGCCCCTTCTTCATACATTGAAGGAGGGTAGCATCGAGCTGTTCAACAACCTGCGTCGCTGTTTCAGGAGCTTTTTTTGCCAGGGCAACATGAAAAGACGCATGGGAAAACAACAGGCAACAGAGTAAAAAC
>WFZC01000359.1 GCA_015489765.1 Desulfobulbaceae bacterium
CATTTCTTCAATCCGATGCCTGGGCATGGGATTACCCAGAACTGCCGTCAAAAAACCGCGGTCTGCCGCCTCCTTATAGAGTTCATTGAAATGGGGATACAAGAGGGGATTCCCACCGGTAAAGGTAACCTGGGTAAAGACGTTATTGTCGGAGCAAAAATCATACAGATCATCAAGGACCCTGATCGCCTCGCCAAGCGCCAGGGTTTTCCTGTCACTGCGATCGTAACAGTGACGGCAGTGAAGGTCACAAACCTGGGTGATGTGCCATTGCAGGGTAAAGGTCGGGGTTCTGAAGCGATCGTCATCGGTAAAAACACCCCGGGGAAAGTTCGGACCACGCATGAGCTTTGACTTCGGCGCCAGCAGTAGGCCACGATGCACAGCGCTGTAGAGGATATCATCCACCACTCCTACGGTAACTCCGCCCTCGTCGGCGGCCTGTCTGGAATTTATCGAGTCGACGGTCAACTTAAGGGCGAGCAGATCGTGGCCACTGGCCTCCTGAACAATGATTTCATCCTTATCTGGTTTCCTGTACACCAGAACATGGCCCTGCCTGCGTTCCGGTTTGCCGCGCGTATCGGTCAGCAGGTCAGGCAGGCCGGACCACTCGACACCAATACATTCAAGGGCAGGATTGACCATCCGTTGTCCAACATTTTCGGGGATTGGCGGCGGATCGGTTCGCAATAGATAACAGCTTCGCTCAATGGCAGCCAGATCAGCCAGATAGGGATAGTGTGAGCAAATTTCAGGGGATTGTTTGAGATATTCCGGTAATCGCAGAGTATCGATTTGAGGCAACTCTACAGAGAGCAGTGAAGAGCAGACTGGATAGATCTCGTTAAATGACCGGGGACGTTGCGGCAAGGGCTTTCCTCCTGATTGAGGAAGTCAATAAAGATGAACTCGTAAAAATTCCAAACATTGCTTAAAGATGGCTAAGTAAAAACACAGATATACAGGTAAACGCAGACTCCGAGGAGTAGTGTTCTGTGGAGGGTCTAAACCATACATATAGTATACCCACGAATCGCCACAGGAAACACGACGCAGTATATCGAAGTTTTTACAACGCCATCAATAAAGAGAGTGGGTGACGTGACTAAAAAAGCCGGTAACCACAGAGGGTACCGGCTTTATACTACACATTGAACGTGCAACCTGCACGTTTTATTATTTTGCAGCGCCTCAGCCGCTGTTGCCGGCTTTTTTAGCGCCTTCCATGGTTTTATCCATGGCCTCACCGGCTTTGTCACCGGCCTTATTCATCATCTTACCAGCTTCATCACTTGCCTTGTCCATCATCTTGCCGGCTTCATCCTTGGCTACATTGACGGCCTTGTCTTTGGCCTCATTCACCACTTCCTTGGCCTCGTCTTTGACCGCCTTACCGACCTCTTCCACAGCTCCATTGCTGCCTGTGGCTGCTTTTACCGCCTGTTCAGCGCTACCTGCGCTGGGTGCTGCACCTCAACCGCTACCGGCGGCCTGAACACCGGGAACGGAGATACCACCGGCACTGATCAGTCCGGCTACGCCCAGACCGGCAAGGAATTTCTTCATGTCCTTACTTAGCATTGGGGAATCCTCCTTGAAAAATAGAAAAGATAAAGGCGAAGAAGCCGGTACTGCACCGACTTGTTCATGAGATCATATAGTTACAGCTTCTCACCCAAGAGTCAAGATAAATAGAAATATTTCCCATTAACAACGTCTATAGGTCTTGATATAATAGGGGTATTGACCGGTTATCTCCCTGCTCGTGGTCAACCGGAAGTCGAAAGAAAAAAATTCGGGAAAACAGGCATCTCCATCAACAGCATGGGGAAGGACGCTGAGAATGAGGGTATCGGCCAGGGGCAGGGCCAGCCGGTAGATCTGTTCGCCGCCGATGATAAAGATTTTTCTTTCATCAGAGCACAGGGCAAGGCCTTGTTCCAGGGAATGCACCACCTCGCAGCCCAGGGCATGAAAATCGGGATTTCTGCTGATAACGATATTTCGGCGGCCGGGCAGGGGTCGCCCGATGGCCTGGTGGGTCTTTCGTCCCATGATTACCGCATGCCCCATGGTCAGTTCTTTAAATCGCTGTTGCTCGCCGGGAATGTGCCAGGGAATAATGTTTCCCCTGCCAATGACCCGGTTGGCGGCCATGGCGGCAACCAGGATAATTTCCGGGCCTGATCGTCCCTGTTGACGGTCTTCATGCTCCATAACTCACCTTGGCTTGACGCAAAGTTCTTACTGTCGTATTCTTAAAGGGATTCCACATCTCCCTAAGAACCACCAAGTCATATCTTCTTCCATGAAAAAATCAATACACCTGATCATCGTCCTTGCCATGCTTTCTTGCATGGTTCCCGCTCCATACTCCGCATGCGCCGCATCTTCACCGTCACGACCCTTTCCCCAGCATGTGCGCTATGCTGCCGGAACCATTAAACCGGGGTTTTCGCAAACTGTCCTGGATAATGACGTGCGCGCCTTTTTTGATCAATGGAAGGCCGACTACCTGGTTTCGGTGGGCACGGCCCCGGACGGTAGCCCCATGTATCGGATTATTCATTCAAAAACCGCTCCGCAGGAAACCGTTTCCGAGGGACAGGGGTATGGAATGATCATCATGGCGCTGATGGCAGGCTATGATCCCGATGCCCGCTCCATCCTGGATGGCCTGTGGGCCTTTTCCCGCCGGCATCCCAGCAGTGTGGACAACAGACTCATGGCCTGGCAGGTTCCGGAAAACCCCGACACAGGCATCGATGCCGCCTTTGATGGTGATGCGGACATGGCCTATGCCCTGCTCATGGCCGATAAACAGTGGGGAAGCAGCGGCACCGTTAACTATCGGCAGGAGGCCCGCAGAGTGCTGGCAGCCATCCTGGAATCGATGGTCGGCCCGCAGTCGCACCTGCCCATGCTCGGTGACTGGATCAGCAGGGAAGGGCCGCCATACAGCCAGTACACCCCGCGCTCATCCGACTTTATGCCAGACCATTTTCGCGCCTGGTACGATATAACGAAAAACAGCGCCTGGCTGCAGGTGCTGCATGCCACCCAGGCGGCAATCTCGCAGGTGCAGACGGATTACAGCCCGCAGACCGGCCTGCTGCCTGATTTTCTGGTGCCGGTATCGTCAACGGACCATCGCCTGCAACCGGCGCCGCCAAACTTTCTTGAAGGACCGGATGACGGTCATTATGAATACAATGCCGGTCGTGACCCGTGGCGCATCGGCACCGACGCCCTGTTAAACAACGATGCCGTTTCCCTGGCCCAGACCCGTAAAATCGCCGACTGGATCCACAGCGCCACCGGCGGCCGGGCCGAAAATATCAAAGACGGATATTTCCTCGACGGCAGACCCCTGCGGCCGGATGATGATTTCACCACCTTCTTTGCCGCTCCCATGGGCGTTGCCGCCATGACCAGACCTGAGTACCAACCGTTTCTCAATGATGTGTACACCAAGGTCAGCCACCGGCATGAAGATTATTACGAGGATTCCGTGACCCTGCTCTGCATGCTGGTCATGAGCGGCAACTTCTGGGCCCCGTCCCCTCGAACCGGACAGGGAAAAATGGCCATTCCGCCGGTCACCATGCTGCTTACAGGCAGGTAAACGCCGACAGGGCAAAGGGAGATCGGTCACCAAAACAGGCCTTTACGCCCGCTTCTTTTCCTCCAGCAGATCGTTGGCCTCCCGGACGGTCATATTTTCATGGATCAGGCCATGAACGGCCGACAGCAGGGGAACGGCATTGGGGCTTTTCCAGACGTTTCGCCCCATGACGATCCCGCTGGCCCCGCCCTGGAGGGCACCATGGATCATCTCCAGGGTATCCAGATCGGTTTCACATTTTGGGCCACCGGCAATGAGCACCGGTACCGGACAACCGGCCACTACCTTGTCAAAATCGGTTTCCGTGTAATAGGTCTTGATAAGGTCAGCGCCATGTTCGGCCCCCACCCGGGCGCCAAGGGCGATAAATTTCGGATCTTTCTTCTTGTCCTCATTGGTCTTGCCCAGGCCGATGACACCGAGCATGGGCACGTCCCATTTCCGGCACTGGGTGGCCAGGGAGGCCATATTTATGAGCGTTTCATGTTCATAGGCGGAACCGATAAAGGCGCTGGTCGCCACACAGTCGACACCAAGTTGCAGTGCCTCCTCAACGGTGGCGGTCAACCCTTCATGGACAAGTTCAGGCCCGGCAATGGTGGCGCCGCCGCTGGCCCGCAGAATCACCCCGGGATCACCGGCCGGATCAAAGGCATGGGTATAAATCCCCTTGGTCATCAACCAGCAGTCGATCAGGCCGGTGGCATCAAGATCATCAATGGTCTTACGGATATTGACAATGCCGCTCATGGCGCCAAGGGCCATGCCGTGATCCACGGCAATGACCAGGCTGCGGCCGGTTGATTTGCGGATAATTTTTCGTAATCGTCGTTGCTTTCCCAGCATGGTTTTCTCCTGTCTGCTAAGGTATCACCAGATAATACTTCTCTGATGTTCTCTTCGAACGGTTTAGGCGAAGGTGACAATCCCCCGCACCATTTCCCGGTTTTTCGCCTTTTCCACGGCATCAAGGAAGGTATCGAGAGTAAATCGATGCGAGAGAAGGTCGGAAACAATAATTTCCCTGTTCTCAATGAAATCCAGGCACTGCCTGAAATCTTCCGGCGTTGAGGCAAAGGTGCCGGTAAGCATTATTTCCTGATAATGAAGCCAGCGCGGATCAATGGTGATCTCGGATGGGGGCGGGCCGCCGAAGATATTGCAGACCCCACCCTTGGCGGTGAGCTTGATATTGTCCTCGATAACCTGGGGGATACCCAGAGAGATAATCACCGCATCGGCGCCGCGGCCATCGGTCAAGCGCATCACTTCGTCCTTGAGGTCCTTCTGGCCGGAGTTGATCAGATGGTCTGCACCCATTGTCCCTGCCAGGGCAAGCCGATCATCAATCAAATCGGCAATCATCACCTCACAACCATGATGTTTTGCCATCTTCAGGTGCATAAGCCCCATGGGACCGGCGCCGATGATCAGCACCGACCTGCCTTTTGCCAGCCCGCAGGTCCGGGCCGCAGCCAGGGTACAGGAAAGGGGCTCGGCAAAGACAGCATCTTCAAAGGAAAGATCATCGTCCAGCCTGACCACACCGCCGATATCGACAATCCGGCGCGGCAGGCGGACATATTCGGCAAAGCCGCCTTCAATGCCGTGTCCAAGACCAAACTCGTCTTCACACAGGTTATGACGGCCCTGCCTGCAGTAGCGACATTTTCCACAGACGGCTATGGGATAGACCGCAACCCTGTCCCCAGGGGCAAAATCCTCCACCCCTTCGCCGGTCTCGGCTATTTCGCCGACAACCTCATGACCGAGGATGGTGGGTAAATCCTTAGGGATTCCCTGACCAAGCAGGGTTTTGATATCGGTTGCGCAGATTCCGGCAACCTGTGTTTTGACGATAACCTCTCCCGGCCCGGCTACAGGGTCGGGATATTCTTCGATACGGATATCATTGATACCGTGAACAACGGCAGCTTTCATAATTTATTTCTTACAGTTTAAGATAATGGGTGTGAAAAAGGTAAATGGTAAGAATTACCTGTCCTTTCCACGTAAACGGGAATTTTCAATGAGTCGGCGGACCTTTTCAGGATCTTTTCTGCCGACATCGGCCTCGACCCCGGAACAGAGATCAACCCCGGACGGCTGCACGGCCCTGATGGCATCGGCAACATTTTCAGGGGTAATGCCGCCGGCAAGCCAGACAGGCACGGAAATATCGGCCTGATCAATCAGTTGCCGGACAACATGCCAGTCAGACACCAGGCCGGTGCCGCCGAATTTTTCCACTCCCTTAAGGACCGCCACCGTATCAAAAACTATGAGGTCAACCCCGGCATCCGCATACTGGCGCACCACCTGTTGAAAGGAGGCGAAATCAACCTCCTTTCCGGCCGCAGGCAGATGAATGGACTGCCAGAGCGCAAGATCGGGAAACCGTTGTTTCAGCTCGCGGACAAGGGAAATATCCTCCAGGTTCAGAAACTGGACGGCATGGGGGGCAAGGGTTGTAATCAGGGTCTGCAGCCGCTCTGGTTTCATGTGAAACACCAGGGCCACACCTTTGGTGGCCCCGATGGGCGAGGCAGCAAAAATCGGCTTTGCCTGATCAATGGTCAGGGACCGCGGAGAAAAATCCACCTCCACCACCACACCGAAATAGTCGGCCCCATACCGGGCCGCAAGCCGTGCATCTTCCAAGCTGGTGGTTCCGCAGATCTTTACCCCGCAATGATCTCCCATGGAGGCTACCCTTTCAGCCAGTTATCGTTCATAAAGGATTTTTCAACCCCGTTTTCCGTGATGGTACCGCCCATGTTATCAACCCTGGTCTCGATGATACGACTGTCAGCCACGCCATGGTCCTTGAGATACTGCAGAATCTTGTCATAGGTCTCCTGGCTCTGGGTGAGGGCAAAGATGGTGGGGCCAACGGAACTCATGCCGGCAATTTCAGCTCCGATGCCACGAAATGTATTGATATAGCTGTAAATCGGAGTTCCGTATGCGCCATGCTGTTCACATTCCGCCCGCTTGGAACCAAGGTAGGAGATATCAAACAGGGCATCGCCGATCTTTTTCAGATCGCCCCGGATCATGGCCGGGATCATATCCAGCAGTACAAGTTCGGCCTTGGCCCCGGCCTGCATGGAGTCAAGAAACCTTGCCCGGCGCAACAGCAATTCGGCCTCGGATTCGGCCGATGTCTCCTTGCCGGTATACTCATCGGCCAGGCTCTCCACATCGGGAATAAAGATAATTGCCCTGGTGTCGGGCAGCGGCACCCGGTAGACCATGGTCAGATCATCACTGGCAACAATCCAGCCGCCGTTTACCCCGGCCATGGCTCCGATACCAGTCTCAAAGGCCGGTAGCAGGTAGTCCGGGCCGATGGGGCTCTCCTCGCAGGCATGGAACCCCATGATCCGCCGCAGTTCCCAACCGTGGAAGGGACGGCCGAGCACCTCGTTCATCCCCAAACAGACTGCGCACATGGAGCCAATGGAAGAACCAAGACCCACATGCCTACGCTTGTGGTCTTCAAGTTCTATCTCAAATCCTCCGGAGTAATTCAACAGTTTTTTAAAGGCATGGGCAAAATGTCTGCTGATCAGCTGGCGGTCCCCATTAACCCGTATTTCAGGCTCCGGAATGGCCCTGACCGTGGCATGAAAAAAGATTTCCACGGCAAAGCCAAGACCACCGCCACCGGGCCGATTAAGATTAAAGCGATTCATGTCCAGGACCGTTGGATGCAGCCGGGAAGGCACCTTGACCTTGACCTCCCGGTAGGTATCCACGCTTTGCACCTCCTTGGCCTCGATACCCATCATTTCATAGGAATAGATGAATTTCTCATCGCCGGGCTCAAACTCCTCCAGGACCGTGGTTATCTTGTCAAATGGTCCGCCGATAATACCAATTTCAATCTTTTGCTTTGCCACGCGTTTACCTCCAAAATGTCAAAAAAGTGATTGTAAAATATATCTTCTTCACAAATATTTACACAAAAATGCAATGGGTTATACGCCAACCAACAGTTAACAACAAAAATAACAATCTGCAAATTCCGTATACCGGCAGAATGGATATACTGCAC
>WFZC01000360.1 GCA_015489765.1 Desulfobulbaceae bacterium
CAGGAGCCCCGCCCGTTGTAAAAAATTACCTGGGCCTGGCCCTCATTCCCCAGGCGGGAGTGGCCATCGGCCTGGTCTTTATGATTGCCAGTGATCCCAAAATCAGCCACTGGTCGACCATTATAACGCCCATAGTCCTGGCCGGGGTGGTGTTTTCCGAACTGGCCGGACCGCTGCTGGTTCGGTATACCCTGGCCAAGGGGGATGAAATCCGGGAGGAGCAACTACGTCCGGAGTGCCGGGGGCGCTCGAATCGACAGTGTAATCGCTGGCTGAGGGGACCCGATGGCGTCAGCCTTGCACCATGGGAAGAAGCGGCCCTGCATCCCGCAGCCAACGCCCAAGGCGTTGTTGTGTTTGCCGCCGTTCATACGGCAACCGCCCGGGCTCTTTCCCGTATTGCCACTATCCTGGCCCACCATTACCATGCCCTGCCCATGTCGGTACGGGTTATGAAAAAAACGGAAAAAGGAATACATACCGAGAAGGAACTTAAGGCCATATTCCTGCCTGAGCGTGATGAAGCAGGGAGCCTGGGTTATCCTCTGATTACGGAAATTATTTATGATGATCCAGCCTCCGGCCTGATTTCGACCATTAAGCGACATGATACACGGGCTGCTGTCCTTGGCTATCCGCTGGGTCGCAACCCCCTGGCCTTCCAAAAGGTGCTGGACAGGGTGGCGGCTGAAGTTTCCTGTCCCGTGATTGCCATTCGCTTTGTCGGCGAACTTACCTGCAAAAACATTCTTGTGCCATTTCTCTTTCCCCAAGAGCTTGAGGAGCTCCTGCCTCTCTGCGAGGCCTTTGCCACCGCGGATCATCCGGATATTACCTTCCTCTGGATCCTGCAGGCCGATTCCTCCTACCGGGAGATCACTGCCTGCGAAATACGGATACAGCAGTGGCTGGAGACAACCCTTGTCGACACCAACACCCGGGTACGGGTAGAGCCCTCCGAATCCCGGTTGGAGACGGTGCTTGCCGCTGTCGGCTCCCATGATATCATCCTTATGACGGCTGCCCGAAGACGAAAGACCCAACGGTTCTTTTTCGGCTCCCTTGCCAACTCCGTTGTTCATAATTGCAAAAAGCCGGTTCTCGTTGTCTACACTCCCCGGGATATTCTTGACAGATGAGAAA
Source organism: Desulfobulbaceae bacterium (assembly GCA_015489765.1). Lineage (GTDB taxonomy): Bacteria > Desulfobacterota > Desulfobulbia > Desulfobulbales > Desulfobulbaceae > DRLX01. Next base: position 1,144 of record WFZC01000360.1, read on the forward strand.
ACACCATAAAAAGATCATCGTTGTCGGCGGCGGGTCGGCAGGGCTGATGGCGGCGGGTCAGGCGGCTGCGGCCGGGGCTGAAGTTCTGCTCCTGGAAAAGATGCATCGGCCGGGGCTGAAGATCGGCATTTCCGGCAAGGGCAGGTGCAACCTGACAAATATTGCCGAGCTGCCTGTCTTTATCGAGCATTTTGGAAAAAACGGCCGTTTCCTCCGCCAACCGTTCAACCGGTTTTTTGCGCCCGAATTGATCGAGTTTTTTACCGCCCGCGGGCTTGAGGTTGTTACCGAACGCGGCGGCCGCGTGTTCCCGAAAAACGGCAAGGCGCTGGAGGTGGTCCGTGTCCTGCGGCGCTGGGTCAAAGAGACCGGAGTTCGGATTGTCCCCGCATCCCCGGTCAAAAAGCTGCTTGTCTCTCAGGGACGTATCAGCGGCGCCTGCTGCGGCGCCAAACAGTACCCCTGCACAGCGGCCATCCTTGCCACCGGCGGCGCCTCCTACCCGGCCACCGGCTCAAGCGGGGACGGATACCGGCTGGCAGGCATGCTCGGCCACCGGATCATCGAGCCGCGCCCGGCCCTGGTGCCCCTGGAAACCAGTGACAATGTCGCCGAACTTGCCGGCCTGCATCTGCGCAATATCGTACTCAGGCTCCTGATCAACGGTAAACGGGTCCATCAGGCCCTTGGAGAGCTGGTTTTTATGAAATACGGCATCAGCGGCCCCCTGGTCCTGTGCATATCGCTGATAGCCGTTGATGCCCTTCGGCGTGGGGACCGGGTCACGGTCATTCTTGATCTGAAACCGGGCCTTGATGACCATAAGCTCGATCTTCGACTGCGCCGGGATTTTGAGAAGCGGTGCCACGAGCCGCTTACAAGCGTGTTGCGCGGCCTGCTGCCAAGGGAGCTGGTTGGAGTCGCCCTTGGGCAGGCCGGTCTCGATGGCGCAGGGCAGGCGGGAATGACTCCGGGGAAAAAGCGGAAAAAGCTGCGTCACTGGCTGAAAAACTTTCCGTTGCCCATCAGTGGCTTTCGCGGTTTTGACGAGGCCATTGTCACCGCCGGCGGCGTTGACCTGGCCCAGGTTGATCCCAGGACCATGCAGTCAAAACTGGTGCCGGGATTATATATTGCCGGCGAGCTGCTGGACCTGCAGGGCGATACCGGCGGCTATAATTTGCAGGCGGCCTTTTCCACCGGCTGGCTGGCCGGTCGCTCGGCAGCGGCAAGCGCAGGGGAATAAAATGTGTCACTGTGTGCTGCCGACCGTTAACGATGGGTTACACCCCAAAGAACCGGGGACTAATCCCCCAAAAAGCAGAGAATAATAAAAAAGATGTTTCTGCCCGCAACCCGCAAGGAGATGAAAAAACTGGGATGGCAAGACCTTGATGTCATCCTGGTGACAGGAGATGCCTACATCGATTCTCCCTTTATTGGGGTGGCGGTCATCGGCAAATTTCTCGTCCGGGCCGGTTTCCGGGTCGGCATCATTGCCCAGCCCGATATCCATACGGCGACAGACATAACCCGTCTTGGCGAGCCGAAACTGTTCTGGGGCATTACCGGCGGCTCCATTGATTCCATGGTGGCCAACCGTACGGCATCGGGCCGGAGAAGAAAACGGGACGACTATACCCCGGGGGGAATGAACGACAAGCGTCCCGACCGGGCGGTCCTGGTGTATGCCAATCTTGTCCGCACCCATTTTAAAAAAACCGTGCCCCTTGTTCTTGGCGGAATTGAAGCCAGCCTGCGCCGGATCGCCCATTATGACTACTGGTCAAACTCGATTCGTAAATCCATTCTCGTGGATGCCAAGGCGGATTACCTGCTCTATGGCATGGCCGAATATGCGACCCTGGCGCTGGCAAAATGTCTGCAGGCAAAAAAATCCCCTAAAAAACTGCGCGGTCTCTGTTATCTGTCCAGGGAGGTGCCGGAATCGGCCCTGGTTCTGCCCGGATTTGCCCAGGTCCGGGACAGTACGGGCGGACAGAAGAAAAGATTTGCCGCCATGTTCATGGAGTTTTACCGGAATAATGATCCTGTTACGGCCACGGTCCTTGCCCAGCAACAGGACAATCGCTATCTGATCCAGAATCCGCCCTGGCCGACACTGGATACAAAAGAGCTTGATCACATATACGAGCTTGATTTTGAGCGCGAGGTCCATCCCCTTGACCATGCCTGGGGAGAGGTGCGGGCCATGGCAACCATCCGCTTTGCCCTGATCACCCATCGTGGCTGCTACGGCGAGTGCAACTTCTGCGCCATTGCCGTCCACCAGGGCCGGACGGTGAGCTCAAGGAGCAGGAAATCCCTTATTGCCGAGGCAAAACAGCTTACCCTTCATCCAAAATTCAAAGGGACGATTTCCGACCTGGGCGGCCCGACCGCCAATATGTACGGTTTTGAATGTGAGAAAAAATTGCGCCGGGGCGCCTGCGCCAACAAAAGATGCCTTTTTCCGGCCAACTGCCCGCAGCTGCCCATTGATCACAATCCGCAAATCGAGCTGTTACAGGAAATCCGGAAACTCAAGGGAATCCGGAAAGTGGTTGTTGCCTCCGGCATCCGCTATGATATGGTGCTGGCTGATCGAAAAAACGGCCTCCGCTATCTCGAGGAGATTGTCCGCCACCATGTATCCGGTCAGCTGAAAATCGCCCCCGAACATTGCGTGCAATCCGTGCTTGCCTGCATGGGAAAACCGGGAACCAAAGACCTGCTCCGGTTTCGGGAACTCTTTGTTACCCTCACAAAAAAAGCGGGTCGCAAGCAGTTTCTTACCTATTATATTATCGCCGCCCACCCGGGATGTCGTCTGCAGGACATGCGTGAGTTGAAAAAATTCGCCCTTCGCAACCTCAAAATCCTGCCTCGGCAGGTGCAGATTTTCACCCCGACCCCGTCAACCATTGCAACGCTCATGTACTGGACCGGAGTAAATCCACTCACCGGCCGCTCCTGTTTTGTTGAACGGAGTTTTCAGGGCCGGGAACAGCAGAAACGGATACTGGCTGCTACCGGCAGGGGCCGCCGCTCCCATCAAAAAAGAAATCATCGGCAAAAACGTCCCAACAGGGTCATGAAACACTGAAAACAGCCACGTGGGGAACACGACATTGAAAAAACTGAATATAGTCCGAAAACAGCCCAACTCAAAGATGTGCTTTGTCTGTGGCCTGCACAATTCTTTTGGCCTGAAAAGCAGATTTTTTGAACTGGAATCCGGGGAACTGCTGGCGATGTTTCGGCCGGAGGAACAGCACCAGGGATATCCGGGCCGTCTGCATGGCGGTCTGGCGGCAACCATCCTCGATGAAACCATAGGCCGGTCCATCATGATATCGACATCCGACACCATCTGGGGCGTCACCGTTGAATTCTCCATGCGGCTGAAAAAACCGGTGCCCATGGATGGAGAGATTCGGGTCCTGGCCCGGACAATAAGTGAAAACAGGCGGTTCTTTGAAG
>WFZC01000361.1 GCA_015489765.1 Desulfobulbaceae bacterium
CGTTGTCTCCTCCGAAGTGGAGGCCTTGCCTGTCGGTACCCTGCTCAATGAGGAGCAGTACCGGGCCCATCTCGAGGAATATCCGGGCCAGTTCAAGGTGGGAATAGGGGCCGAGGCCATTCGGGATATGCTGATGGCCCTTGACCTGACTGCCCTTTCCGAAACCCTGCGCCGGGAAATGAAGGAAACAGGGTCGGTTTCCAAGCGGGCCAAGTTTGGCAAACGACTGACCGTGGTTGAGGCCTTTCGTAATTCGGGCAATCGTCCTGAATGGATGATCCTTGAGGTTATTCCTGTCCTGCCGCCGGATTTACGGCCCTTGGTGCCGCTGGAGGGCGGACGGTTTGCGACCTCTGATCTCAACGATCTCTACCGGCGGGTCATCAACAGGAATAATCGGTTGAAGCGGCTTATCGAGCTCGATGCCCCTGATATAATTATCCGCAATGAAAAACGGATGCTGCAGGAGGCGGTTGATGTCCTGTTTGACAACGGCCGCCGCGGCAGAACCATCACCGGTCCCAATAAACGGCCCCTGAAGTCCCTTTCCGACATGCTCAAAGGGAAACAGGGACGGTTTCGCCAGAACCTGCTTGGTAAGCGGGTTGATTATTCCGGTCGCTCGGTCATCGTGGTCGGGCCGCATCTGCGGTTGCACCAGTGTGGCCTGCCGAAAAAAATGGCCCTGGAGCTGTTCAAGCCCTTTATCTACAATCGTCTTGAGAGCCTCGGCTATGTCACCACCATCAAGAGCGCCCGCAAAATGGTGGAAAAGGGAATGAAAGAGGTCTGGGACGTTCTTGATGATATTGTTCGTGAATATCCTGTTATCCTGAACCGGGCGCCGACCCTGCATCGGCTTGGCATGCAGGCCTTTGAAGTGGTACTGATCGAAGGCAAGGCCATCCAGTTGCATCCCCTTGTCTGCGCCGCATTCAACGCCGACTTTGACGGCGACCAGATGGCTGTGCATGTGCCGCTGTCCGTTGAGGCGCAGGTCGAAGCCCGGGTCCTGATGATGTCGACCAACAACATCCTCTCGCCCGCCAATGGCGGCCCTATTATTATTCCCAGCCAGGATATTGTCCTCGGGTTGTACTATATGACCAGGGAGCGCTATGGCGTTGTCGGAGAGGGGACCGTCTTTGCCGCCCCTGAAGAGGTGCGTATTGCCTATGACCACGGGGCCGTGCATATGCAGGCCGGAATAACGGTCCGTATCAACGGCGAGCTGGTAAAGACTACGACCGGCCGGGTTCTCGTCAGCGAGTTGTTGCCCGATACCGTGCCCTTTGCCCTGGTCAACAAGGAACTTTCCAAGAAGGAACTCGGCTTTATCATTGATTACACCTATCGGCATGCCGGCACCAAGGATACCGTAATCCTTGCGGACCGGTTAAAGGACCTTGGCTATGAGTATGCCACCCGGGCCGGCATTTCCATCTGTATCAATGATATGAAAATTCCGGTCCGCAAGGAAGAGTTTGTGGAAGAATCGGAAAAAGAGGCGGCCGATGTCGATAAACAGTATTCGGACGGCCTGATTACGGACGGTGAAAAGTACAACAAGATCGTTGATATATGGTCAAAGGCAACCGACAGAATCACCAAGGAGATGATGGATGAAATGTCGGTTGACTACGTGCGTGACAAGGACAACACCGTTCGGGAAATCAAGAGTTTTAATTCCGTGTACATCATGGCCGATTCCGGGGCCCGTGGTTCCAAGGACCAGATTCGGCAGCTTGCCGGCATGCGCGGTTTGATGGCCAAGCCGTCCGGCGAGATTATTGAAACTCCGATCAAGGCCAATTTCCGGGAAGGATTGTCGGTCCTGGAGTATTTCATCTCCACCCATGGCGCCCGCAAAGGACTTGCGGATACCGCCTTGAAAACAGCCAACTCCGGTTACCTGACCAGAAGACTTGTCGATGTGGCCCAGGATTCCACCATTGTCATGGAGGACTGCGGCACCATGCGCGGTACCAAGGCCGAACCCCTGATCGAGGGCGGCGAGGTGATCGTCCGCATCGGTGAGCGTATCCTCGGCCGGGTGGCGCTGGAAGATGTGATCGACCCCCATTCCGGCGAAGTGCTGGTCGGAATGGACGAAGAGATTACCGAAGAAAAGGTCGAGGCGATAGAGGCTGCCGGTATCGATCAGGTCATGATCCGTTCCGTGTTGACCTGTGAGGCCAAACGCGGCGTCTGCGCCATGTGCTACGGCCGTGATCTCGGGCGCGGTCACATGGTCAATACCGGGGAGGCGGTCGGTATCATTGCCGCCCAGTCCATTGGCGAGCCCGGCACCCAGCTGACCATGCGTACCTTTCATATCGGTGGTACGGCCAGCAGATCGGTCGAACAGGCCGAAGTCAGGAGCCAGCGTGGCGGTATCGTCCACTATAAAAATCTGCATTCGGTTACCAATAGCGCTGGTAATGAAGTGGTCATGAATCGAAATGTCGAGATCACCATACTTGATGATCAGGGCATAGACCGGGAGCGGTTTCCGGTTCCCTACGGTGCCGAGCTGAAGGTTAAGGAAGGAGCCAAGGTTGAGCCGGGAACCGTAATTGCCGACTGGGATGCCTTCTCCATTCCCATCGTTGCCGAGGTTGGCGGCAAGGTCAAATATGGTGATGTGGTGGAAGGCGATTCCATGCAGGAGAGGGTCGACCAGATAACCGGCAAGGCAAGCAAGGTGATTACTCCCCTGACGGCCGGCAAACAGCTGACGCCGCGTATTTCCATCAAGGACCCGGAAAAGGGACGTCAGACGCTTAAGTTGCCCGGCGGCGAGCTGGAGGCACGATATCCGTTACCGGTCGGTTCGGTGATCACCGTGGACGAGGGGGAAATTGTCACCGCTGGTACGGTTATTGCCAAAATTCCTAGGGAGACAACGAAAACCAAGGATATTACCGGTGGTCTGCCACGGGTTGCCGAGCTGTTTGAAGTCCGCAAACCAAAAGAACAGGCCATCATCAGCGAGATCGACGGCCGTGTCAGTTTCGGCAAGGAATTGAAAGGGAAACGCAGGGTTATCATTACTCCGGAAACCGGAGAACCCAAAGAGTACCTCATCCCCAAGGCCAAGCATATCATTGTCCACGAGGGCGATTATGTGAAGGCCGGGGAGCAGTTGATGGAAGGCTCTGTCCTGCCCAACGATATCTTACGGGTTCTCGGGGCGGAAGAACTGGCCCGTTTTCTGGTCAATGAGATCCAGGAGGTCTACCGTCTCCAGGGTGTCAGAATCAACGACAAGCATATCGAGACCATTGTCCGGCAGATGCTGAAAAGGGTCAAGATTACCGATGCGGGTGATTCCGTGTTCATGCTTGACCAGCAGGTTGAATGGTGGAAATTCCGGGAGGAGAATGAACGACTGCTGGCGGAAGGGCTTAAGCCCGCGGCAGCTGAACCATTGCTCCTTGGGGTGACCAAGGCGTCACTGTCAACCGATTCCTTCATTTCCGCGGCCTCCTTCCAGGAGACAACCAAGGTGCTGACCAATGCTGCCATGCAGGGCAAGGTCGATGACCTGAGCGGACTCAAGGAAAATGTTATCATGGGGCGCCTGATATCCGCAGGAACCGGATTGCCGAAATATCGGCTTCGCCGGGAAGAAGCGTGAAAAATATTCTTGACATAGACTGTTGACTGGTCTACTATTTTAAACTTTTGCGTTCCGTCGGCAACGATGGAATTTCTGTTTGTGAAAGACCCTGAGGTCTTCACGGGCAGGGATTTTGGGTGAATGAATCGTAAATTTGTTGTGGCTGGTTCCTGGATTACCGGATTAGCCGCCATGGTTTACAGGAAAAGGAGTGGTGTGAATGCCAACAATTAATCAGCTTGTCCGGAAACGGCGGAAAAAAATAACCAAGCGATCAAATACGCCTGCATTGCAGAATTGTCCGCAAAAGCGCGGCGTGTGTGTGCGTGTGTATACGACGACGCCGAAAAAACCGAATTCCGCCTTGCGGAAAGTTGCCAGGGTTCGTCTGACCAATGGTATTGAAGTGACCTCCTATATCCCGGGTATTGGTCATAACCTGCAGGAGCATTCAGTGGTTTTGATTCGCGGTGGCCGTGTCAAGGATCTGCCGGGTGTTCGTTACCATGTGGTCCGCGGAACACTTGATACGCTGGGGGTCAGTGACCGCCGTCAAGGTCGTTCAAAGTATGGCGCCAAGCAGCCGAAATAGGCGGGGTGCGCCGGAGTTATCGGAGAGATAAAGGATGCCAAGGAAAAAATTAACAAACAAGCGAACGGTAGAACCCGATCCGGCCTACAATTCTGTGCTGGTGTCCAAGTTCACCAACGGCCTGATGCTTGATGGCAAAAAGGCCCTTGCCCGGCGTATGTTCTATGATGCCATGGAGATCATCAGGGAAAAGGTGAGCGATGAAGAGCCGCTCGCCGTGTTTGAAGGGGCCATGGAAAATGTCAGGCCGCGGGTGGAGGTAAAAAGCCGGCGCGTGGGCGGAGCCACGTACCAGGTTCCGATAGAGGTTCGCCCAGACAGGAGAAATGCCCTGGCCATTCGCTGGATAATCGGCTTTGCCAAGGGACGTTCTGGTCAGTCAATGTCAGAAAAATTGGCCGCAGAGTTGCTGGATGCCTATAATAATCGCGGGGCATCGGTGAAGAAAAAGGATGATACCCATAAAATGGCGGAGGCCAACAAGGCGTTTGCCCATTACAGGTGGTGATCGCCTGAGTTTTTTTTGCAGTGCAAATGATTGTGGTTGACAGGCATCCTCCAAAGATGTAGATAGACCAACATTTTTCCCGATCTTGTCGGGTGGCTGAATAAAGAGAATAGACAGTGGCTGGAGGAGGATCGTTATCCAAACTGCGTAATATCGGCATCATGGCCCATATTGACGCAGGCAAAACTACGACTACCGAGCGTATTCTCTTTTATACCGGCAGGTCGCACAAGATCGGCGAGGTCCATGACGGAACAGCCATCATGGACTGGATGGAACAGGAACAGGAGCGGGGCATAACCATTACCTCCGCGGCAACGACCTGTACCTGGCAGGGACACGCGATAAATATAATTGATACCCCCGGCCATGTTGACTTCACCGTGGAGGTGGAGCGTTGCCTGCGGGTGTTGGATGGAGTTGTTGCTGTTTTTTGCGCGGTTGGCGGTGTTGAGCCCCAATCCGAAACAGTGTGGCGTCAGGCGGATCATTACCATATTCCGCGAATTGCATTTATCAACAAGATGGACCGGACCGGTGCAGATTTTGATAAATGTTTGACCGAGATAAAAGATCGTCTCGGCGCCAATCCCATAGCAGTAACACTGCCGGTCGGCAGTGAGGATACCTTTTCCGGGGTCATTGATCTGATCGGGCAGCGGTTGTTGCGCTTTGATGAACAGACACAGGGCCTGGAGGTAACAGAAGAGGTAATCCCCGACGATTTACACGCAGAATCATCGGCCGCACGGATGGCGCTCCTCGAGAAGTTGGCCGACTTCGATGAGGAGGTCATGGAAAAATACTTGGAAGATCAAGAGATCGCTCCCGGTGAGTTGTATGAGGCGTTGCGTAAGGCAACGCTGTCATTGGAACTGGTGCCGGTCCTCTGTGGCTCCGCCTTCAAGAATAAGGGGGTGCAGCCACTGTTGGATGCCATATGCAGGTACCTGCCCTCACCCGTTGATGTTCCCCCGGTAGAGGGGACGGATAAGAACGGTGCGCCGCTTATCCGCAAGCCTGAGAGGAGTGAAAAGTTCTGTGGCCTTGTTTTTAAGCTGCAGTCTGATCCTTTTGTCGGCAACTTGTCATTTATCAGGGTCTATTCCGGAACCCTGAAAGTCGGTGACAAGGTGTTCAATCCGCTAAAACGGAAAAAGGAAAAGATCTCGAAACTTATAAAATTGCATGCCAACAAGCGAGAAGAGGTCGATACCATTGGACCTGGCGATATCGGCGCTATTGTTGGCCTGAAGTTTACCACCACAGGCGACACCCTGTGTGCTGCCGGCGATTTCATTGTCCTTGAGGCCATGGATTTTCCGGAGCCGGTCATTGGCGTGGCCATTGAGGCCAAGACAAAGGCCGATGAGGGAAAGCTGGCAGAGAGCCTTGATAAAATCGCCAAGGAAGACCCAAGCTTTCGCGTATCCGTTGACGAGGACAGCGGTCAGACCATAATTTCAGGGATGGGTGAACTGCATCTTGAAATTATAACCGACCGACTGATACGCGAGTTCAAGGTCAATGCCAATGTGGGCAAACCGCAGGTTTCCTATCGGGAAACCCTGACCTGCAAGGCCACCGGTGAGGGGCGTTTCGAAACCCAGGGTACCGGCAAAGAACAGTATGGCCATGTTGTCATCGAGCTTGAACCTGTCGATCGTGGCTCAGGGATACTGTTTGAAAGCGCGGTCAGGGATGAGCAGATTCCGGCGGAATTTATTGCGGCCATAGAAAAGGGAGTGCGGGACAGCCTGGACTCTGGTCCGTTGATTGGCTATCCGGTACTCGATGTCAGGGCAAGGCTGGTGGGCGGATCCTATGACGAGGAGCGCTCAACCGAAATGGCCTTTGGCGTGGCCGCCACCATTGCCTGCAGAAAGGCCGCCAGCGACGGCAAGCCTATCCTGCTGGAGCCGGTTATGGCTCTGGAGGTCATCACTCCCGAGGACTACCTTGGAGAGGTAATCAATGACTTGAATCGCAAAGCGGCACAGGTCAACGGCGTTGAGTCCGACAGAGGCATGCAGATCGTGCATGCATTGGCTCCGCTGGCACAGATGTTTGGCTATTCAACCGAATTACGATCGGCAACCCAGGGCAGGGCGACATTCACCATGCAGTTTGCCGAGTTTGCAGAGATTCCGGCCAAGAGGGCCGAAAAGATAATCAGTAAGATTCGGGGCGTATAACGATATTATTTACGTTTAAGTGAGGAACGGTTATGGCAAAGGAGAAATTTGAGCGAACAAAGCCGCATGTCAATGTTGGGACAATCGGCCACATCGATCATGGGAAAACCACGTTGACCGCGGCGATTACGCGGGTTCTTTCCACCAAGGGTCAGGCTGATTTTACTGATTTCAGCGATATTGACAAGGCACCGGAAGAAAAGGAACGTGGAATCACCATTGCCACAGCTCATGTGGAATATGAGACGCCCAAGCGTCACTACGCGCATGTAGACTGTCCCGGCCATGCTGATTATATCAAGAACATGATCACCGGTGCCGCCCAGATGGATGGCGCTATTCTCGTGGTTGGTGCCGATGACGGCCCCATGCCCCAGACCCGTGAGCATATCCTCCTTGCCCGTCAGGTAGGTGTTCCCGCCATGGTAGTCTTTCTGAACAAATGCGATATGGTTGACGATGAGGAGCTGATCGAGCTTGTCGAGATGGAGCTTCGTGAACTGCTTGACAAGTATGAGTTCCCTGGCGACGATACGCCCATCATCCAGGGATCGGCCCTGCAGGCGCTGGAGAATCCCGAAGACGAGGAAAAGACCAAGTGCATCTGGGAGCTAATGGATGCCATTGATTCCTGGATTCCGGAGCCGGAACGTGATGTGGATAAACCGTTTCTGATGCCGGTTGAGGATGTGTTTTCCATTTCCGGGCGTGGTACGGTTGCCACCGGCCGGGTTGAGCGTGGTGTTATCCACGTTGGTGACGAGGTTGAGATCGTTGGTATCCGAGACACCCAGAAGACCACGATCACTGGAGTTGAGATGTTCCGCAAGATCCTTGACGAGGGTCAGGCCGGAGACAATATTGGTGCCCTTCTCCGTGGAACCAAGAGGGACGAGGTTGTTCGTGGCCAGGTTCTTGCCGCCCCCGGCTCGATCACCCCGCACAAGAAATTCAAGGCCGAAGCCTATATCCTGACCAAGGAAGAGGGTGGGCGTCATACCCCGTTTTTCAACGGCTACCGTCCTCAGTTCTACTTTCGGACCACGGACGTGACCGGGGTTGTCACCCTTGAAGATGGGGTTGAGATGGTGATGCCAGGTGA
>WFZC01000362.1 GCA_015489765.1 Desulfobulbaceae bacterium
CCAGAACATCATGGACGATATTGGCCGTAATCATGGAAAATGTTCCCTCCACATCAACAAGGTCCGTACCACTGACCATAACCTTTCCTGCCACATTATTGTTGACGCTGTTTTCCCGGGCCACCCGGACCGCTTCCGGATCGTTATCGATGGCGACAACCAGGCGGGCGCCGTACATGGCCGCGGCTATGGCCAGAATACCGGTGCCGGTGCCCACATCCAGCACCCTGTCCGCAGGATGACGGGTCAGAGACCGCGTCAAAAGAGATAAGGCCATCCTTGTCGAGGCATGCTGGCCGGTACCAAAGGCCTGGCCGGGATCCATTACAATGACCCGCTCACCCGCTTTTGCCGGGTACTCTTCCCAGGAAGGCCTGATAACCAGTCCCGGCACTATTTCCACGGGGGTAAAGAACCGTTTCCAGCTTGTCGCCCAATCCTGATCATCAAAGGTTTCACTGTGTAACTCGGGTGCGGATAGCTCATAAAGGGCAAAAAGATCCTCCATTTTTTCCTGAACGACCCGGGTAATTTCAGGGCCGGCTTCCGTGCCGTCCGCACATGGAAAAAAACCGCTTATCCTGGTTCCCTCTGATGTCTCGGGACTGATTTCCACCCCGGAACCACTGAGCACCGCCATCAGGTCTGAAACCGGTTCCACAAGCGTGGCCGGCGCCCGCAGACTGATCTTTATCCATCTATTTCCCCTGTCGCCATTGCCAATTTCAGCCATCTCTCTTTCCTCTCATTGCCTTGCAACTGATTTCATGGTATAAATTGTAATTTCCATTCTCTCGTAAAAAGTCCAATTTTTCCCCTCGGAGTCTCCATGAAGCACACCATTTCATTTCTGCCCGATAACATAACAATCGAGGTGGACAAGGGCGAGAACTTACTGGCGGCGGCCGCTGAAGCAGGGGTGTATATCCATGCCTATTGCGGCGGCGACGGTGTCTGCGGCAAATGCAAGGTCAAAATCGACCAGGGCGAGGTCCGCTCGGACAAGGCAAATCTCAAGCAGGAGGACTGGAACCAGGGGTACCGTCTTGCCTGTCTCTCTTCGGTGCAGTCGGACCTGACGGTCACCATCCCGGAGATGACCACCAAAAGCGGCAAGGCCTTGAAACGAAAACCCAAAACCACCCGCACCATCTCCGCCCGTTCGCTGGATACCCTGATCGGCCAGTGGAAGGTGGACCCGCCGGTGAGCAAGCTATACCTTGAACTGCCGCCGCCGACCATGGAAGACAATATCTCGGACATGCAGCGGGTGATGCGCGGTATCAAGCAGGTCATGCCCGATCCCCGGGAACCATCCTATGATCATCCGGAACTGATAAAAATTCTGCCCCGGGCCCTGCGGGAATCGGAATGGAAGATCACCCTGCTGCTCTTGCGCGGTAAATACAAGGGGGAACCATTTCGGATTATCGATGTCGAGGCCGGAGACACCACCTCCCGTCTTTATGGCCTGGCCGTGGATATCGGCACAACCACCTGCTCCGGCGTTCTTGTCGACCTGAACACCGGCAAGATCATTGCCGAGGCTTCCGGTTATAACGGCCAGATCAGCTATGGCGAGGATGTTATTTCCCGGATTATTTATGCCGGTCGTCCGGGAGGTCTCAAGGCCCTGCAGGAAAAGGTCGTGGCCACCATCAATACCATCATTGAAGATATCTGTCGCGACATGATTATCAGTCCGGCGGATATCAGCTATATCATGGCGGCCGGTAATACGGTCATGTCCCATCTCCTGCTCGGCCTTGATCCCAAATATATCCGGGAAGCTCCCTATGTGCCCTCGGTGAGCCAGTTTCCGCTGACCAAGGCCGCCGGGCTCGGTATCCATGCCCATCCGTCGGTCCGTCTTTTTCTCTATCCCTGTATCGCCTCCTATGTGGGCGGGGACATTGTGGCCGGGGTCCATGCCTGCCAGATGGCAAAATCGGAAAAGATAAGCCTGTTTATTGACATCGGCACAAATGGTGAAATCGTAGTCGGCAATAAGGAGTGGATGGTCTGCGCCGCCTGCTCGGCCGGGCCCGCCTTTGAAGGCGGCGGCATCCAGTACGGAATGCGGGCCGCCACCGGCGCCATTGAAAATTTTCAGATCCATCCCGAGACCTATGACCCGATGATCGTTACCATCGGCCGGATAAAACCCAGCGGTATCTGTGGTTCCGGGCTTATCTCGATCGTGTCCGAACTGCTGGAAGCAAAGGTCATCGACCAGCAGGGCAAGTTCAACCGCAGCCTTGATCATCCCCGTATCCGGGAAGGACGGGAGGGATGGGAATACGTGCTGGCCTGGGGTCAGGATTCGCTCATCGGTGAGGATATCGTCATCACCGAGGTGGACCTGGACAACCTGATGCGGGCCAAGGGGGCCATGTATGCCGGCTACCAGACCCTGCTTGATTCCGTGGGCCTGGGTTTCGACGACCTGGACCGGGTTATCATGGCCGGAAATTTCGGCGCCTATATCGACCTGGAAAAGGCCATCTGTATCGGCCTGTTACCGGACGTGGACCGGGACAAGTTTTTTTATCTCGGCAATGCCTCCATGCTGGGATGCCAGATCAGTCTCTCCGATGTTGACCGCTTCCGGGAACGGGTCGAAGTACGGCAGCTGATTACCAATCTTGAGCTTGCCGAAAATAACGAGTTCATGTCCTACTACATGGCCTCCCTCTTTCTGCCCCATACCGATATGAGTCTCTTTCCAAGCGTTCGGGAAAAGCTGGCGGAGTCGCTGTAATGGTCCGCAAGATGACGGATATAACTGCAACAGCGGAAAACGGCTTTAATATAGATAACTTTGATATAGAGCAGGTTATCCCCCTGCTGCAGAAAGAGGTCGCCGAGTACCAGGTGCCGGTGGTTGACCTGATTGCCGCCCAGACAAAAGATCCGTTCAAGGTGCTGGTAGCCACCATTCTCTCCGCCCGCACCAAGGACGAGGTAACGGCTGCCGCCTGCCGCCGGCTGTTCAAGCGGGCGGCAACCGCGGACGAGCTGGAACGGATCCCGGTTGCCGAGCTGGAGAAAATCATCTACCCGGTCGGTTTTTTCAGAAACAAGGCCAAATACCTGGCCGCACTGCCCGGCGTGCTTGCCGAAAAATTTTCCGGCCGGGTTCCGGACACCGTTGACGAACTTGTGCAACTGCCGGGCGTGGGGAGAAAAACAGCAAATCTTGTCGTTGCCGTTGCCTTTGGCAAACCGGCAATCTGTGTCGATACCCATGTCCACCGGATCATGAATATCTGGGGCTATGTCCAGACCAGGACCCCGCTTGCAACCGAGATGGCCCTGCGGGAAAAATTACCGCCGCAGTACTGGATCAGCATCAACTCCATCCTGGTGGCATTTGGCCAGGGCACCTGCAGGCCCCGGCGTCCCAAATGTGACAGCTGCGTCATTGCCGATCTTTGCCCGAAAATTGGTGTTACCCCCCGAAAGACCCGGCCTGATGATACGAAAAATATAAAAAATAGGGGAAATACGAAAAGTACGCGTAAAAAAGATGACTTTTTTCTTGTCTCCTGGAATGTCAATGGCCTGCGGGCTGCCTTGAAAAAGGGATTTCTCGACAGCTTTTTTGAACTGGATGCCGACATATTTGCCCTGCAGGAGATCAAGGCCCTGCCCGATCAGCTGCCCGATGACGTCCGGCAGATCCCCGGTTATCACGCCTTCTGGTATCCGGCCCAAAAAAAAGGATATTCTGGAACAGCGGTATTCAGTAAAACAGAACCCCTGTCCGTGCAATATGGCCTGGAGGAAGCTGATTTTGATGCCGAGGGCCGGGTACTGACTCTTGAATTTGCTGATTTTTTCTTTATAACCGCCTATTTTCCCAATGCCCAGCCCGGGTTGAAACGGATTGATTTCAAGCAGCGGTTCAACAACAGTATCCTGGCCCACA
>WFZC01000363.1 GCA_015489765.1 Desulfobulbaceae bacterium
GAGGCCCGGGACCGGGCCATCGAAGATGCGAAAAAGGCGGGCTGGCCCGATGACGGCATCGGCCTCAACAACGGCGGCACCGGCGCCACCGCCTATGGTGATGCGGTGGCTGTGTATTTGGCGTTTGCAGTGGATAAGGCTGCTGATTATGGATCTACGATTTGCAGTTGGATTAGCGGTGGACAGACGATGCGCAATACCTTTGGGCGACAAGCAATTCCCATGGTATGGGATTTTGCGGAAGCGAACACCTTAATGACTTCAACTGGAAGTTTTATCAGTGGTGTTGACCAAGTTGTTCGAGTTCTAAACGAATTACCTGCCACTGGATACGGAGATTCTCATCAGCAAGACGCTGCAATTAATTATAATTTTGATCTTTTAATCTCCACCGATCCCCCCTACTACGACAACATCGGCTACGCCGACCTCTCAGATTTTTTCTATGTCTGGCTGCGGCGTTCCCTGAGAGACATCTTCCCGGACATCTTTGCCACCCTGCTGGTGCCCAAGGAGCCGGAGCTGGTGGCCACCCCCTACCGCCATGGCAGCAAGGAGAAGGCCGAACAATTCTTTCTCGAGGGCATGACCCGGGCCATCCGCAACATGGCCCAGAACAGTCACCCCGCCTTTCCGGTCACCATCTACTACGCCTTCAAACAGTCCGAGACCAAGGCCAAGGGGACCGTCTCCACCGGCTGGGAGACCTTTCTGGAGGCGGTCAAGGAGGCGGGTTTTGCCGTCACCGGCACCTGGCCCATGCGCACGGAACGGGCAGCACGGTCTGTAGGCATCGGAACGAATGCATTGGCATCTTCAATTATCCTCGTCTGCCGCAAACGCCCCGCTGACGCCCCCACCATCTCTCGCAAACAGTTCCTCCGCGAACTGGAGGCCACCCTGCCCGAGGCATTGGAGGAGATGATCGGCGGCAGCGAGGGGGTCTCGCCCATCGCCCCGGTGGACCTGGCCCAGGCCGCCATTGGGCCGGGCATGGCGGCCTTCTCCAAATACCAGGCCGTGCTCGAGGCGGACGGCACGGCCATGTCCGTGCACAACGCGCTCATTCTCATCAACAAGGCCATTGACGAATACTTCAGCAAGGCCGAGTCGGACATGGATTCCGATACCCGGTTCTGCGTGGCCTGGTTCCTCCAGTACGGTTTTACGGCCGGGCCGTTTGGCGAGGCCAATGTCCTGGCGCAGGCCAAGGGCACCTCGGTGGACGGGGTGGCCCGGGCCGGGGTGCTCGAATCCGGCCACGGCAAGGTGCGGCTGCTCAAGAAAGAGGAGTACCCAGCCGACTGGGACCCGGCCACCGGCCAGCGGCTTCCGGTCTGGGAGGCCTGCCACCATCTCTGCCGGGCCCTGGGCGAGAGCGAGACCGCGGCCGGAACCCTGCTCGCCAAAATGGCAAACAAGGGCGAGCCGGTGCGCCAGTTGGCCTATCGCCTCTACACCCAGTGCGAACGTAAGGGCTGGGCCGAGGACGCCCGCGGCTACAACGAACTGATCACCGCCTGGCCGGCCATCCTGGAGATCGCCCGCCAGACAGGGAAGAGCGGAGAGCAGATGAATCTGTTTGAGTAAGTAGCCTGAAAAAACAATAACCACATTAAACCAGGTAGTTTTCATGATCCAAAAATTACAGATACAGGATTTTACGGCTTTCAAACAAGCTGATCTCACCTTCAGTCCGGGGCTGAATGTCATTATCGGAGAGAATGGCACCGGCAAAACCCATCTCTTGAAACTCGGCTATCTGTTTTGTACTGCCTGGTCAGATTTGATGAAATCCGGAAGGGTTCTTGGCAAGCAACGTACAGAAGAGCACCTGGCTGCACGGTTACAGGAACTGTTCAAGCCTCTAAGGATCGGCAATCTCTCGCGTTCCGATGGAAACGGGAAAACGACCGTTTCCGCTGAGATCGCGGGATCTATCCCTGCGATCCATATCCATATGGCTCACGAGCAGACGGGAAAAGATCTGCCAGAACAGATGCCCTGGAAGATTCAGTTTTCCAGCCGAAACAAAAACAAGATTATGGCTGAGGTGCTGCCTGATGATGCGGCGGTCAATGCTTTTGTTCCTTCTTCCGTTTATATTCCAACCAAGGAAATCATTTCTTTTTTTCAAGGATTTAGAGAGGTTGCCAGAAAATATTCCCTGCAGTTCGATGCAACATATCTTGATCTGGCCGATAGTCTGGCCCTGCCGGAACTCAAAGACAGACCACAATTGCTCTATAATCAAATACAGGGCCTCAGTGAAACGATTGGTGGTACTGTTGTATTGAAGAATGGCCAGTTTTTCTTGAAATCTTCGAATAAAAAGGAACAGGAGATCAATTTGGCAGCAGAAGGCCTCCGGAAAATTGCAACGCTTCTCCATCTCATCAACAACGGCAGCCTTGAACAGGGAGGGACTCTTTTCTGGGATGAGCCGGAGTCCAACCTGAACCCACGCCTGGTGAAACTGGTGGCCCGGACACTTTACTCACTGGCGGCGGAAGGAGTTCAGGTCATCCTGGCGACCCACAGTCTGTTTCTGTTACGTGAATTTGAAATACTTGGGCATCAACGCGAGTTCAAAGAGACAGGTCGCTGTTTTTTTTCGATGGATAAAACGGAAGACGGAGTCATCGCTCAGCAGAGTGATATCCTGGAGGAGATCGATCCGATAGTCATGCTGGATGAAAGCCTGCTGCAGTCTGACCGCTATCTGGAAGAGGTATGAGATGAGAGAGGGGAATCTGGAATTCGAGTTTCCAGAGGGGTGGACCGTAGCAAGATATGATCAATGGACCTTTCACAATCAGTTTCAAAATATCTGCGGCGGCGCCAAGGCTGCTGATTTTTGCGGTATCACCCCGGACAGAGGAACCACATGGTTGATTGAAGTCAAAGACTATCGTCAGTACCGGCGCACAAAGCCATCTGAACTTCCCTGTGAGATTGCCTGTTTCAGGGATACCCTGGCCGGTCTTGCCTGCGCAAGGGTGAATTCCAATGATGAACAGGAAAGGACTATGGCGGATTTGGCCCTGCGCACAGGTCGACTTCGTCTTGCCCTGCATATTGAACAACCGCGGCAGCATTCAAAGTTGTTTCCCAGGCCCTATCAGCCAGCCGATATTCAGCAAAAATTGAAAACACTCGTCAAGGCGATGGATCCTCACCCGCTGGTTGTAGACATGCATTCCGCAAGGACAGACTGGCGGGTAACATCGTCAGATCATTAACGAGAATAAACGTGGGACATTTTTCCTGGCCAAAGGCGGTCAAAATTATCTACCTTCGTGCCCTTCGTTTCTTCGTGGTAAAAGAATGAATGTCAACTTCCGGGGGAAAGACAATGACAAGAATCACAAAAGAGATCTTCAGCAATATCGATTCGATCCCGCCTGTTGAACGAGTCGCGTTGATCGAGGAGCTTTTTTGCAGTTTTGACCGGGAGCGGCAGCGAAAGATCGATGCCAAATGGGCCGTGGAGGCGGAATCCAGGATTGACGGCTATGAGAAGGGGGAAATTCCCGCCCGGGATGCGGCCGCTGTCTTTGACCGGATCAACCAGCGATGAGGGTACGGATACTCTCCTGCGCCGAGCAGGAGTTGAGCGAAGCCGTTGACTACTACTATAGCAGGGCGACCTGCCTGCACAAATCTGACGCACTGGTAAACGGTTACAGGCCTTAGAATATGGAACTATGTTGCCCTTGGTGAACGATTACGAGAAATGAAATCCTTGTGCTTGCGGTCATGCACATGAAACAGGACCCCAGAAAATGGCAGCAACGGATTCGTGAACAGGATGAGTAATCAGCATTGCCAGGACTTTCATGTGACACGGTGGCTGCACGTTGCAGGTCAGTGAAGCAGGGGCTGACCGGTTTGCGCTCCTGTGATACCGGACAAGGGGGCATCTGACTGACAACTACCCACAATTCTCCCTGGGTAACATATGGGGCGATCCAGGAATTTTTGAATATTTGCTTTGATTTTCAAAAAGTTGATCAATAATGCATGGTAGTTTGCTTGTGACTATAAACCGCCTCCCGATATTGTTATTCATGCTGTTTTTGCTTTTTTAAAGGATGGGTTATCGTAACATATTGAAAATATAGCTTTATTTGCAGCGTGTTGTCCAGGACAATTTGTGGGTAATTGTCAGATCCACACTGCCGGCAAGACCAACTGTTTCCGGTTAACATTCCAGGGCAGCAGGGCCTCGTAATCTTCCAGCACGGCGGCCAGCGGAAGGTGCTCGAATATTGCCCGAGGATCACGATGCAAATATGATGCCGCCGTGAACACTCGGCAAAGTTATCAGGAGAATACTGAAACCATAAACATATCCCTGGCTGACTAACCGTATCCTATTGTATACCAGAAACAATTTGCCCATAGATCAGCTCAGCACTCCTCTCGGAACTAAATCGTTGTCTAACACGTTTTGCGCCTGATTTTCCCAGACGGCAACACCGTTTCGAGTCCATCAAGAGGTCTCCTATGGCCTTAGCCATATCACCTGGAGAGTGTGGTTTCACCAACAGTCCCTCCCTCCCATCCCGAACAAGTTCACTGACTCCTCCAACATCCGTTACGACCACTGGCAAGCTCATCGCCATGGCCTCCATGATTGCCACACCAATAGCTTCGTCATGGGACGCCAAAGCAAAAACGTGCGCCTGCTCCAATTCATCACGCACAGTTTCCTCGGCAACAGCTCCCATCAGCACCACCCTTTCACTGAGGTCAAGGTCGTTGATCAACCGTTCCAACGCTGAATGCTCGCTCCCATCACCCATAATTTTCAAATAAACATCCATGTTGTATTCATTCAGCTCTGCGATGGCCCGAATCAGATCCTGATGACCTTTACCAAAATGAAGCCGCCCACAGGTTATAATTTTAAAAGGACCGGGAGGCATGGGCGGGACATACTCTGTTCTTCTTATAAAGACATCAAGATTTACCCCCATCGGCACCACAAATATGCTCTCTTCTCGAACATCAGGCAGAGATTCCAGTACTTCATTTCGCAACTTCTCCGTTACAGTGATACCAAAATCAGCGTGAAGCCATTTATCCCGCTGCGCGGGACCATACATCGACAAGGGGCCATGGAGCGTCAAGCTGTAAGATAGGTCAGAAAGCAGTCGTGCATAAAGCAACAGGAGGGCTGAGTGCGCACAGGAGTGCGCATGATAATGTTTCCAGCGATTTTTCCGCGCAAGTTGGATCAGGCTGCCAGCAACTGGGATTAACATCAACATTTTTAATCGCATTTTGATAGATATCTTGGGAGATTGCCTCACAACCTTTATGCACTGATACAAGCGGAAAGGGCCAGCCTTCAAAACCATCCAAATCCCCTCAAAGAACGCCAAAGGATTGACCGGCGTTAGGTATTGAGTTTGCGACATAGCCTTTTCTGACCACGTATGACAGACAATGTTTTGAGGAGGTTTTCGCGTGCTGACAACATCAACGATTAAACCCATCTTCCGAAGAGCTTGTATTTCACGCCAGAAAAAAATATGCGTCTGCCCGGGAAATTGGGGTATTAAGTATGCGATTCTCATATTTATCTTGTATTACTTCAGGGTTGCTTGATTTTTTTCTTCACAGCCATGTCTACTCATCCACTATTCCAGCAGAATAGCTAAACCTCTGACGATCATAATACTCCTTTTTTGGAGGAAAGAGGCGTAGGCTTACCAGAACGATGCCCTGACACCCATGAATAAACCTGATGCACCTGCGTCGCTTTTTTTTCCCAAGTGAAGAGGTCATGCACCGTTGCCCGAGCTTGCATGCCGAGCCTCTGAATTTCACCGGGCTTACTCGCCACGCTAACAAGTAGCTCTCGAAAGGCTTTTATTATTTCTTTGCGGGTCCCGACAGGGACCTTGAACCCAGTGTTAGAGTCCACCAAATCTCCTGGCCCTGCATAATCGACCACTACCGGCACTAACCCCAATGCCATTGCTTCCAGCACCACTCCGCCTCCAAATTCTCTAATGCTCGGGAAAGTGAATAACTGCGAGCGACACATGAGGGCCTGAAGATCAGAATGATCTACCCAACCATGGAGAGTGATATGTGACGATAAATTTTCTTGATCCACCAAACGGCGCAACTGCGGCATCAATGGACCATCGCCGAAAATATCAAGTTCAAGACGACCATCTCGGATAAGCGGTGCCGCAGCCTCGAGCAGCATATCTGGCCCCTTATAGGGGACGAGCCGTCCAACAAAACATGCCCGGATTGCGCCTCCCTCATAGAGAGACGCTCTTCTATTGAACCGTCTTATGTCAATGCCATTTTCAGGAAGATAAACACATTTTGACCGATGTCTCATCGGTATTTTTGCCAACGTATCCGTTGAACCAATGATCAATGCCGATGCGGACTGCAGGGTACTCCGATACCCCGGCATTAATTTGTAGGCACTGCGAATATAGGACAACCATTCTTTCTCTTGCCAACGAGCATACTCGAATCCCTTCGGCCAAGATACACCACCATTTAACGGTCCCAACACAAAGGGAACCTTTGCCCTGCGGCACTTAGAGGCGATCAAGCTTGGAGTCGTAGGGCTAAGTGGCGTGACACGATGAACAATGTCATATTCACCGGCTTTGATACTCCCCCCAAATTGTTGCCAGAGCAACCATTCAAAAAAATAGTAAGCAATGGCCTTGATGGCCGCAGTCGTGGTCCAACCTTTGCCGGCACCACCGCGAAGCAATTCAGCCATTCTCCAGAGCGGTTTAGCAACCTTTTCTGAATCAATAGCCGTGAAATCCTTCCCTTCAATCAAACCAACCCGGTGGAAGGCCCTTCTATTGCGAACCTGGGTAACGATATGGACGTCTGCGACAGCTCTCAGAGCATTGGCTAGTGACCATCCAACCAATGGCACACTGACCCATTCAGGATTAGCTGCTTCGGCAATTATAAGCACCCGCGGTCGGAAATTTTTCCTTAATGAATTGTCTGCTCTCATATGCGCCGTTACTCAAACCTAAGCTCTTGAGGGGCATTGCAAATTGAACTGCCGCTTAAAAATGCTACTTATCTCATAATGTTAAAAACATGATTCGCCACTATGTACATTCGTAGGGTCAGCCATGTAACCAGCGAGCGTGTGACCCTTGATCGCTAACCTCAGCAACTCATCTCCTAAACTGTCTTGACAATAGGGTCTACCTCACTTCCTAAACCAGGTAGTCGGCAACAGTTTCTTAGGCAATTCACGCCGTAGACTGGGCCAGAACGCTATAGCCACCATCAACCAGATTATCAGCCCCAGGACGCAGCCAACCCAAGGCTTACTTAGCCAGTTTTCACTGCTCCCCGCCAGATACACCAGTACCAAGCCTGTCCCGCTGACAACAGCTATACTTGACAATTGCAGGTCCTGGCGCAGCACTCCCACACCATACCGGCGCATGACCAGTCCCTGGTATAATTCGCCAGCACCCGTACCGGCAGCATAGCCTATAATAAATCCCGGTAGACCAAAAAAGAAATGCCCCGCCAGTGATGCTGTGATCGTAACTACAACGTTAACGGAGTTGCCAATGGCCAATGCACGGCTATCACCCAATGCCAGCAAGCTGGACCCCGTCGTTACGTTAAGCATGGTTATCCACATGGAGATGGCCATGAACTGTGCCATCCACCCAGCGCTCCAGTAACGTGGATCATACAGGTAATGGAAAAAGGCAGGTGCGATTGCGGCCGCTCCTAAGGTCAGCAACAAACCAAGTCGCAGCAAAATTCCTCGGGCTCGCTGGACCTGTGCATGCATTCGTCGCGGATCTTCACGCAACCGTTCGGACAAGACAGGAAACAGGATTCTTCTACTTAATTCCTGTACCAACGTTCGCGGCAGCCCAGCCAGCACCAAGGCAATACTGTAGATGCCAAGTAATTTTGTGGTAATCAGTCCACCGAGCAACAACTTGTCGCTCTGCATGGCCAGAAGAGTGAGCAATGTGCTCAGGAAAACCCACTTACCAAAGCCTACCAGTTCACGGACCGCTGCACGATCCCAGGCCAGACGGTGACGAATACCTGGCAATATCAAATGCCCCAGGACGACATGCAGAATGCCGGAAATCAAGGAACTGATCACCAATGCCCAGACGCTCCGCAACCACCATGCCACTCCGATAAGAATCATCGTGCTAATGATATTGATACCATGTGCCAGCAGTGTAACCCGCCCGATCGTCAAGTCACGATTGGCAGTCTGCCAGGCTGTTGAATCAAAGCCGCTTATAAGGACTGCCAGGCCGGATACAGGTAGTAGTAATCTGAGTTCAGGTTTATGATAAATCCATGCTATTGGACCGGCTAACACCACACAAAGAGCCCATAGCACGCCACCGCGGATAATTCCAATCGTCCAGGCTGTACACAAAAATCGTTCTTCCTTACCTCGGGGATTCTGAACAATGCTTGGACCAAGCCCGATGTCTGAGCACATGTTCAATGCCTGTGTCACTGCTCCCACGATGGCCATCAGCCCAAATGCCTCTGGAAAAAGCAGTCTGGTGAGGATCAAACTGCGGATTAACTGGACACTTATGCTCACCGGCCTCGCCGCCAACAGCCATGCCGAGGCGTGCAGTGTGCGCTGGCGCAATGACTTCTCCGGTGTTGACGGGCCTGCCTGTTCAACAACCTGTGTTTTGGATAATGGTTCCATGGAGTTCACTATTGCCGGTCCATCCTATACAACTCCATATAATCGCGATGCGCTCGACTGGCCATTGCTTGAAGACTGTATTGCATTACCGCCCGTTCATGGGCGGCCTCACCCAATTTTCTTCGCAGCTCTGGGTTCACAAGCAACCTTCGCAAATGACCGTGTAATCCTTTCACATCACCAGGAATCATCAATAACCCACAGCGGCCATGCTGAAGTGCCTCAGCAGTGTCCCCTACCTCTGTCGCAACGATGGCCAGGCCAGCCATCATCTGTTCCAACAGGGCCATACTGAGGCCCTCGGTTTTTGAGGTCTGGACGGCAATATCTGCGCTGGCATATACCTGCTGCATGTCAGTCACCCAGCCGGGGAGCGAAACCACTTCATCAAGACCCCATTCCCTTACCTTCTCTTGCAGATGAACTTCATACCACTCGCCCCCCGCTGGAGAATTACCCACTATGATTATACGGAAGGACAGGTTTTCCTTCAGCAATTGAGCGGCAGCTTCAAGCAATATCAAAGGTGCTTTTGGAGGGACCAATCGCCCAACCCATATTATATGTGGAATATCCTTGCCCGGAGAATCATACCGGGGCGCGCTGACAGGAACTCCATTAGTGAATACTTCAACTGATCGTTTGTTATCAAGAGAAGCAGCAAGGCGTGCGGCAACATTCCTGGAAGATCCATACAGGTAACCACATCTTCGCAAAGAATACAGCATGATAGTTCGACGCCATCCAGAATAATTTACTACACTTTCTGAGTCATGCCATGTAAAGAGAATGCGTGGTCGATCCGTGCCACAGAGCGCAAGTATGCAAAACGGTAGACAAGAGGCACCATGGACATGTATGAAATCCAAGTCTAGTGTCCGAACTAAACGCCGAAAAGATAATAATCCTCTCAGAAGAGAGGAAATTTTCCCAGGAACAATGGAAAGGACATGAATATCAATTACATCATTTTTTTGGACAAATGAACCTCCCTCCCGCATTGCAATTATTGAAGAGTCGACCCCTTCTTTTTGCAAAGCATGTGCAAGATTAAATGTCAGGCGTTGTGCTCCACCACCATCTAACCGCCCAATGATTTGAGCTACCTTAAAGTCGACAGAATTTGATCTGTCCATTATTTCAACCTGTTATTACAAGCAAACGAAAGCAATTGCCCATTGGAAAGGGATTGATGAGGATAAATTCTCCGTTGGCGCAGAAAAGATCTTGGCATCGGCCAGACACCAAGACACAAAATTCCCTGAACATAACAAACGGCCTGTGGAAGCTGCCTACCGGCTGCGGGACCGGGCCCAATGGATCGACTGAGCGGTGCCTGAAAGTCCTTCGGCCAATCACCCCCCGACCGGGGTAGGATTAGATTCGGGGAGAATTGTGGAAAAAAATCAGGGCATCGGGACGATTTCCTTGATTAGTTTTCTTCAACCTGTTTGGCCATATTTTTTCAAAAACTCCTCGAAGGCATTAATGTACTGTTTAATTGCGGGCCGTGCTCCTCCAAACAGAACATCCTCCATACGATATAATTCATCCCGAAGGACATTGGCACATGTTGGGTCCGCGTCAGAAAAATCTGCCTGATAGCTACCAACGCGGAGAATCGAGGTGTTTGCCGCTCGCATTGCTTCCGTCGCCCTCAAAAAATTGTCCGGCATGTCGCACAGATATTCAAGATACCAGAGGTAGTGAAGACGCCAGACGATTTTTGCTGGTCTCCCCCCAGAGAATCTTAAAAATGTGCTGCATAAATTTTTAACATGACAGCATGCAGTTTCATCCAATAAATCAACAGGCCCTCTTTTAGGAGTTTTTAACTCCAGCGAAGAAAATGGATCTAAGGTAACTTGCCTTGGACCGACAAGTTCAACCCGATGAAAGATATCAATCGGCTTGAAGTGCGATCGCAACCATTGGACATCCATACCCAGACACCACGTTCCAAAGACATTGTCATCATCTGTCAAACCATCGAACGTGGTTTTTTCCAAGCCACAAAAATGCCACTTATTCTTTTTAATTGTTTTATAAACAGCCTCAAAATACTCAGGAACGAGAGGATACAGATCAAAGTCATGAAGTATTGCGTAATTTGTCTGGATTTTTGGCAGAAGAGTAGCGCAATTCAATGAATTGTAAAAGGTTGAAACATTAACCTTTTCCACCACAATTCCTGGAAGTTCAGCGTAATGATCAAACGAGAGTGGTAAGTCAGGAAAATATTCTCTTGTTTCCTGTACCATTTTTTCGTATCCGCTCTGTCGTCTGCGGTCGAAAACAACATGAATGCAATGGCAATTCGTCAAATCTGTACGCGAGACAAATTCGAGATTAATTCTCAAAAGGTGTCTCAAGGCCCAAGGCACCCCTAGCATAATGGAATATCCATCTTTGGGCTGATCCAGTCTTGACCAATGAAGCATTGGACGCAGAAGCAACTTGACGCCTTCACGTCCAATGATATTGCGTAATATGCTCTTTTTACTTGTCATGCAAGAAATCATCCCGAATTATGTTGGTGTAACAGACCTGGCATATAACTCTGTCCACAATGTGGGGTACTAATAAGAAAAAAAGGCAAGAGGTCACCTTTAGCACAGAAAGGGACAGCCTGCCAGCTTTGAATTGGAAAATGCTGATAACGGTACCAGCTAAAGAGGTAACCCATTACAGGGTATGTGCTCGTTCACCCCGCCTGCCTGATCCACTCCAGGTCAGGTTGTTGATCTTTGAAATAGCTGCCCATGGCCTCCACCAAGGTGGAGTATGTTGATTTCCCCTCCAGTCGGCAGGTCTGCCTGAGCGAAAGGATCCGCTCTACCCAACGGTTTCCCTTTTCGCTGTTGGTTCCCTGGCTGCGCTTCCGCCAGAGTACGCCAAAGCGAATCATCCGTTCGGCGTGGTTGTTTGTCGGCCCGACTCCTTCCTCGCACAGGAAGGTAAACAGGGCGTCCATTTCCTGCTCGATGTTGCGCACAAACGTCCCCGCCTCACTGTCGGAGTCGCGATACAGTGCAATGAGACGGCAGAGCCGCGCATAAAATGATGACCATTCTCCCCGGGTCGGAGGATCCTTGGCCATCTTGCACAACCGCCGTAATTCTTTTGCGGCCCATGCTCCGCACTTGGCCAGTTCGGGATCCCTACGCTCCGACAGGCCGACTGCCCGGCGTATCAGGTGGGCCAGGCAGGTCTGACGCCCATGGACCCATTTGCGGTACAGCCCATACCCATCGCTGACCAGGATGCCCTCCCAGGAACCGATCAGTTTTTTGAAGGCTTCCTTGGAACGATTGGGATGGATCATGAAGAACGCTACCGCTGTACTGGCCATCACCCAGAGCCAGTTGAGCTTACCTCCCTGTTTCCAGGTGGTCTCATCCAGATGGTTGATGTTCTGGCTTCTGGCCTTGTCCCTGATCTCTTCATAATGGGGTTGGATCGCACAGGAGACGCGGTCAATGATTTTCTGGATTGCGCCGAGGCTGATATGGACGCCAAGCACGGATTCACAGAATATCTTGATGGTTTCCCGGCTGTTTCCGTCAATACCGCCAAGTTCACCGACAAGGGCGGAGAACCTGGGGCCGAAACCGGTGCTGAACTCGCGGGGAACATAGCCTTTGTTGATCTTGCCGCAGGCCGTGCACCTGCCTCGGTACAGAACAAAGTGGATGACCGTCATAACGATCTGAGGCAGTTCAATGTGCTGGTGGGTGTAGTAGGGCTTGAGATCCGAGAAACTCGTGCAGCCGCAGGAGCAGACAGAGGGCATGACATCCCGTTTCTCTGTGGGAGACATCAGCTTCTGCCGATACCCCTTGCGTGATCTTCTCTTACTGCGGGGCTTTTTCGATTCTTTCTCCTTGTAGGGGGGATCTGTCGAGGGCGGCTTGTTGGAGTTGGAGGAATCCTGGCCCAGTTTGGCCTCCAGTTCTTCCAGCCGTTTTTTGAGCCGGTCGGCCTCCTGGATCAACGCAAACACCAGTTCCTGCACGGCCGGTGGGGTATTGGCCAGATCCTCTTCGGTAATCTTGAAACCTTTGGGCAGAAGATCTCTATCGAACACCGAGCCGCTCCCGAAAATCTTTGGCCAGGGGATACACAAAGACGGCCTTGACCGGCTGACTGTGCTGATGGGTGCGGTCGTACTTGCCTCTTCCTGTGGTAGAGCCGACCATCTGCCAGTTGGCAGCCTTGTAACAGGTTCCTTGGAACCGGTTGGTCTCGACAAAGGTCTCCAGCAGCACCACGGACTGGTTGTAATATTGCTGCCAGTCCTGTTTGAGCACGCGTATATTGGCAGCCAGCACCTTGGATGCCAAGTGATCGACCCTGATCCAGGGAAGAATGAGAAAGCGGACATTGTTGACCACACCAGCCAGGTTCTGCTGCCGGATTTCTTCATCCCAGCCGATGAAACGGTCTCGGCTCTGGACCTTCCAGGCTGCGGAACCCCAGCCCAGGCAGGCCACCAGTCGATCGTCCAGCCAAGCCATGTACTTGAGATATGACCCGACGATCGGGGTGTGCCCCAGATAGTGATATTGGTCGACAAGGTTGTCCCAGATCTTTTCGTCCGGGGTATGGCGAACCATTTTGATTGTCAAAGAACGAAACGCGGAGACAGTGCCTTTCAGCTCCGATGTATTACCATCGTAGTCGTCCCGAACCTGGCGCTTTCTGGTTCGGCGAACAACACTGCGCCGGGGAGGCAGGGTGATTTCTCCCTTCTCCTCCAGTTTTAGCAAGAGAACCCGGCAGGCACGGTCCTTGAGTCGGCCGTTTGGCTGCCGCCAGTTCCATTGTTCGCACAGAAACCGGGACAGGGCAGAACGACCTTTATCCCAGTATGCCGGAATCTGCTGCTCAATAAAGTTGATAACCTGACGGTCGATCTGGCGGCCGCGTATATGGTATAGTTGCTCTGCCATGCGTGTTTCTCCTTGACGAGAAACACGGTAGCAGATATCGCTGGTTGTCGCCAGCTAAAAATTGACCCTGTGATCAGTTACCACGGATCAGATGCCCATCGAAGACGTCATTCCTTCTACCGAGGAAATTACGCGCCGTATTGACTCGCTTGCCCGTGTCGGCAACCGACGGCCGATTCTGGCTGTAGCAGCGGATGGCGCTCACATGCCGA
>WFZC01000364.1 GCA_015489765.1 Desulfobulbaceae bacterium
CTGTTAATCAGGAATGGCTCAACTGGCATGTGGCGGCACAATTGCTGATGCGCGGCAAAATTTCCGCATTAAGAAAACTGCCTTCAGGCTGGACCAGGCAGCTGGGTTTTGTTGTACAGGAAGCAGAAACACTTGCCCGGGGCCAGAGCCGTTACCTGGATCCGCCATCACTGGTTGCCAACAAATAGTTCTAATGCGGGCTTTGCCCACAACCCAAGTTTGTAGGGGCGACTTCAGTCGCCTTGGGGAAGGCATTCCAGATAAAATAACGCTTTCCTCAGGCGAATAAATTCGCCCCTACAGAACATGCAACAATTATGTGCATGTTCTGTGTAACGAGACAATCGGTTAAAATAACTAGTTTTTCTTCATGAAATTTTCTTGTTTTTTATGACAGGAATTCAGGAGTAAGGCACTAATAATCGAGGAGATAATAACATGACCAAGTCACGTAACATCACTGTATTGTTCACTGGATACGCCCCGGTACACTTTGTGTGTTTCAAACGGATCTATGACCGGCTTGCCGCCCTGCCACAGGTTGACATCTTTGTTTCCGGAGGCCTGCGAACCAAAACAGCCGATGGACCTATCTATAATGCTCCAAAAATGTATGAACCTTTCGGGATTCCCGAAGATAAAATTCTTGCTCTGAAAGACGCCAGGACCCGCTCGTTTGACCTTCTTTTCTCGGCCAGCTCAAGCCTTCTGGTGCCCCCCATGAACTGTACCACCCGGGTCCAGCTTTTCCATGGCGTCTCCTTTCGCAACCGCGCGGTCAAGGCCCAGAATCTCGCCTATAATGTTCTGTTCCTGATCGGGCCTTACATGCATAAACTTTTTAACAAGGCAGGATTATTGCTGGAAAATGATCCCCGGGCGATTCCCATCGGCTTCCCGAAGACTGATCCTCTCCTCAACGGTGAACTTGATCGCAACACGCTGCTTACCCGCTTTGGATTCACTGGTAAAAGGCCGGTACTGCTTTTCGCGCCCACGGGAGAAATGCATAACTCACTTGAAACAATGGGCAAAGAAGTTATTTCCCGTTTGGCCGCCACGGATCAATATGATCTCCTGATCAAGCCCCATGACCATCCGAAAAACACAACAATCGATTGGCCTGCTGAACTTGCCCCCCTGGAAAGTGATCATGTTCGTGTCGTCACAGAGCATGATGTGATCCCATTACTCTATGTTGCCGATCTTCTTATCACCGATGCCTCATCTGTGGCAAATGAATATACCCTGCTTAACAGGCCCATTGTTTTTCTCGATGTCCCGGAACTCATACGGGTGACCAGGGAAAAACTTGCCCTCATTGACAGTGAAGACAAGGGGCGTCGAGGCGGACTGTTGGTCAAAGAGCCGGGGGATGTTGTCCCGGTTGTGGCAAAAAGTCTTGCCGCACCTGAAGCGGCAGAGCAGATTCGCGCCGAAATTGCCCGAGACCTTTTTTACAATCCGGGACACGCGACTGAAGCCGCAATGGAATGGTTTACAGAACGATACCTCAACTAATCGAGAAAAGTCAGCATTTTGCCGCTTTACAATAAACCAGCATGGCTGGGCCATAATTTACCGTTCCAGCCACAACAGATAAGCGTAGACTTCGAAGAATGAAAATAGACCGAAGGAACACAGCTACGCGACTATTTTCGGATAAACCAGCATGGCTGGACCAGATTGGCCGGCCACAACGAACAATGAAAATCTCCGACTCCGGCATGGGCAGCCATGTCCTCCGTGGGTGATTTTCGGATAAACAGCAGCATGAGGATATAATGAAATCAAAAAGGATCGCGTATTATCTAAGGGATTGCGGGAATATACATTACTTCGCAAGCATCAAGCCCTACCTGGATTATTTTTTTCACCAGGGCGTTCATGAGAATTTTCTTGTTGTTCGCGGGGTCAGTCCGGATTGCCGGGAACTTGGGGAATACGGCGGATATACCAGTCTGCTGACTGAAAACAACGACTTGGACAGCTATGATCTGGTTATAACTCCAACGTTTCTTCGTCCGGAAGAGCGCACCGGCAATACCCGTGCGGTGCAGATATTTCACGGGATGTCAGACAAACCTTTCACCTACGGAAGAGATTTCCGCGGTTATATCCGTTGCCTGTGTGCCGGCCGGCGCCAGGTGGATCGTCTGAGGCAGAACAGGGTAAACCGTGCCGCCAGGTGCACTATTATCGGCTATCCAAAATTCGATAATTCCGTCAAGGGTCCGTCTCTTTTTAACAATGATAAAAAAACGATTATATATTGTCCAACCTGGCGCAAGGGAAATATAAGCTCCATCGATATATTTCTTGATAATCCCAAGATCATCCAGCAGCTCCTGGCCAACTATAATCTCCTTGTCAAACCGCATCCGAACATTTTCAATCCCAATCGAAAATTCTTCCAACAGGACATTATCGACAGGTTGCGGGCAATCGACGGCATCACCCTGATTCGTTCAGGGAATGTTATGCCCTGGTTTCATCAGGCAGAGCTCTACATCGGGGACATATCAGCATCCGGTTATGAATGGCTTTACTTTGATCGGCCAATGATCTTTGTAAACCCCCAGCCGGATGTGCTGCAGCCCAGTATCGACCCGGTGTCCACAACCTTCCTGTGGCAATGTGGTGATGTTTGCAACCGGATAGAGGAACTGGAGGCGCTCATTGATGCAAACCTGCAGGCGGACCGCTTTCATAAGGTCCGGGAGGAGGTGCTTCACTACAGTGTCTACAAGCCCCGCGAAAAAGGGGCAACCAGGCGGGGTATACAGCAAATTGAAGAAATCCTTGCAACCGATCATTGAAGAAAGCCTGCCTGGAGGACTTCAAAATGAAACCTAACACATCGATTCGTGTCGCCCTCTCATATCTCAAACAGCAAAAGTTGTTACTTGGGTCCACGCTGTTTTGGCGAGTTGTACACGAAATCACCCCAATGCAGGTCCCTGTCATAACCGGAGCAGTTATCGATGGCCTGACAAATCACACTATTTCCATATACAGGATCAACTGGCATCCGGAGAGTCCGGTGGCGGTCTTGCAATTTGCGGCAATCGGTTTGCTGGCCGTTGCCTTTTTGCGGGGATTCAGCGGATATGCATGGACATACTCCACTGCAAAACTGAGCCGAAACTTTGTCACGGATCTTCGGAAAAAGCTCGTTGAAAAGATACTATTTCTTTCCCTGGATGTTCACAAACAATACGGCGCCGGCGACCTGTTAGACCGTACCCTCAAGGACACCGCAGCCACCAGGGCATTTATGGAACGGGTCTTTGTCCAGACGTTTACAAGTATTGTTCGCGCCGGTTACCCCATCATTATGCTCTTTCTCATAGACCCCCTGCTTGCCCTTATCGCGCTTTCCGTGCTTCCGCCCCAGCAGTTTATTTCGCGGTATCTTGAAAATAAACTCCATATTGCAACCCAGAAGAGCCGGAGAAGCGATTCCAGGCTTATGAGCGCAATGAAGGAAAACCTGGATGGCATCGAAACTGTACAGACCCTCAACAACGAACAAGTCTCCATCGAGCGAATTGGCTCCAGGGCTGAAAATCTTGAAGTGGACCAACTGCGCGCCAATCAGATTACCGCTGTCCTGAAAGGTTCGGTCTGGCTTTTGACCGGGATAGGATTTGCAGCTACCTGGTGGTATGGAGGATTGATGGTTATATCGGGCAAAATGTCAATTGGTACACTTGTAGTTTTCTCAGGCTTTGTCAAATACGCGTACCGGCCCTTCCGGTTATTTACCGGGGTTGTCAAGGCATACCGGCGCGGCCTTGTGAGCCTGGAAAGAATATATGAGGTCCTCCATACGCCTTCCTCGCTCCGGGAAAAAGAGCATGCAAAACCACTGTCAATAGATCGTGGCCGGATAGAGTTACGAAACGTTTGCTTTGCATACAGAACAAACCAACCTGTGCTTGAGGACATTAATCTTACTCTTGAACCATGTAAGTTTACAGCTATTGTCGGCGGCAGCGGATCGGGAAAATCATCTCTGCTAAGGCTCATGGTTCGGTTGTATGATCCGAGCCGGGGAAAAATTTTCATAGATGGTCAAGACATCAGTAAGGTAACTCTGGCATCATTACGTTCCCGGATTGCGGTAGTGCCGCAAAGTCCCATCCTCTTTAGCGGAACAGTTTCTGAAAATATCTGCCTGGCAAGACCGGATGCCTCCAGGAGGGAAATAGAAGAGGTTGCCCGATTGTCCTCTGCCCTGGAATTTGTAAAGCGGCTTGAAAATGGCTTTGACACCTATATTGGGCCTGGCGGCGCAAATCTTTCGGGCGGTGAAGCCCAGAGGATAACCATTGCCCGCGCCTTGCTTACCCGGCCAAAGATTCTTTTACTGGATGAACCGACCTCAGCCCTTGATGCTGATTCAGAGTCCATTCTCCTGCGCTCACTTGTTGGCTTAAAAGAAAAAATGACCGTTATCGTGGTCAGCCACCGCCTGGAAACGATACGGAACGCGGATAAAATTATCATTCTGGGGCATGGCAGGGTGATTCAGGAGGGGACCCACGTTGAGCTGTTGGCCCAATCGGCGGCCTACCGGGAACTCTTTGCTGGTGACGGGTCCCGATCTGATTTCTCTGCCGGGTTGGAATAGGGCAGCGCCTTCTTCGTTATTATAGATGTAAGGGTATTTTTCACTATTTCAACAAAAAACGCGCCATCAGCCCAATAAGAAAGGAGTAAATTATGAACAAATTCTTCATGTTTGCCGTTCTCATGGCAATCTCCACAATAAATAGCGGTTGTTCCTCTCTTTCCAGGTTTGATTATACCGGCAACAACATGGCGGAAGTTTCCCCGGTCATGACCGAATATTCCCTGGGCCTGTCCTGTCTTGGTGAATTGATAGATCAAACCGGTAAGCCGCCCGTGACAATCTATGTTGATGACATCAAGGACCGGACAATTCCCGAGCGCTTTAAAAAACGCAGGCTGAGTCATGGCGCAAAGTGGTGGATTTACACAGCCATCAACAAGATCGGCAGTCGCCGGATTTACGCAACAACCAAAAAATTTGCCAATTCAAACCAAAAATCCCGCCAGCTTGTCTTTTCTGGCGCCTGGACACAGGATGATGTAAATGTAAAAAAAATTGGCGGCGGCGCCAAGGCGCAACTGGGTGATTTCTATATTGGAATTGGTGCAAGTCGAACGTTCGACGTGATTGCCGGTGATTTTGTTTCCTCTGTCAACGGCAAGGTGTTATACGCATCAGCCATCAGCGTGGCTGTAGGCCATGACGATGCAGAGGCATTACTCAAGGTGGAGGGCCGGGATAATTCCTTTGAGGTCAATGTCTCCAATACGCTGGATGAGGGGCCACAGTGTTCACAGCGGCGTATTGCCGAAGCAGCGGTCATGATACA
>WFZC01000365.1 GCA_015489765.1 Desulfobulbaceae bacterium
AAAAATGCTTCTTTCGGGACAGGAGACGGGGCCGTGCCACCAGGCCGCCTATTCTGTATTACCTCATCAATCTTCCATGCATCCGGCAAAGAAGTCCACAGTCAACCGGATAGTATGTTCTTCATAAGAGGTTTCGCGTGCAGGGTAAAGTACTTATCGCCAATCGCGGGGAAATAGCCATCCGCATCATGGAGGCCTGCCGGGATCTGGACCTGGAATATGTCGTCATCTACACCGATGCCGACCAGGGCTCGGAGCATGTCCGGCGCAACCGGACATCCGGGCCGAAACAGAATGCCTGGCGGGTGACCCGATATACCGACGCCAATGATATCCTGGCCATTGCCGACCATACCGGATGCACGGCCATTCATCCGGGATATGGATTTTTTTCCGAAGATTTTCGTTTTGCCCGCCGGGTGACTATCCGGGACCGACCATTGACGTTCATCGGTCCCAACTGGGAGGTCATCAAAAATCTCGGCGACAAGATCAACACCAAACACGTGGCCAACATCCTCGGTATTCCGACCATTCCCGGCACTGATGCTCCTATCTATAATGAAATGGAGGCGGAAGAAATCGCCCAGCATCTTTTTGATGTCCAGGAAGACGACAATATCGAACAACCTGCGGTGCTGGTCAAGGCAGCGGCCGGCGGCGGCGGCATGGGCATCGAGGAGGTCACCCAGATCGAGCAGTTCAGGCAGGTCTATCGACGGGTGCAGAACTATGCCAAACGCCAGTTCGGTGATGGCGGCGTCCTGATCGAGCAGCGGTTAACCGATTACAACCACCTTGAGGTGCAGCTGGTCTGTTCCCGTCACAACGAGCGCGTTCATTTCAGCTCGCGTAACTGCACCATCCAGTCCACCGGTCGGCAGAAACGCATCGAAGCCGCGCCCGGTTTTGACGATTCCTGTTTTGAATATTCATTTGACAGCGCTGCCGTGCTGGAAAATATTGTCGAGTATTCGCTCCGCCTCGCCGACCACGTCAAGTATGACAACGTGGGCACATGGGAATGGATCGTCAGCCGCAGCGGCAAGCCGTATCTGCTCGAAGTCAATACTCGAATCCAGGTTGAAAACGATGTCTCGGCCCGCATAAGTTATCTCAACGGCAGCCATCCAAACCTGATTCGGGAACAGATCAGGCTGGCCCTGGGCGAGCCGATGGGATATAGTCAGGAGGACATCGAATTTCGGGGAGCCAGTATAGAATTGCGGATCGTGGCAGAAAACCCGGCCCGCGATTTCACCCCCTGGATAGGAACAATTACCCGCTTCCAATTGCCTGCCTACGACTGGTCCGCTGTCTACACCCATGTTCCCAGTGACCGGCCCTACCCGATACCGAGCGAATACGACCCCAACCTTGCCCTTGCCCTGGTCTGGGGTGACTCCATGGAACAGGCCAAGGAACGGGCAAAACAGTTTATTGATGACACGATTATCAAGGGCGAAAGCAGCTCCGGCGCCCCCATCATCACAAATCTGAACTACCTGCGGGACAATCTCAAACGTCTGCTTACCTTTTAAGAGACAGGGCCGAACAAAAAAAAGAGCCTTGCTGTTACTGCACCTTCTGTACTTTCTGTACTCAAAAAAACGGCAGGCCCTGTTTACATATCGACGACGATAATGTCGAAACACCATGAACGAATTGCTGAAAAATCTCCAGAATATCGAACAGCGCATCGGCTGCCTGATCCATATCAAGGATACGGAAGAGTGGGGAAACCTTTCCGTCTTTCGCGCCGACTGCGAGGACTTGAAAAACCGCTGCTATGAGCTGGAAAGCAAAGAATTTGCCGACCGGATCAACAAACTCGACGACTCCATCCGCTTCCTTGAACAACGCTGCGAGGACAACCTCACCGCCATGGAACGGGTGCGGATCGTCCGTCATCCCCTGCGCTTTTCCTTCAAGGATATCCTGGAAAACGTCTACGAGGATTACACCGAACTCGGGGGCCAGGGCGAGTTTAACATCGACCCGGCCATGGTGGTGGCCAAGGCAAATATTGTCCGCAGGATCAAGAAAAAACCCTATACGGCCTCGGTCATGGTCATAGGCCAGGAAGTCGGACATGGCGAGGAATTTCGCAACGGCGGCTCCTGCAAGCCATGGGGAAATGAAAAGGCCCTGCGCTATATGAAGGTTGCGGAAACCGAGGGTATTCCCATCCATTTCTATATCTTCACCCCCGGCTCCTATCCGGTGGAAGAGTACCCGGGCGCCGCCCAGCAGATAGCCCGCAATCTTTACGCCATGGCCAAGCTCCGGGTGCCGATGATCTCCGTTATCTCCGAAGGGGGCTCCGGCGGCGCCGAAGCCATCGGACTCAGTGATTTCCGTCTCATGTTTTCCCATGGCTATTATTCGGTTATCTCGCCCGAGGGGGCGGCCGCCATCGAGGGCCGGGTTCGCGAAGGGGAAAAGGTTCCACCCGCGCTGATAGAGGCCTGCGCCAACCGCCTTCATAT
>WFZC01000366.1 GCA_015489765.1 Desulfobulbaceae bacterium
GAGTTGCACTTCTCTACCTGTTCGCTCAGGGCGGTGATGTGTTCCTTGGCTGTTCCGGCAAGATCCTTGTTCTTTGTTTCGATGGCGGCAAGGGTCTGGTTCAGTTGTTGATTAGCGGTGGATAATTTGAGATTTTCTTCTTTCAGGGCACTGTTTTCAGCAAGGAGCTCGTTGAGTTTGTTTTGGGCAAGGGTATTCTGCTGCAGAAGTTTTTGATATTTTGCAGCCAGAATATCCTGGCTTTCGATCAGTTGCTGGATGCGTACCTCTGCCTCATTAACTTTTTTTTCCACCGGTTTGGCCGGTTGTTTGACAGCCTTGTCCTGCTTACTTTCAGGCGTGCTGGCCTTGCCTTTTTTTCCTTGCAGCCGGCCTTGGCAATCCCGGAGTTCTTTTTGGAGATTTTTCTTTTCCTTGAGAGTTTCCTTGAGCCTGTCCATGACTTCCGTGGACGGCATTGTGATAAGCATCTGGTTCTTCTCACGTTCAAGGAGTTGAATTTGTTTTTGCAGGGCATCATTTTTCGCCTGCAGGGCGGCCAACTGTTTCTGGTATTCCTGAGACTGGTGCTGCCACTCTTC
Source organism: Desulfobulbaceae bacterium (assembly GCA_015489765.1). Lineage (GTDB taxonomy): Bacteria > Desulfobacterota > Desulfobulbia > Desulfobulbales > Desulfobulbaceae > DRLX01. The sequence goes on from WFZC01000366.1 coordinate 582, forward strand.
CATGTTGACCAGTTTGTTGGCCGCAACACCCTCATGCTCGTTAAGGGGATGATTTTTTTTGATGCTGGAATAGATCAACGCCAAGGCGACATAAATGATCAATCCAATGGCTGCCAGGATAATCGCTTTTTTTGTCAATTTGAGTTTCATAATGCAGAATTTAAGTAGAGGTTGCGTTTGAAAATGGTTTACAACATATTTTATTTACTTGAGGGTTTGAGTAATATAGTTGCCAGTGGCGGCAGTGTCAACTCAAGGGAACAGGGTAACCCATGGGCTGGTTCCCCTGTGGAGAACAACTCTCCTTCTGGGCGGACACCGCTGCCGCCATAAATTTCCAGATCTGAATTGATAAGGATGGTAAACCCACTCTCGACAGGGACTCCAACACGATAATGATTTCGGACAACCGGGGTGAAATTACAGATGATGATAAGAAAATCATTCCTGTCTGTTGCAAAACGCATAAAAGAGAGTACGGAATTTTCAGCATCGTTTGCATCTATCCAGTCAAAGCCATCCCAACTGAAATCCTGTTCAAAAAGGGCCGGTTCGTCACGATAAACAAGGTTTAAGTCACGAACATATCGTTTCAGTCCGGCATGCATGGGGTCCTTGAGCGCCTCCCACTCCAGGCCCCGGTCATGGTTCCACTCCTGCCATTGGCCGAAATCATTGCCCATGAACAGGAGTTTTTTCCCGCAATACGACCACATGAATCCGTAATAGGCCCGCAGATTGGCAAATTTCTGCCATTTATCTCCGGGCATCTTGCCAAGCATGGATCCCTTGCCGTGGACGACCTCGTCATGGGACAGGGGCAGTATAAAATTTTCATGGAAGGCGTACAGCATGCCAAAGGTGAGCTGGTTGTGATGAAAATGCCGATGGATAGGATCCTTTTGCATGTAGCTTAAGGTGTCGTGCATCCAGCCCATGTTCCACTTTAGGCTGAAGCCGAGGCCGCCCACATAGGTAGGACGGGACACCATCGGCCAGGAGGTCGATTCTTCGGCAATGGTCAATATGCCCGGATAGGCGCCATGAACGACTTCATTGGTTTTCCGAAGAAAGGAGATGGCATCAAGGTTTTCCCGGCCACCGTATTTATTGGGAATCCATTCCCCGTCTTTTCTGGAATAATCCAGATAGAGCATGGAGGCCACCGCATCGACCCGCAGGCCGTCCACATGATATTTGTCCAGCCAGAAGAGGGCGTTTGACAGCAGGAAGGACCGCACCTCATTGCGACCGTAATTAAAAATCATGGTACCCCAGTCTGGGTGTTCACCCTGGTTGGGATGGGCGTGCGCATACAGGTGGGTGCCGTCGAACCAGTTGAGCCCGGCCTCATCCTTGGGAAAATGGGCGGGCACCCAGTCAAGAATGACACCAAGGCCATGCTGGTGGCACTGGTCGATAAAATACATGCAGTCAGCCGGGGTTCCGAAGCGGCTGGTCGGCGCGAAAAATCCCAGGACCTGGTATCCCCAGGAGCCGTCAAACGGATGCTCGGCTATGGGAAGCATCTCGATATGGGTATACCCCATCTCCAGGACATAGGGAATCAGGGTGTCGGCGAGTTCACGGTAGGAAAGATAGCGCTCACCCCACTTCTCGTCCGGAATTTTTTTCCAGGACCCCAGGTGTACTTCATAGATGGATAGAGGCCGGGTCAACCCCTGGCGTTGTTCCCGTTCTTCGAGCCACTGTTCATCCTGCCATTGGTAGGCGTCAAGGTTGACGACCACGGAACCTGTTCTCGGTCGCAGTTCCATGGCAAAGCCATAGGGATCGGATTTGTCGAATGATTGGCCGTCACCGGCAGTAACATGGTATTTATAGACGGAAAATTCTGGAAGTCCAGGGACAAACAGGGTCCATATCCCGCTGTCTGAAGAATGCATGGGGTGGGCTGAGGGGTCCCATCCGTTGAAGTCACCTATCAGAGCGACCTGACGGGCATTGGGCGCCCAGACTGCAAAGGAAACCCCGTCCTTTCCATGCATCCGAACCAGGTGGGCACCTAATTTTTCGTAGGCCCGGACATGGGTGCCTTCACCAATCAGGTATTTATCAAAATCGCTCAGCCATTGGCCGGAGACGGATTCGCTGGTGAAGGAATTTGGCAGCATAGATGGAAAACCGGAAATAAATAATGGAATGACACAATTACATAATGCCATATTTACTACCCTACGCAGGGAAAATTGTCATTGTTTTTTTCTGTAAACCGGCCACCTTCATCCGGGAAACATAAAGAGTTTTGTGCTGTTGATACGGTACTTGAATGAAAAGGTATCGCTTATACAAAGAAATCAATAAAATGGACAGGGGGGCAGCCTGCATCAGGCGGCTGGAGCGGGTGGCAGGAGTTACAGGCAACGGTGTAAAATCTCTTCGATTCTTTCCCGGGTATACTCTGAAAGACGCCAGACCTTGGCAAGTTTGAGCGCGTTTTCCGCTATTGCCGGAATATCGGTTGCAGGAATGGAGACAGCCGATAACGAGGTTGGACTATGGACCGAGTCGAACCATTTTTTCAGGGCCCTGCAGGTTGCCATGGCCTGCTGTTCCTCGGTTTGCAACCCTGCAATGGATTTGCCAAATACCCGTTTTCCGAGTTGGGCCACACGCCGGGGACTGTGGCCGGAAAACCAGGCCAGCCAGCCGGGAATGATAATAGAGAGGCCTGCCCCATGAGGGATATCATACAGGGCGCTCAAAGAATGCTCGATCATATGCATGGGAAAGCCGACCCGGCCCAGTCCGGCGGCGGTGAGTCCATTTAATGCCAGGGTGGCGGTCCACATCAGATCCGCCCTGGCATTATAATCATCAGGCGTCTGCAGACAGCGGTTGCAGGCGTCCATGCTGTTTTCGATCAGTCCTTCCATCAACCGATCCTGGACCGGAGTGGCCAGGTCCCGGGTGGTCATGTAAAATTCCAGAACATGGGAAATGGCATCGACCGCTCCATAGGCGGTATAATCGGCCGGTACGGTAAAGGTTATTTCCGGATCAAGAATCGAGACCCTGGGAAAGAGCCGTTTATTGCCAAAGCCGAATTTCTCTCTGGTTTGTTCATTGGTGATGACCATGCCCGAGTTCATTTCCGACCCGGCGGCGGCAATGGTCAGCACCGTGGTCAGGGGCAGGTTTTTTTTTATGCTTTTTTTGCCGGTAAAAAACTTCCAGACGTCATGGTCGACAACAGCCCCGGCGCTGATCGCCTTGGCGCTGTCAATGACCGACCCGCCGCCCAGAGCGACAATGACATCACAGCCATGTTCCCTGGCCTTTTTGATGCCGGAACGGACATGGTCCAGGGTTGGATTGGAGCGCACGCCGCCATGTTCGATGACCGAGACCCCGGCCTCGGTAAGAGCGCGGGTAACCTGGTCGTAACTCCCTGATTTTTTGCAGCTTGTTTTTCCGTACACCAGCAGAGCCCGCTTACCCAGCTGGGCAGTTTCACTGCCGATTGCGGCAATTGTATTTTTCCCGAAAATTATTTTTGTCGGGTTGTGAAAGACAAAGTTTTGCATGGTCGGAAAAGAGGTGGTGGCAAGATATTGATAATTTGGTTCGTCTGTTTAGCCAAGAGGCAAATATTATCCTGTAGCCCCTGTGTTAGCGATTATTCAGCAAGTGTTTTTCCTTGCGTTTCTGCCTGATTTTTTCAAAAAAGCGATAGCTGAGACAATAGGTAACCACTCCAAAGGGTACGGCAAGGACCAGACCACCGGTGAGCAGAACCAGGGCTGCATCCAGTCCCAGTTGACTGAGGGTGTGCAGGCTGTCCACAATGCCCTGGTGCATGAGCATGTCAAGCATGGATTTCAGCCTGCTCCAGCTTAGCCGACCGGGGAAAAAACAGTCACCGATACGCCAGGCCAGCCAGTACTGCAGGAAAAAGGTCATGGGGTTGCTGATAATAGTGGCTGTGATGATCGCGGCAATGGTATTGGCGCGCAATGCTATGGTAACGGCAACGATAATTATGGTGTGCAGCGGCAGGGTCGGAGTGATGCCGACAGCGGCGCCAATGGCCGCCCCCATGGCCAGGGAATGGGGTGAGCCCTGCAAACGTTTCAGGCGGACAAAATAATATTTCGCCGTGCGGCGGATGTCCCATTTCACGGCGTTTTTCCAGTGTTTTCGCAGCGTCTGATTCGGGAAAACCGGATTTCAGTCGATGGTGGGGGTGTGTTTTTCCAGGGCATTGGTCAATCGGATAAAATCTTGTGTTTCAAGTCGTTCCGCCCGAATTGTCGGCGAAATATTGCAGGAAAGGAGAATGTCGTTCAACTGCTCTTTTGACCGAAAAAAGTTTCCGGCTGCCAGGGCGTTGAGCAGGGTTTTCCTGCGCTGACCAAAGGCAGCGTTAACCACCTTTCGTAACGTGTTTGGGCAAAACCTGTCAAGCGTTTCAACACGTTCAGGAACAGGGAAGAACCGCAACCGCACCACGGCCGAGTCAACCCTGGGGCGGGGATGGAACTCTTCCGGCTTCACCTGCATCAGCCTCCTGATGTCGGCGCAGCTTGCCAGCAAAACAGTTGGCACCCCGTATTCCTTGGTGCCCGGCCTGGCCATCAGGCGATGCGCCACCTCTTTTTGCAGCATAATGATAGCTTTTCTTATGAGATGGGCGTTGTCAAAGAGGCGAAACAGAAAGGGGGTGGAGATGGAGTAGGGGAGATTGGCCACAAAAATAATCCTTCCACCAGATTCCGCGGCCAGTTGTTCAAAATCGGTTTGCAGAATATCCTGGTGTCGTAGATCCACGTTCTGTGGCAGGTCCTTTTGTTCCCGGTGCATGCGGACAATGCCCGAGTCGGTCTCGATGCCGATGACCTTGCCTGCTGCCTGCGCAAGCGGTTTGGTCAGAGCGCCCAGGCCGACTCCGACTTCAGTGACAATATCGTTTTTGTCGATATCGGCCAGTTGGACGATCCGTTCGGCAGTGTGGCGGTGGACAAGGAAGTTCTGGCCCAGTTTTTTATGGGCCGCCAGCTTTTGCCGCCGCAGGATATTTTTGGTTGAATTGGCGTTCATCGCTGCCTAATTGAGAGGTGAACGAGAGTAGGCATCATCATCGGGCAGCAGCAGCTTGCCCTGTTTGTACCGATAATATCCGGCCAGGGCGATCATGGCAGCATTGTCCGTGCAGAAAACCGGATCGGGCACAAATAGCCTGATATTGTTGTCCTGGCATTGTTGTAAGAGCTGTCTGCGCAATTGTCTGTTACAGGCAACGCCGCCGCCGAGAACAACACTTCTGTGGCCGTTTCTGCGGGCCGCGGCAACTGTTTTTGCAACCAGCACCTCTATAACCGCCTGTTCAAAGGAGGCGCAGATATCGGCAACCGGCACCGGTTCTTCCCGTTGTTTGAACTGGTGAACCGTGTTGACCACCGAGGTCTTGAGACCGCTGAAGCTGAAATCAAGGCTGTCCTTGTCCAGCCAGGCACGGGGAAAGGCAAAGGCTGCCGGGTCACCCTTGTGGGCAGAGGCGCTGACTGCCGGTCCTCCCGGATATCCAAGGGCAAGGAGCTTTGCGACCTTGTCAAAGGCCTCGCCCGCGGCATCATCCCTGGTTCGGCCCATGAGGGAAAACTCGGTATGCCCCTTGACGCAAAACAGGCTGGTGTTGCCGCCGGAAACAACCAGGGCCGTGTAGGGAAACGAGGGTGGATCATCCAAGAGAAGGGCGGAAAGCAGATGGCCGGCCATGTGATCAACCCCGACGCAGGGGAGATCTTTTACCAGGGCCAGGGCCTTGGCAAAGGTAAAGCCGACCAGAAGCGATCCCACCAGGCCCGGGCCCTGGGTGGCGGCAACCAGGTCGATATCGTCCAGACCGACCTCTGCCCGCGCAAGCGCCTGCTCAACCAACGGCCTGATGGCCTCAATATGGGCCCGCGAGGCAAGCTCTGGCACAATGCCGCCAAAGGGGGCATGGATCTTGAATTGACTAGAAATGATATTTGAAAGTACCTGGTCCGGGGCCGAAACAACAGCGCCGGCGGTATCATCACAGGAACTTTCTATGGCAAGGATGAGCATATAAATTGGCCTGTCTTGCAATGTGTTTCATTTGGTGGTAACAGTGGGCCTTCATTGACAGGGGCAAAAGACACGAACTCTGTCTGTAGCGAATATACAATTATATTGCAAGTTGAACCAGGTATCTCGATGAAGGACAGAAACAGCGGCCATCCGGCGCCGATGGACATGTTTTCGCGCACGATTTCCTATTTGCGGCTGTCATTGACCGACCGTTGCAACCTGAAGTGCATGTACTGTGTCACTGAAGATGAACAAAAGGGCTGCCTGGTCAAACTTGGCCGGGAAGAACTGCTCACCTATGAAGAGCTGCTTCGGATCGTCCGGGTTGCCGTGGAAATGGGCATTTCCAAACTGCGGCTGACCGGCGGCGAACCGCTGGTCAGGAACAATATCATGGACTTTATCCGGCAGCTTGGCAAAATCGATGGCCTTGATGATGTGCGCATCACCACCAATGGCGTCCTTCTTGAAAGGTATGGACAGGGCCTTTTTGACGCCGGGGTGACAAAGGTCAATATCAGTCTTGATACCTTGCAGCGCGAGCGTTTTGCCGACATTACCGGGGTCGACTGCTTTGACCGGGTTTGGCGGGGAATCGAGACCGCGCTGGCAGTTGGTTTTTCCCCTGTCAAACTCAACATGGTGGTGATGCGGGATATCAATGATGATGAATTGCCCGCCTTTGCCGAGCTTTCCCGGAAGATGCCGCTGCAGGTCCGTTTCATAGAGTTTATGCCCATCGGCACTTCCACCCGCTGGACCAGGGATACCTACATGTCATCTGATGAAATCAAGGCCCGGTTCAGCACTCTTGGGGAGTTGATTCCCCAGGAGAAACAGCAGGCCGACGGCCCGGCATCGGTTTTTAAACTGGGTGCTGGTGCCGTGGGCTCACTGGGATTCATCAGCCCCATCAGTCACCATTTCTGTGACCGCTGCAATCGGTTGCGCCTGACCAGCGAGGGGCGGCTGCGTTCCTGCCTGCTCCATGATGAGGAAACCGACCTGAAAAGCGTGATTCGTGGAGGCTGCAGTGATGCCGATATTCGGGAAACCCTGCTTACGGCAATTCGCAACAAACCCAAGGGCCACCAGATGGCCGACAGGTTGAAGGAAGACGGCGCTGATTGCCATGGCCGCATGTCGCGCATCGGCGGCTGATTGAGCAGCCGGTAGCTTGCGAAATATGCGGGTCAGCCGCCTTACAGCCAGTCAGTCAGCGAGAGACCGATCCCGATGGTGTTTGAATGGTGATTATAGTCAATCAGACTTTCACCGTAGCCGTTGAAATAATGGATATAGCCCTTCAGGTAAGGCCAGTGCGGCAGGGGAAAACTCCAGCTCAGCTCAACCGCTCCCCGTTCAAAGCCGGATTCCAGGTTATTCCTGGACATCAGACTGAAGACATGTTGCCGCCATTTATATGAGGCATAGAATTCCCCATGGCCCAGGTAGTCGGTGATATCCGGATTATCGTCGTCCTCGGCATCTTCCTGGATTCTGATCCAGGGCTTGATTCCCATGGCCAGGTCGCCGCGTTCCACGGTCAACCAGGCATAAACGCGGTTCCAGCTCCGGGAGAGCTCTCCGCCCCGGCCGTTTGATTGATGGACGATACCGAATGAATTCCAGACATTGGTAAAACCGAACAGTTGCCAGTGTGGATGAAATTGAATCCACGCCTCGGGCTCGTGGTTGGTCTCCCGAAACGGGGCGGATTCCTCACTGTTATAGACCTGCCAGAATGAACGATTGGTATAGGCGGCATAAATGTCAGCAGTATTATTAAACAGATTCACCAGCAGGGGAAATTTAATGCTGAGTTGGAATTGTGCTTCCGTGTCATCGAGCTCCAACCCCGGATCATCAAACTGTTCCTGGAAGGGCTTTGCGTTGTACGAACTTGCGTTATAGGCGGCAAACAAAATATAATTGGGCTTATGCGCCATCAGAGTAAAGGGCTGGAGGACATGCTCCTTGTCTTCGTGAATGCGCTCACTGACCAGGGGTTTCTTTTCCGGGTTTGTGTCCGGGGCAGAAATTCCGGCATGGAGCTCCTTTTCACATTGCAGGCGTAATTCACCAATGGTCGTGGTGTCGGCAGCGGTGCGCATTGCCCTGGCCATGCAGGCCGCCAGCTCATCGGCGTGCAGTGCCGGCGGTGACAATACAGTCAGGAAACCCAGGGATACAAGAAGAGTCGTCAGGTTCAGGAGTGTTTTTTGTTGCATGGCAGTTTGCAGTTTTTTGGATTTGATGTTGTGTTTATTCCAGGTCTTAATGAGCGCAAGCCTCCGGTCTTTGTAACCAAAGGAAAATAGAAATATTTCAAGAATAATTCTCATGAATTATCTCGATATTACGAGGTGAAAACCTTTTTCTCAAGGAAAAACCTTTTTCATCGGTAAAAAAATGATTTCCCGTTATGCGTCTCTGGGTGCCATACCACACCAGGTGTCACCCGGAAAGGGAGCAGTCCTGAACAGTAACAGTCCCTGATACCCATGAATCTTCGTCGCATTTATTTTCAACCCCTGCTGTTTCCCATCTTTTTTTTCGGCCTGACCATCCTGGCCGGAGGGGCGTTGCTTTGTCTGCCGATCTGTCTGCGTACCGGGCAGGTCTTGTCCTGGACCGATGCCCTGTTTACTGCCTGCTCCGCCACCTGTGTAACCGGTCTTGTGGTCGTGGACACAGGCACGGTTTTTTCATCTTTTGGTCAGGGAGTCATCCTCGCCTTGATCCAGATCGGCGGGCTGGGCATTATGTCGCTGGCTTCACTTGCCCTGTATCTGTTCAGGCAGCGGGTCACCCTGACCGACCGAATCGCCGTTGGCCAGAATCTTCTCCAGGATTCCAGCTTTCATTTGGGCAGATTTCTGCTCAAAATCGTTGTCGGTACCTTTGTCATAGAATTTGCAGGTGCTTTTCTGCTCCAGCTGACGACCCGAGGCGCCATGTCCCTGCCGTCGGCGATTTTTCACAGTGTATCGGCCTTTTGTAATGCCGGTTTTGCCCTCTATGGCGACAGCCTGACCAAGTGGGCCGACAGTGTGCCGGTCAATCTTGTGATCATCTGCCTGATTGTTCTGGGCGGGATCGGCTTTTTTGTGATGACCGATGTGGTCGACTGGGCTGTCCACCGCATCGGTCCCGGCCGGAAGGGGCCGCATAAATTTTTAAGCTGGTATTCACGGGTGGTGGTCAGGACGACACTGTATCTTATTGTCGGCGGAACAGCGGCTATCTTTATCGGGCAATGGTGGGGACAGCCCCATCAACACTCCATTGGTCATGTCCTGCTGACAGGCTTTTTTCAGTCGGTTTCCTGTAGGACAGCGGGGTTTAATACCGTTGATATCGGCGGGCTTACTGATGTCACCCTGCTGTTTATGATGGCGCTCATGTTTATCGGGGCCGCGCCCGGCTCCTGTGCCGGCGGCATCAAGGTGACGACTTTTCGGATTGTGTTGGCCTTTCTGCATGCGGAACTGCTGGGCAGGGACCAGGCGGTTGTCGGCAGAATAGCCGCCTCAAGAGAGTCGGTGCGAAAGGCCCTGTCGCTGGCGGCTTTTTCCGTGCTTCTTGTCTGTGGCGCGGTTATTGTCCTGAGTATAAGTGAGCGCTGGGGCCTTCCAAGGACGCAGGTTGAACCGACACTGCTTGCCATCGGTTTTGAGGTGGTTTCCGCCTTTGCCACCGCCGGCCTGTCCATGGGGCTGACCCCGCATCTTTCACCGGTGGGCAAGTATGTCATCATCACTCTCATGTTTATCGGCCGTTTGGGGCCCCTTGTTTTTGTCGGCGTATTAAGTACTCTTAACAAGAGGGTCGCCTACAGCCGCCCGGAATCGGACCTGCTCATCGGATAGGAAAAAACATCAGAGAGGAAAAAACATCGGCGAGGAGAAAAGGATATGAAAGGGGAAGTGGCGGTTATCGGATTGGGAAAATTTGGTTTTTATTTTGCCGTTACTCTTGTTGACCTCGGTTTTACCGTTATCGGGATTGACAACAGACAGAATAGAGTTCAAGAGGCCCGGGACAGGCTGCACCAGGTGTACAGGATCGACTCGACCAATAAGGAGGCCCTGGAGCAGGTAGGTCTGGCCGAGGTTTCCCATGTGCTGATCAGCGTGGGGAATTCAATCGCCGCCTCCTCCATGATTGCCATGTACGCTAAAGAGATGGGCATCCCGCATGTCTGGGTCAAGGCCGTTAATCCTGACCATCAACGGCTCCTTTACCGGCTGGGAGTTGACGAGGTGATTATTCCGGAGCAGATGGCAGCGGTCCAACTGGCCTCCAAGGTGGCCATCCCCGGATTTTTACAGTATGCCGCCTTTGATCCCGAGGTTTCTTTCCAGGAACTGACCATTGACCGGTGGGCAGGCAGTAGCCTGCGCCAGCTCGATCTGACACGACGCTACCAGATCCAGGTAATTTCGGTGAAGAAAAAGGGTTCGGATGAAATAGAATATTTGCCGGATCCGGACTACATCTTTCAGCCGGGAGATAAAATAATCATCCTGCGTAACACCAACACCTCAACCCGGCTGAAATCATAACCGTATCGTGAACACGTGAGGTGGTGGCCACAGGCTGTTTATTTCCCAGCGTCCCCCGTTTCCATCATGGATTCCAGTTCCTGCCACCGGTCATAGAGTTGTTCCACCTCTGCCTGAACTTGCTCCTGTTCATGCCAGTATTGGCTGACACGGTCATGGTCGGTGACAATCTCCGGATCGGCAAGCAGCGTCTCTAACTCTTCCAGCCGTTCTTCAAGCGGGAGTATTTTTTCTTCCATGGTGTCATATTCCCGCTGCTCCATGTAGGAA
>WFZC01000367.1 GCA_015489765.1 Desulfobulbaceae bacterium
GTTGGCGAGCCTGCAATCAATCCGGTGCCGCGGGCAATGATCCGGGAGGCGGTTGCCGAGGCGTTTGCGGAAGCGGAAATCAGGGAAACTCTTCCCTTGCAGGTGACCATCTCTGTTGCCAATGGAGAAGTCTTGGCGAAGAAGACACTCAATTCCCGGCTCGGTATCCTGGGAGGCCTCTCCATCCTCGGCACCACCGGCATTGTCCGGCCGGTTTCGGCCAGGGCCTGGACCGATACCATTGACGCCTCCATGAAGGTGGCCCGGGCCGTGGGACTTTCCGAGGTCATTCTTTCCACCGGCAGGACCTCGGAGGCGGCTGTCCAGAAACAGCTGCATCTGCCGGAAGAGGCACAGGTGATGATGGGCGATTATCTTGCCTATGGGCTGAAGGCGGCCCGACGGCATGGATTTGCAAAGATTTATCTTGCCGGCATGTGGGCCAAGATTCTCAAATGCGCCCTCGGTATCCCTCAGACCCATGTTCGGCATGGAGCGCTGGAGATGGCCCAGGCAGCCGACCTGCTCCACGAGCTTGGCCTTGACCGGGCCCGGGCCGATGAACTGGCAACCGCCAATACGGCCCGGGAAATCTACCAGCGTCTTAAGGCGGCGGGCCGGGAAGAGTTGATTATTGCTGTCTGCCTCAAGGCAAAAGAGTATGCCGTCAGGAGATCGGGTCTGGAGGTGGAGGTCTTTTTGGTCACATCCGAAGAGGGAGTTGTGGCCCATGTCTGAGATTTTTGTCCATGGGGTCAGCGGCGAGACCCTGTCCGCTGCCTGTCTGCGGCAGCTGACAGGTTGCGTGGCCGTGGTGGTTTCAAAACGCTTTGCCCCCTTGCTGCCGGCTGATGCTCCCCGCAGGATCGCCATTGCCCCGGTGGACGAGATGCTGAGCCAAGTGGCCGAGAGTCTGAGAACCGGTGATGTGACGGTACTGGCCTCGGGGGACCCGCTTTTTTTCGGAATCGGCCAGCGGCTTATTGACCGGTTCGGCGTGGGCAGCATCACCTTTTTTCCGGCGGTATCGGCAATGCAGCTCGCCTGCGCCCGGTTCAAGCTGCCCTGGGATGACCTGCCCTTTCTCTCCCTGCACGGTCGCAGTACAGAGGACCTTACAGGGCGTATTCTGGCGCAGAACAAGGTGATGCTCTTTACCGATCATCGCAACTCGCCCGACAGGATCGCCACTGCCCTACTGCAGACGCTGCGTCACTATGGAGATGAGAGGCGGCTGGCAACAATACGCGTTCAGGTGGCGGAAAACCTGGGCACCGATGGGGAAAAGCTGATCAGCGGCAGGCTGGAAAATATCGCCCGGACCCGGTTTGGCCCCCTGAATATGATGCTTGTTGAGCAGGAGCTGTCACCGGCGGACCAGCCGGTGTTCGGGCTGCGGGAACAGGAGATAGCGCACAGTCGCGGTCTGATCACCAAGGATGAGGTGCGGGCGGTCATCCTCCACAGCCTGCGTCTACCCAGGCGGGGTGTCTTTTGGGATGTGGGCGGCGGCTCCGGTTCCATATCCCTTGAGGTGGCTGGAATGGCCCCGGGACTTACTATCTATACCATAGAGAAAAAGCAGGAAGGCCAGGGCAATATCCGGCAAAATATTGTCCGCTACAATCGCTGGTCCATTCATCTTGTTTCAGGCGAGGCCCCGGATGTTCTGGCACCCCTGCCGGACCCCAACCGCATATTTATCGGCGGCTCGGGCGGCAGGCTGCCGGAGATCATTTCATCTTGCGCCGCCCGTCTGAAGAGAGGTGGAATAATGGTGGCAAGCGCGGTGCTGGCCTCCACCGCCCAACAGGCACCGCGGCTGATGCGGGAAAACAGGCTGACGGTTCGGTGTACGACCGTGCAGGTCAGCCGCCGCCAGGACTGCGGGCAAACCATGCGTCAACTCAACCCGATAACACTTGTTATCGGCACCAAAAATATTGGAAGACAATGACAACTGATAGTCAACCGGGAAGGCTGTATCTCGTAGGTGTCGGACCGGGTGATCCGGAACTGATGACTTGCAAGGCCGCCCGCATTCTGGACCGGACAGGGATATGGGTTGCGCCCAAGGCAAAGAAAAACGGCAACAGCAGCGCCCTCCATATTGCAGCCGCTCAGGTAGGCATGGCGGAAAAAACCGTGCTGGAACTGCGTTTCCCCATGGTAAAGGTGCATCTTGGTCGGAAACAGGCGGATGAGGTTGTCCAGGCTTGGCAGCAGGCTGCGACCGTGGTCTGGGGCCATCTTGAGCGGGGCGAGGATGTCGCCTTTCCCACCCTCGGCGATCCGGCTCTCTACTCGACTGCTTTTTACCTGCTTGATAGCCTGCAGGGCCGGCACCCCGAAGTCAGGGTGACGATCATACCCGGTATTACCGCCATGGCGGCCTGCTCGGCCCGGGTATGCAGTCCGCTCGGTCTTGGCGATGATGTGGTGTCCATTGTGCCGGCCGCCTTTGACGATGACCGGCTGCGCACGATTTTAACCACCTTTGACGCGGTCATTTTAATGAAGGTGTTTCGGAAGATGGAAAAGATCATTGCCCTGCTCGATGAACTCGGCCTGACAGACAAGGCGGTCCTGATCGAGCGCTGCGGCATGGATGACCAGAGAATCTATACCGATATCCGGAAGACCCTGGACCAGGAATTGCATTATTTTTCAACCCTGTTGATCAGAAAAAGGGGTATAACAGGATGAATAAACCATGCTTCCCTGTTACATTTCTCGGGGCCGGGCCTGGCGATCCGGAGCTGATAACCGTGAAGGGGCGCCGTCTGCTCGATGGGGCCGATGTGATCGTCTATGCCGGCTCCCTGGTTAATCCGGCCCTGCTTGAAGGCGTACGGGCGAAAATTTATGATTCCGCCGGCATGGACCTGGACGGGATCATGGCGGTCATGGTGGAGGCGGTCCGGGCAGGGAAAAAGGTGGTCCGGCTCCATACCGGCGATCCCGCCCTCTATGGGGCCATCCGTGAGCAGATGCACCGGCTTGACCGGGAAAATATTGGTTATGAGGTGGTTCCCGGTGTCAGCTCGGCCCTGGCGGCCGCGGCCGCGGTCAAAGCGGAGTTGACCGTGCCGGAACTGACCCAGACTGTTATCTTTACCCGCCGGGCCGGGCGGACCCCGGTCCCGGAGCGGGAATCGCTTTCCAATCTGGCCACGATTCAGGCCTCCATGTGCATTTTTCTCTCCGTCTCCATGATGGAGCAGGTGGTCGGCGAGTTGCTTGCAGGCGGCTATCCGCCGGCAACACCGGTGGCGGTGGTGGAAAAGGCAACCTGGCCGCAGGAGCGGATTGTCCGGGGCACACTTGCCGATATTGGCGGACGGGTCCAGGCCTCGGCCATTCGCAAAACAGCGATGATCCTGGTCGGTCCTGCCCTGGGTGAGAATGACAAAACGGCATCAAAGTTGTATGATGCCGGGTTCAGTCATGAATATCGAGCTGGGGTATAATTGATTATGAAAAATATACTGTTTCGGCGTCTGGTTGTCCCGGCGCTGTTTATCCTGTTACTTATACCTGGTCTGTTGGTAGCCAGGGAAATCGACGGCGTCCGGCTGCCGGATGTGCTCACCATTGCCGGAACCCGCCTTGTATTAAACGGCGCCGGTATTCGGACCAAATTTTTTTTCCATGTCTATGTGGGCGGCCTTTATCTGCAGACACCAACCCATGACCCGGCGGCCATTATCGCCGGTGACGCGCCGATGCTGGTGCGGATGCACTTTATCTATGACGGTGTGTCACCGGAGCAGATGCAAAACGGCTGGCAGAAGGGATTCAGGAGATTGGCGCCCCATGCCGGTAAGGAATTGCAGGCGGCCATGCATCGCTTTATAAAACTTTTTTCGGTGACGGTGAAGAAAGACGATGTCTATGATTTTGCCTGGATTCCGGGCAAGGGGCTGGAGGTTCGTTTCAATGACAAGGTGCTGGATGTGATAGATAGTTTTGCTCTGAAAAAGGTCCTGTTTCGTATCTGGTTTGGCAGGGAACCGGCGGACAGTGACTTGAAAGAGGGAATGCTTGGTCTCTGATATTGCCATCCTTGCCCTGACCGAAGGTGGGAAAATGCTGGCGGAGCGGCTGGCGCAATCGTTACCGGCTGAGGTATTTTTCTGCCGGGGGCGGCTGCGCAGGACCATGGAACAATGCTGGCATGACCATGATGCCCTGGTCTGTATCATGGCGACCGGTATCGTGGTGCGGACCCTTGCCCCGCTGATTGAGGATAAACAAAGGGACCCGGCGGTTGTGGTCTGCGATGAACAGGGTCGCTTTGCCATCTCTCTTCTTTCCGGACATCTTGGCGGCAGCAATGAACTGGCAAACCGGGTGGCTGCCGTCACCGGCGGCTGGGCGGTCATCACCACCGCCTCCGATGTGCAGGGCAAGACCGCCCTTGACCTCTGGGCCCGTGACATGGGTCTGGTTGTCGCTGACAGGGACGGATTGACCTGGGCCATGGGCAAACTGGTCAACCGGGGATCGGTCACCCTGTATAGTGACTATCCGCTGCCGGACCTGCCCGAAGATATCCAACCAACAGATCGGCCGCAGGCCGCTGACCTGGTCATAACCGCTGCAGACGAAGTACAGACAACCGGCTGCCTGCTCTATGCCAGGGCGCTGGTCGCAGGTATTGGCTGTAATCGCAATACCCCGGCAGAGGAGATTGAACAGGCCCTGCAGCAGGCCTGTCAGGAGCATCATCTTGCCCGCGGGTCGGTTGCCCGGCTGGCCTCCATTGATCTGAAAAGGGATGAACAGGGGCTACTCGCGTTTGCCCGGCGCCATGGGCTGCCGCTTGATTTTTTTACCAAAGATGAACTCAACGCTGTTGACGGGGTCTCCTTCTCGGCGGTCGTTTTACGGGCCACCGGGGCCAGGGGAGTGGCTGAACCGGCCGCTGTGCTGGCAAGCGGCGGCGGCAGGTTGCTGGTCAGAAAGATGAAATGGCCCAATGTCACCGTGGCCATTGCCGAGATAAAAAATCCCTTTGGCGCAAACCACGGATGAACATGGATGGACACTGATGAATTTATGCTTTGGCGGCGCGATAAACCTTGAAAATCAATATGTTATGCTAAGGTGTAAAAAAGGAAAATCCGTGTTGATCAGTGTCCATCCGTGGTCCCATAAACCAGCATGGCTGGACCATATTTTACCGTTCCAGCCACAACAAAGGATGAAAATAGTCCGAAAGAACACAGCTACACGGGCGATTTTCGGATAACAACAAGAGCAAATGAATACAACAGACCAACAGACCGGGAGCCTGGCCGTGGTCGGCACCGGTCCCGGAGCCGTTGACCTTATCACGCCCCGGGCCAGGCAGGCCATTGAACAGGCCGAGGTGGTCGTTGGGTACAAGACCTATCTCGACCTGGTGACGGACTGTATCTCCCCCGGCCAACAGGTGATTTCCTCGGCCATGATGCAGGAGATAGACCGTTGCCGCAAGGCGCTGAACCTGGCCGATGACGGCAGCCGGGTTGCGCTTGTCTGCGGCGGTGATCCAGGTATTTATGCCATGGCCGGACTGGTCTATGAACTGGTCCGTGAGACCGGCAGCAAAAGCCGAGTGGAGATAATTCCCGGGATCGCTGCCCTGAACAGTTGCTCCGCCATCCTTGGAGCGCCGCTCATGCACGACTTTGCCGCCGTCAGTCTATCTGATCTGATGACTCCCTGGGAGATTATTGAAAAACGGCTGCAGGCCGCTGCCATGGCTGATTTCGTCACCGTGATCTATAACCCAAAATCAAGGAAACGGACCACCCAGATCATCCGGGCCAGGGAGATCATGCTTGCCTATCGAAGGCCCGATACTCCGGTGGGCATCGTCACCGGCGCCACCCGTCCCCATGAAACCGTCAATCTCACCAGCCTGCACTCCATGCTTGATACGGAGATCGGCATGCAGTCAACGGTGATTATCGGCAATTCACAGACCTTTGTCTTTGGTGATACAATGATTACACCACGCGGATATACGGATAAGTATGGATTATGATCGCTTAAGAGGGCAGACGTGACAAAACCGTTGATCCTGGTGACCAATGACGATGGCGTGTATGCGCCCGGAATCCGGGCCCTGTTTGCGGCCATGCAGAGCCTTGGCCGGGCGGTTATTGTGGCGCCGGAACAGGACAGGAGCGCGGTCAGTCATTCCCTGACCATGAATCGGCCCCTGCGGGTGCGCGAGCTGGAGCCGGACATCCATACCCTGGACGGCACCCCTACCGACTGTGTGACCATCGGCATGAACAAGGTCCTTGACCGGCGGCCGGACCTGATTGTATCGGGGATCAATCCCGGCCCCAATCTCGGCGATGATATCAGCTATTCCGGCACCGTCTCGGCCGCCATCGAGGGGACCATGTATAATATCCCGTCCCTGGCCTTTTCCCTGGCCGGGGAGGCGCCCTTTGATTTTGCCGTGGCCGCCGATGTTGCCTGGAAACTGGCTGCCATGGCCCTGCAGTTTTCCCTGCCGGAAAACACCCTGCTCAACATAAATGTTCCGGCCTGCGGACCCGCCGACATCAGGGGGATTCGTTTTACCCGCCAGGGGCGCAGGGTCTACAGAAATGCTATCCAGGAGACCTTTGACCCCTGGGGCCGCAAGCATTACTGGATCGGCGGCGGCACCGTGCAGTGGACCGGTGGCGAGGACACCGATGAACAGGCACTGCGGGCGGGCTATATCTCCGTTACCCCCATTCAG
The DNA here is from genome assembly GCA_015489765.1 of Desulfobulbaceae bacterium. Taxonomy (GTDB): domain Bacteria; phylum Desulfobacterota; class Desulfobulbia; order Desulfobulbales; family Desulfobulbaceae; genus DRLX01. The sequence continues at coordinate 6,749 of WFZC01000367.1, forward strand.
TTGGATTTGACCAACCATGCCGGTATTGATTTTTTGAGAAAGCACTGGCAGATGTAGCGGGTTTTGTCCATCTTTGCCCCCTGGCCGAATTTGTTTGTCTCTGGCCAGCCATGAATCGAAAAACCTTGAACCCGGAACCATGACATGCCTTATCTTGGAGCCCATGAATCGGTAGGCGGAGGCCTGCATCTTGCTTTTGAACGTATCCTGCGGGTCGGCGGAGAGTCTCTGCAGGTCTTCACCCGTAACCAGCGTCAGTGGAAGGCCGCGCCGCTATCAAAAGACGAAATCGCGGCCTTTACCGATGCCTGGCAAGAGGCGGGGAATATGCCGGTCGCCTCCCATGCCTCTTATCTGATCAATCTCGGCAGCAGCAAGGCCGAGCAGGCGGCAAAGTCGGTTGTCGCCCTTGCCGACGAGTTACAGCGCTGCGCCCAGCTTGGTATTTCCTTTGCCGTATTTCATCCGGGTAGTCATGGCGGAGCCGGGGTGGAAACAGGACTTGCCAATGTAACCACCAATCTTGACCAAGTGCTTGAGCGGGCAGGGGATAGATGTGCGGCGGTAACCGTTCTTCTGGAAACAACGGCAGGCCAGGGGACCGGCCTTGGCCACCGGTTTGAGGAACTGGCCTATATTCTGGAAAACACAAAATATCCTGACCGGTTAGGCGTCTGCGTCGATACCTGTCACATCTTTGCCGCCGGGTATGACATCCGCACGCCCGCAGCCTATGCGGCCACCTTTGCCGAATTCGACCAGATCATTGGCATTGATCGCATTCGGTTCTTTCACCTCAACGATTCAAAAAAGGAGCTCGGCTCACGGGTGGACAGGCATGAACACATTGGCAAGGGCTGTATCGGCCTGGAGGGATTTCGCTCCCTGCTCAATGATCCCCGTTTCAGCGGCCATGCCATGACCCTGGAAACCCCCAAGGGCAAGGACCTGGCCGAAGACCGGGAGAATCTCGCCGTTCTCCGCACCCTGTTGGCGAAAAATGACGGCTGAAAATGTCCTTGCCTGGCCCGGGTAACGGATTTTTTTTCGATGGAGCCTATTCCGGCCGCATGATGACCAACGGCTCGGAGTAGGGGCTTTTCAGACCGTCCTGGTCCACGGCCCGGACCAGAAATTTGAATTTCGAGCCTGGTTTTACCGAGTGGGGATAGAAAAATTGTGGTTTTTGGGAGTCACCGAGTCGTCCGGAGAGAAAGCCGCCGCTGCTTATTTCGTAATGATCTATGTCCGGTTCCGGATTTTTCTTCCATGAAAGCAGGATGCCATTTGGGCCGACAATTGCCTTTAGTCCCTTTGGTTGCACGGGTGGATGCTTGGTAGTTGCGTGGACCGCGGTTGACCATGCACCGGTCAGGCCGTCCCGGTCAACGGCACGAATCCGGTACCAGTATGTCCGGCTGTCCGCAAGCCCGGTATCGGTATATGTTGTTTCCTTTGGCCCGATGGTTGCGATTTTTGTCCGTATATCATCGGCAATCGTCCCTCGGTAGATTTCGTAATGATCGATGTCCGGCTCGGGATTTGGCTGCCAGCTCAGCCTGATCTTCCGAAACAGACCATCTACCGCTCCAACGCCGATAACCGCCTGTGGCGCCGCTTTGGTGATGGCGGATACGGTTCCTGAATCGGGAGACTGTGCCTCAACCACATTGACAGCCCGCAGGCGGTACCAGTAGGTGGTGTCGTTTTGCAGGGGATGCTCCCAGCTGCCGTCATCCACATATTGCTGATTTTCCCGGCCGCTGACATATTCGATCTGCCGAAAAGGCCCCTTGGGCGTTTTCGCCCTGAAAATGGCATAACCGACAACATCGGGATCATGGGAGGCCGCCCATGTCAGCGGGATTTTTTTCGGTTGCCGGTCAATGGCCTGCAGGTTTGTCGGCGGCTGTGGAACGCCTTTGGTGATCGCTGACACTATCTGTGAATCTTCACTGGTCACGCCGACGATATTACGGGTGCGAATTATATAATAATAGCGGCTGTTATCGGCCAATTCTCCATAACGGCTGTATCCGGAAGGCTGGCCCTTGTCGACATAGGTTTGCTGGTCCCGGCCGCTGACAATGGCGATTTTTTTAAATGGCCCGTCCGGATCGGGGCTGCGGTAAATGACGTACTCCTTGACCGTGGGGTCCTGGGATGGTTCCCAGAAAAGCCGGATATGGCGCAGGCCACCTCCCGCCGCGTGTAGACTGCGCACCGGACTTGGCGCCCCGGTGGTGGTAATGGCAAAGGGCGGCGCCGGCACGTTGGCCTGGCCATCATTGTTGATTCCTATAACGGTATAATAGTAACTGGCGGCATCCCGTAGGCCATGATCAGCCAGGATGAGTGGTGTTTTGTTTGCCACCGGCGGCCCGGTTGGCCGAAAGACGGCTTTTGGATCTTCGGCGCGGAGGAGTTGATAGCGGGAAAAAATATGGGGTGGGTCCGGCTGGAGAACAATGCGAACGGACCGGATATCACCCTGGGTAGACAGGACTTCCGGCCGGGGCAACCGGGTGGAGAAAATATCGCCCCTGGCCACCATTTCCTTTTTCAGAGTGGACATTGCCTGCTGCAGGATGGCCGTTGTTTCCTGTGCTTTCTCTGGCTCCGGACCAACGTCCTGGTGGGAGACGGCAAGTTTCCATACCGGTTGCCTGTTGCGCGTGTCCCACATGACAATGTTCCAGGCCGTGACCGGGGTGGAGTCAAGGCGAACGAGAAGTTCACCGATTTTCTGCCTGGGATGTGCCTCGGCAGTGATTATTGCGCTTGCCCGCAGATCGATGCCAGCCCGGTGGGCCAGTTCCGCCATTGAGAGCTCCTCGTCGGATTGCAGCTGCTTTTTCAGCCAGGGCTCTACATTTTCCGGCTGCAGGATATGATATTTGTGTAAATCGTCAAGCGCCCGGAACAGGGCGGTGGTCAGCGGCCTGTCGATAATTGTTCCATCGGTCAGCGCCGGAAGAAGAATAACTGATTTATAGATGGTCAGTCGGGCGTTTGGACTTACCTGAACATTGATTACAGGCGGTTTTTTTTTGGGTGCCGGTGGTTTATCGGCCCAGGCGGGCGAGGCAAAAAGGGCAATAATCGCCCATATGATAACATGGCACAACAATTTCCGGTCCCGGCCGGTTCTGTTTTTGTGATGATTCACAGGTTTGGTCATGGGTATCCTTGGAGGTATGCCGGCAGGCGATTTCCCCCACCGGGGGCCTTAACAATAGTCGGGTATTGCCTGTTGATACCGGAACAGCTCTTCATTCAATCAGATCAACCAAATCCATGTCTCGTTGACAAAGGTATTGTTGATTGTATTCTGAGTATATCAGATAGCCCTGCTTTTGAAAACCGGGGGAAGCAGGTTTTTATCATTGGACTGCAATGGCCATGGTCCTGACCCGGTCCAGCGTTTTGTTGATATTTATAGAGAGGAGCCGTCCCTGTTCAAGCACCGGCCGACCATTGATGATTACCGTCCGCACGTCCGCTCCGCTTGCCGCGTAGACCAGAAGGTCCGGGGTGTAGAATGGCGCAAGATGGGGCTGCTGTACATCAAGGAGGATGATATCGGCCGGCCGGCCGGCCGCCAGCACTCCGGCATGACCGGGAAAGCCGCTTATGGAAGCGCCATCCGTCGTGGCCATGGCAAGAATTGTTTTTGCCGGCACAGCCACCGGATCAAGTTTATGTAATTTTTGTACCTTGGCGCTGACATCCATTTCCCGGAACATGTCAAGACTGTTGTTGGAGGCGCAGCCGTCTGTGCCCAGGCCGACACGCACTCCCTTTGCCAGCATCAGGGGTAGGTCGGCCATGCCGGAGACCAGCTTCAGGTTGCTCTGTGGACAGAGAACCACCGGGCTTCCCTGTCCGGCCAGGATCTCCATATCCCTGCCGTCAGCCCAGACGCAATGAACACAGACGGTATCCGCATCCAGGATACCCAGGGCCTGCAGATGCTGTATCGGGGTGCGGCCAAGGGGTTTCTGAATCATGGATATTTCGTGTTCTGTTTCCGCCACGTGGATATACAGCTGGACGTTATATCTGCGGGCAAGTTGTTTTGCTTTCTGCAGGGTGGTGTTTGCGCAGGTATATGGGGAATGGGCAAAAAGCGCCGGTTTGATTAACGGATTTTTTCCCTGCCATGCGTCCAGGAAAGAGGCCGCCTTTTCAATATTGTCTTTCGGGTCGGGTACGCCGGGCGCGGGAAAGTCAATGATGCCCTGGGCGACAACCGCCCGCAGGCCCGCATCAGCAAAGGCGTGGGCCACTTCGGTTTCGAGGAAATAGCCGTCGGCGGTAGTCGTGGTGCCGGACAGAATCATTTCGGCTGCGGCGAGGGTGCTGCACCAATAGACCATTTCCGGGTTGACGTGGTCGGTTTCTGCCGGAAAAATATGATTGGAAAGCCAGTCGGCAAGCTCCAGATCGTCGGCCAGTCCCCGAAACAGGGTCATGGGGGCATGCCCGTGCAGGTTGACCAGACCCGGCATGGTGAGCATCCCCCTGCCGTCAAGTATGCGTTTGGCCTGCCGGTCGTTATAGTGTTCCATGGGACCGGCGTAGATAATTTTTTCTCCATGAACGGCAACACACCCCGACGGGATGAGGGTACTGTTGCCCGGATCGGGCAGGAGCAGGGTATCGGTAATGAGGATGTCGGCTTCCATAACTGCTTGCAAAATAAAGGAGGTATGTGTATCAACATGGGACAAAATAATTACTTACAGGCCAGTATACCCAAATAGCCTGGATTCGTATGAAAAAAATGGAGAAAAATAGCCCATGGGATTTCGCTGTGGAATTGTCGGACTGCCCAATGTCGGCAAGTCAACCATATTTAATGCCCTGACCGCTGCCGCCATTGACGCGGAAAATTACCCCTTCTGTACCATTGAACCCAATGTCGGCGTGGTGGCCGTACCTGATGAACGCCTTGACCGGTTGGCCGATCTGGTGAAAACCAGGAACAAGGTGCCCACCCAGATGGAGTTTGTCGATATCGCCGGGCTGGTCAAGGGTGCAAGCCAGGGCGAGGGGCTGGGCAACCAGTTTCTTGGTCATATCCGGCAGGTGGATGCCATTCTGCATGTGGTACGCTGTTTTGAAGATGATAATATTGTCCACGTGGACGGTTCCATCGATCCCCTGCGTGATCTTGAAGTCATCACCATGGAGCTTGTCCTGGCCGACCTGGACACGGTGGAAAAACGGCTGACCAAGGCCAAAAATCAGGCAAAATCAGGGGACAAAAAGTTTCTCGCCGAAGCGGAGTTTCTTGGCCATATCCGGCAGGTGCTCGATGCCGGCCAACCGGCGCGGATGGTCAAGCCCGAAGACGAGAGCCAGGAGAGGATTCTGCGTGAACTTTGTCTGTTGACAACCAAACCGGTGCTCTATGTCGCCAATGTCAGCGAGGATGATCTTGCCGGCGGCAATCCCTTTGTCGACCGGTTGGGGGCCCAGGCGGAAAAGGAAGGGGCATCGGTGGTGACCATTGCCGGCGCCATCGAGCAGGAGTTGAGCCTGCTTGACCGGGAGGAGCAGCAGGAATTCCTGGCCGATATGGGCATGGAAGAACCGGGCCTCAACCGTCTGATCCATGCCGGTTATGATCTGCTGGGGTTGATCACCTTTTTCACGGTCGGTGAAAAGGAGACCAAGGCCTGGACAATAACCAGGGGCACGACCGCGCCCGGGGCCGCAGGCAAAATCCACTCCGATTTTGAGCGGGGTTTTATCCGGGCCGAGGTGATTGGTTATGAGGACTATATCGCCTGTGGCTCGGAGGCGGCGGCCAGGGACAAGGGACTTATGCGTTCGGAGGGCAAAGAGTATATTGTCCAGGACGGCGATTGTATACTGTTTCGGTTCAATGTGTAGATGGCCTGGCCATGATAACAGGTTATAAGGAGAGGTGATGTCCGGGAAAAAGGTGTTTGTCAGCGAGTTGCGGGAAGGGAGCCGGGTGCGGGAGATGTTTTTGCTGGCCCGGAAAAATCTTGCCGAGACCAAGGCGGGCAAGCCCTATCTCTCCCTGACCCTTATGGACAGAACCGGTGAAATCGAGGCCCGGGTCTGGGATAATGCCCCTGCCCTTGATCGTGTCGCCGAGGTGGGAGACGTCGTTGTTGTTCAAGCCGTGGCCAAGTCCTATCAGAACCAGGTTCAGTTGACCATTTCCAGCCTTCAGCAGGCGGAAAAAGAAGAGATTTCCCTTGCTGATTTCATGCCAGCAAGTAAACGTTCGCCCGCTGACATGCGGCGGGAACTGACCGCCCTGATCGCCTCGGTCTCCGATCCCGGCCTGCATCAGTTGCTGGACAATCTGTTCAAGGGAGAGGTGCTGACGCAGTTTTGCCAGGCGCCGGCCGCCAAGAAGATGCATCATGCCTATATCGGCGGCCTGCTTGAACATACCCTGTCGGTTGCCGGTATGGCGGAGAAAACAGCGGCCCATTATCCCGGACTTGATCGTGACCTGCTGCTTTGCGGCGCCCTTGTCCATGATGTCGCCAAGATCAGGGAGTTCAGCTACAGCTCTCTACCCTTTGCCTATACCGACAGCGGCCGGCTGCTGGGGCATCTTGTCCTCGGCGTGGAAATGGTGCGGGAGGCGGCCCGGGGTATCGGTGATTTGAGTCGATTGCGGCTTGACGCCCTGGCCCATCTCGTTGTCAGCCATCACGGGCGGCATGAATTCGGGGCCCCGGTCCTGCCCATGACCCCGGAGGCCATTCTCCTGCACCATCTGGACGATATGGACGCGAAAATGAATTATATGGAAGGGCTGCGGGAAAAACAGGAGGAACCGGGCTGGACGGATTTTCAGCGTCCCCTGGAGCGGTTTCTCTATCTGCATCCCCTTGACGGCAATGAACCGGGCGGGATTGCTGCCGATTCTATCA
>WFZC01000368.1 GCA_015489765.1 Desulfobulbaceae bacterium
GGGCTTACTATTCCATGCCAAAATGAAACCCCGCTTGCCCCTTGCCACATTCGCATTGAGTTATATGCGATATCACCCGGATGAACTGTTTTGTAATTCGATAGATCAGCACTGGCATTGTTTTTCCGGTCTAAATCAGAAGCACGAACAACTCCATCGGACATTGTCACGGCGAGTAATTCCAGGTCAGAGCCGCCTCGCTCTCTCCGTTCGTGAAATACCTCCCCCAACTGCTTAACCTCCCACGCCCCCGCATCCCGGAACTCGGGAAATCTCAACCTGGGCACCACGGGCTTTTTCTTCCTGCCATCAGACATTCTCATACACCTCCAGCCCTGAAATATCCCGCCCCCCGGCGAGTTTTTTAAGTAGCGGCGTCAGGTCATCCATCAATGCCAGCTCGGCCCTGGCCCGCGCCTTCCAGCCCAGTTTTTGCGGGGCAAACAGCTCTGTCAAGGCGTCGGGGTCGAAAATCATCCGGCCCAGGATATGGTCAATGAATTTCTGCAGGGCTGTGGCCTCCACCCCGTGCTTTTTCGCTATCTCGTCGCGCTGGTGAGCGTATTTTTCCGCCTTGAACCGCTCGTAACCCTCGCGGATCTCTTGCTCGGAAAGCCCCTGGCCTTCCCGGAGCGTGTTCACGTATTCGATCATCTCCTCGCGCTCATCCAGGAACTTGGCATTGCCCCGCAAAAGGCCGATGAGCTGCGCGCGGCTCATCCTCTGCTTCTTCGGTTTGGCCTCGCTGAAGCGGGCGATGAGCTTCATGATGTAGTCGTAATCGATGAGGGCAGAATCAAAGAGCACGAACTCAAAGTCAAGCTGCTGCACCGGGTCGGCCGGGTCCTGGCCTTTTTCCTGCTTGGTCTTGAGGTCCTTGGCCACGTCCAGATAGACGCCCTGAAAGGCCCGCAGGTCGTCGGTGGGCAAGAGCTTTTCAATGGTCCCGCGCAGCTCCGGGGCGAGATCGGTGTATTGATCGAGCTGGGTCCTGAGCCGCTGCACCTCCTTGAACTGGTTGATAAAGGTGGCCCGGGCCTCGTCGCCCTTGAGGTTGGCCACCTCTTCGGGCCTGCAGGAAAGGCCCTGGGAAGTCATAAACTCAGCGAGCTCCTCCACGGCCCCCTTGAGCTTTTCCACCACCCTGGGCGCCGGGTCCACCAGCCAAATTTCCTTGGCCTTTTCAGCCTGCTCGCCGGAAAAGAGGGCGATGGCCTCGTCCACGTTGTCTCTCTGGGCGCGGAAGTCGAGGATGTTGCCGTAGGGTTTGGAATCGTTGAGCACGCGGTTGGTGCGGGAAAAGGCCTGGATCAGGCCATGATACTTAAGGTTCTTGTCCACGTACAAGGTGCCCAGGTATTGGGAATCGAAACCGGTGAGCAGCATGTCCACAACAATGGTGATATCGATCTTTTTGGCGTGCGACAGGTCGCTGCCCGGATACTTCTGGTCCTTGATCCGCTTCTGGATGTCCTGATAGTAGAGGTCAAAGGTGTTCAGGTCGAAGTTAGTGCCGTATTGCCGGTTGTAATCGGCGATAATGGCTGCCAGCGCCTCCTTTTTCTTGTTTGGTTCCTTCTCGTTGTCCGCCTTTTCCTGGGGCAGGTCTTCCTGGAGCTGGGCAATGTCCCGGTTACCGTTGGCCGGTGGCGAAAAGACACAGGCCACATTCAACGGCTGGAAGTTTTCATCCCCGGCCTGTTTTTGGGCCTGCATCTCTTTGAACAGGCGGTAATACTCGATGGCGTCGTTAATCGATCCGGTGGCCAGCAGGGCGTTGAAGCGGCGCCCGCCCGTGGCGGCGTCATGCTTTTCCAGGATGGCCTCCACCACCGCCTGCTTGGCCAGGGTATCGCCGGGCCTGACAGGGGCGTCGCCCTGGCCCTGAAAATAGTCCACATGGAAGCGCAGCACATTGCCGTCATCAATGGCGTGGGTGATGGTATAGGTGTGGAGCGGTTTGTCAAAGAGGTCATCGGTGGTCTTGTAGCTGGCCTGCTCACCCTCAATCTGCTGGTAGCTCGCGTTCTGCGCAAAGATGGGGGTGCCGGTGAAACCGAAGAGCTGGGCCTTGGGAAAAAACTCGCGGATGGCCTTGTGATTTTCACCGAACTGGGAACGGTGGCATTCGTCGAAGATGAAGACCATGCGTTTGTCGCGCAGGGGGTCAAGGCGTTTTTTGTACTGCTTTTTATGATTGCCGTCCAGGGCCAGGCCGAGCTTCTGGATCGTGGTGACTATAACCTTGTCGGCATAGTCGTCGGAAAGCAGACGGCGGACCAGGGTCTCGGTGTTGGTGTTTTCTTCCACGCAGCCGGGCTGAAAGCGGTTGAACTCCAGCCGGGTCTGGCGGTCGAGGTCCTTGCGGTCCACCACGAAAAGGCATTTTTCGATGTCGGGATTATTCTTGAGCAGGGTGGACGCCTTGAAGGAGGTCAGGGTCTTGCCGCTGCCGGTGGTATGCCAGATATAGCCGTTGCCGCGGTTCTGGTGGATGCAGTCCACAATGGCCTGCACGGCATAGATCTGATACGGACGCATCATCATGATCTTGCGTTCCGTCTGGATCAACACCATGTAGCGGCTGATCATCTCGGCGAGTCGGCACTTGGCCAGAAACTGTTCCGCGAAGTCATCAAGGTGAGTGATCTTCCTGTTGTCGGGATCGGCAAACTGATAAATGGGCAGGAAACGCTCCGCAGCGTCGAACCGGAAATGCTCGTTTGGGTTATTGGCAAAATACCAGGTCTGTGAACGGTTGCTGACCACAAAGAGCTGCATGAAACAGAGCAGGGAGTTGGTATAGCCGTTGCCGGGGTCGTTCTTGTATTCAACGATCTGCTGCATGGCCCGGCGCGGGCTGACCTGCAGGGCCTTCAGCTCGATCTGCACCAGGGGCAGGCCGTTGATGAGCAGAATAACGTCATAACGGTGAAAGCTGCTCCTGGTGTTGATGCGGAGCTGGTTGACCACCTCGAAACTGTTTTTGCACCAGTCCTTGAGGTTGACGAGCTGAAAATGGAGCGGGGTGCCGTCCTCCCGCTCGAAATCATTGCGGTGCCGCAGGGTCTCGGCGCAGGCAAAGACATCGGGACTGACAATGGTGTCAAGCAGCCTGGCAAACTCGGCATCGGTAAGGCTCACCCTGTTGAGCGCCTCGAATTTTTCGCGGAAGTTCTGCTCAAGAGCTTCGCGGTCACGAATATCGGGGCGATAAGTGTACTTGAGATCAGTGAGTTTACTGATCAAGCCCTGTTCTATTTCTTGTTCTTTTGTCATGTACAATCCGATCCATTGTTTTTATGCATCCAACGCCCCGCAT
>WFZC01000369.1 GCA_015489765.1 Desulfobulbaceae bacterium
GTCGTCGCTCTTCTGCTTGCCGTTGTCCTGCGGCGGGTACGTGGGACGAGAAAAATTGATCTGAATACAGGGATGAACTGAATATAAGGAGAAAGAATATGCAAAGGTTTTTGAATATCCTGGTTAAGGCCCTGCTATGGCTCCGGTACCGGGTTACTGTCAAGGGGCTGGAGAAAATCACTGTTGACGGCCGGCCGATACTGTTTCTGCCCAATCATCCGGCCTTGATTGATCCCGTTATCATGATGACCCGGCTGTTTCCCCGCTTTCATCCACGTCCCCTGGCCGATGAGGTCCAGGTCGACCGGATGTTTGTCCGCAGGCTTGCCGGTCTGATGCGCACCATCGTCATCCCGGATCTTTCCACCGGTGGCCTGGAAAAACGGGGCCAGGTCCAGGCTGGTATCGACCAGGTGGTGCGGGCGCTTAACCAGGGCGATAATGTGCTGCTCTATCCGGCCGGTCGCCTGATGCAGGGTGCCCGGGAGGACCTGGGCGCCAATTCCGCTGTTCATCGGATTGTTACGGCCGTGCCGGAGGCGCGGATCGTGCTGTTGCGGACCACCGGGCTCTGGGGCTCGAGCTTCAGCCGGGCCCGGGGTATTCCCTCGCTAACAGCCAACCTGAAACAGCATCTTGTTCACCTGCTGGCCGCGGGTATCTTTTTCATGCCCCGCAGACAGGTCAAAATAGAGGCGCATGAACCGGTCGATTTCCCGCGCCATGGCGACAAAATGACCATCAACCGTTATCTCGAAGATTTTTACAATGCAGTACCCCGGCAGCGGGTAGAGGTGCCGTTTCTTCCCTTCCAGGGCAAGGCCCGGGTGGTGGAGGAGCACGAGCATGAGCATCAACTGCCGGATACCAGCCAGGTCCCGGAGGCGGTCCGGAGGCTGGTCCTGGAAAAACTGAGCGAACTTGCCGGGGTGGAAGGGATCCGCGAGCAGGACCACCTGGCCCGTGACCTTGGCCTGGACAGCCTGGTGCTGGTGGAGTTTGGGGCCTTTCTTGGCGAGGAGTTTGGCGTGGGCGCTGACCATCTTGACGGGTTACAGACCGTTGCCGACTGTATCCTTGCCGCCGGGGGCATTATGCCGGCATCATCCTTTGTTGCCCTGAAGCCGCCGGGTGAGGCCTGGTTTGCTGACAGCAGCGAACAGCCCCTTGAGTTTTCCAAAGGCGCCACCATTGGCGAGCTGTTTTTGCAGCAGGCGGCAAAAACGCCTGACCAGATCATTGTCAGCGACCAGATGAGCGGTGAAAAAACCTATCGCCAACTGCTTATGGCCATTTTTGCCCTGTTACCTGCCATCAAAAAGATCCCGGATAAACGAATCGGTATCATGCTCCCGGCCTCGGTCGGCGCGGTCATCAGCTATCTGGTTGTCATGTTTTCCGGTCGAGAACCGGTGATGGTAAACTGGACGGCAGGCAGCGGCCAGGTGGCCTACTGCCTGAAAAACTGCGGAGTCAGCCATGTGATCAGCTCGCAGAAATTTGTCGACCGGCTGCGCACCCAGGGGATTGATCTGGACAATATCGGTATCTCAAGGATTTATCTTGAAGAGCTGGCCGCAGGGGGGTGGGAATCATGGCAAAGGGTGCGGCTTTTTTGAAAAGCAGGTTTTTCCGTCTGTTTCTCGGCAGGGCGAAAATCGCCGGGACCGCTGCAATCCTTTTCACCTCCGGCTCTGAATCACATCCGAAATCCGTGCCCTTAAGCCATGAAAATTTTCTTGCCAATGGCCGTGATGTCAGCAGGATACTGGCGCTCAAAAGCAATGATCGACTGCTTGGCATCCTGCCGGTTTTCCATTCCCTGGGCCTGGCAGGAACCGTGATCCTGCCGCTTTGCACCGGACTGCGCACCGTCTACTGGCCAAATCCCACCGAGGGCAGGCAGTTGGCCAGGTTGATAGCCTCCCACCGGGTGACAACCCTGATCACCACGCCCACCTTTTTACAGAATATTCTGCACCAGGCGGACAACGGGGAGACGGCCTCCCTGCGTCTTGTTTTTTCCGGGGCCGAGAAATGCCCGCAACCGCTGTTTGACCGCCTTGCCGACCAGGCACCGGAGGCGGTTCTTTGCGAGGGGTACGGGGTAACCGAGTGCTCGCCGGTGATAAGTGTCAACAGGCCGGAGGCGCCGGTGCCCGGCACCATAGGCTATATTCTGCCTTCGATGGAGGCTGTTTTGCTGCATCCCGAAACCGGCGAAGTGGTGCGGGATGCAGGCCCCGGTCGTCTGCTGGTGCGCGGTCCCAATGTCTTTGCCGGCTACTTGGGCGATGCGCCCTCACCCTTTGTCACCCATGATAACAAAAAATGGTATGATACCGGTGATCTGGTCACCATGCGGGCGGACGGCCTGCTCACCTTCAGCGGCAGGCTCAAGCGCTTTGTCAAGCTGGGCGGTGAGATGATTTCACTGCCGGCCATCGAGGAGATTCTGCTGGCCGAATTCGGCGCCGATTACCAGGATCCCCCCCTTGCCGTTGCAACAACCGGGGATGACCATCCTGAACTGGTGCTGTTGACGGTTCTCGATATTGACCGGCAACGGATAAACCAGGCCCTGCGCCGGGGCGGACTCTCTCCCCTGCATAACATCCGCCGCGTACAGCGGGTTGCCGAAATTCCCCTGCTCGGAACCGGCAAGACCGATTACCGCAGTGTGCAGCGAATGCTTGCCAATGATTGACCACATCGTTGCCGGAGATTATGCCCGTACCCATACCCGAATTAATGATCGAGCAACCGTGGGAGCGGATTTATCCGCGAACAGGAACCAAACATGAGCAAATAGATGGAAATCAAGGAATGTGTCATCCTACTCCATGGCCTGGCCAGAACTGCCTTTTCCATGCGGCCCATGGAAAAGGCCCTGCAACAGGCCGGATATCTTACCTGCAACCTGAATTATCCCACGCGCAGGTATCCGGTCGCTTATCTTGCGGAAAAATATATTCCTTTGGCAATGGATGCATGCCGCCGCAAGACAGGTGAAAAAGATTTACAAAAAATACATTTTGTCACCCATTCCATGGGAGGTATCGTGGTTCGCCATTACCTGGCCGGACATGTGGTGGCAAACCTCGGCCGGGTGGTGATGCTGGCCCCACCCAACCATGGCAGTGAAATTGTGGATAAATTTGGTGGCAAGTGGTGGTTTCGCAGCTTTAACGGCCCCGGCGGCTGTTCTCTTTCAACAGGTCCGGATTCGGTGCCCAACAGCCTTGGCCCGGCAAATTTTCCTGTTGGTATCATTACCGGCAATCAACCCCTTGAACCGCTGTTTTCGTCAATGGTTGCCCACCCCAACGACGGCAAGGTTTCGGTGCAGTCAGCCCGCCTGGAGGGTATGAGGGATTTTCTGGTTGTTTCGCACGGCCATACCTTTATAATGATGAAGAAAGAGGTGATCAGGCAGGTGGTCGGTTTTCTTCGGCATGGAAGGTTTGAAACCTGATTATTCGCGAACAAACCAGCATGGCTGGACCAGATTGGCCAACCACAACAAACAATGAAAATCTCCGACTCTGGCATGGGCAGCCTTGTCCTCCGTGGACGATTTTCGGATAAACCAGCATGGCTGGACCATAATTTACCATCCCTGCCACAACAGATAAGCGTAGACTTCGAATGATGAAAATATCCCGAAAGGACACAACTACGCGGGCTATTTTCGGATAAATCCGCTCCTGCCCTGAGGGAATTCACCAATGTGCAGGAATCCGACCTCTCCCGGCGATTTGGTACGCCTCACCCCTGCGGTCAGCGTTGCGAGATGGGTATCCTGAAACAGCCAATGCAATTTCCCTTGAAAAAGGGTAGGGTAGTGATGGGAAAAAAACTATTCAGGATACCACTGGTTATACAGGACGGAGAAAGAAGCATGAAACGATATGCCAAACGAAACACATTCTTTACAGCGGCTTTATTTTGCCTGGTTATGGTTTTTCTTGCCGGGTGCTCAGGTTTCCATCCCGTTGGACCCAAACGGGCAAAAACAAGTAATTTCCTGCGCAAGGTGGAGCGAAATTGCGGTAGGTATCGTGTTGGCGGTTACACGGTAACTTCCATGTTCTCCATGAACACCAGTGAACCGCTTTTTATCTCCTGGACCAGCGCCCTTGGCGCGGGCGATATCAGTAAGAAAAAATATGCGGAAACTATTAACAGTTTTTTTCAGAACAGTGATAACGAGGCGGCGATACGGTGTATCGTCCGCCAGAAAGGACCGGGCGGGAAGTAAGAAGGCCGGAAATGATAGTTGATCTGATGAAAATGGCGCAGAGCGCCAGATGATGTGTAGCACCGCAGAGCGGTGCTACAAGAACACTTTTTCTTGTTACACCGCTCTGCGGTGAACGTGACATGAGCTGCCGATCAGGAATACTTGCCCGCCCGCTCTGCGGGTAAAAAAGACATTCATGCGCTATGGTTTTTCATTATTTGTGCGCTGCTGGTTTATCCGAAAATAGCCCGCGTAGTTGTGTCCTTTCGGGATATTTTCATCATTCGAAGTCTACGCTTATCTGTTGTGGCTGGGACGGTAAATTATGGTCCAGCCATGCTGGTTTATCCCTTTCTCAGCACCCGTTTATCATCGATGCGGATGGTGAGTTTGATTTTGTCAAAGTATTCCAGCAGGGGGATGGAGAACTTGCGGGTCAGTCCGGTCATCTTCTTGAAACGGGGGGCGTCGATTTCACCCTCTTTTTTGATAAAATCGACCAGTTGCTCCTGTAATTTTTCCAGAACCGAGGCGTGGAAGTAGAGCGCCTCGTTGATCTTGACAATGGCGCCATCCTGCACAAGCAGGTCAATGACCTGGCGAATCTGTCCTTCCGGGAATTCCTTGAATTGTGCCAGCACATCTTTGAGGTTGGGCGGCTTTAACCCGGCTTCCAGGTAAAGGCGGCTGATTTTTTCCCGCATGGCCTGCTCGTCTACCTGCAAGGTGACCTCATGGCCGGCAAGGCGCACCTCGGCCTCTTCCTGGATAATTTTTCCTTTTTTTGTTAAAAAATTTAGCGCGTAATTAAAGAGCTTCGGATCTACCTGCGGCCTGAGCCGGGAGCGAAGTTCCTCCCGGGCAAGACCTGATTTCAGGGGATTGTTCCGGTGATAGTCGGCCAGAAGCTGCAGAATGGTCGTAGTCAGCCGTTTGAGAACAGAAGCTGCGACCAGGCGCCTGCTGTCCGATTCAACCACCACGATTTTACCCGTTGATATGGGCTGTTGCAGGAGTTTTTTCAGTTTTTTGCCGAAAACTCCGAGCCGGGTGGCCAGCTCGTCCTCGATAATGCCTTCAAATCCGCTTTCCTCAAGGAAGAGCAGCATCTTTTCTTCCGCGCTTCCCTTACGGTAGAGGGTGAAAATTTCCCTGTTTCGTTCCCTGTCACGGGCAACGGTCCGTTTCCGCTTGCGGGGCGCATTATTGTAGACGATGCCGCCGCCAATGGTGCGTATGGGTGAATAACTGCGGATGACATACCTGTCGCCGGGCCAGACCGCGACCGGCTCCTGGAGAAGAAGCTGGACATTGGCATCGCTGCCTGCCCCGATAGCATCGGTTTCCATCAGGCTCACCCGGCCAAGGACTTCCCTGGTGCCGACATGGACCCGGACCCTGGTCCTGTTGATCAGTTCCTTTTCATTGCTCTTGAGGTAATGCAGCCGGCAGTCCATCCGGATGGACGGGATCATGGAACCGGGTGTTGCGGCCATGTCGCCCCGGTTGATCTCCTCTTTTTCAATACCCTGCAGGTTGATGGCTGTCCGGTGTCCGGCCTCGATGATCTCCACATCATTGCCGTGCACCTGGATGCCGCGGATTTTCGCCGTTACCTCTTTAGGGTAGAACATCAGTTCGTCACCGACACTGATCCGGCCGGACAGGGAGGTGCCGGTGATAACGGTGCCAAAACCCTTCATGGAAAAGACCCGGTCAACGGCAAGGCGAAATGGGCCGAATTCCTCCTGAAAGTGAATACGACTGACCTTTTTGTCCAGTTCCTGCCGAACCGCATCGATCCCCTCTCCGCTGGTCGAGGAAACACTCAAAATGGGCGCGTTTTCCAAAAAGCTGTCGCGGAAAAATTCCTGGACCTCTTCCTCCACCATTTCCAGCCATTCCGGCTCGACCATGTCTTTCTTGGTCAGGATGATCAGCCCGTCCTCAACGCCAAGCAGTTTGCAAATCTCGAAATGCTCGACAGTCTGTGGCATGATACCCTCATCAGCGGCAATGATAAAGGCGACCATGTCCATGCCGGCGGCCCCGGCCACCATGTTGCGGATGAACTTTTCATGGCCCGGCACGTCGACAATGCCAAGCCTATGGCCGCAGGGAAGATCAAGGTGGGCAAAGCCAAGCTCGATGGTGATGCCGCGCTTTTTTTCCTCCTTGAGGCGGTCGGTTTCAATGCCGGTAAGCGCTTTGATAAACGAGGTTTTGCCATGGTCAACATGGCCGGCTGTGCCAAGGATTATTTCACGCATACGGGACAGAAAAAGTTACAGATAGGGATTGTTACGGGCCTCATCACCGATGGTTGAGCGCAGACCGCCATACCCGTGACCGGGCCAGACCGTGGTTTCCGGGGGCAGGGTCAACAGTTTTTCCCGGATGGATGCGGTCAGCTCCTCCATGGAACCTCCCGGAAAGTCGGTGCGGCCAACCCCACCAACAAACAGGGTGTCTCCGGTGAAACAGTCGGACGGGTTGTACAGACAGATGCCGCCTGGCGTGTGGCCTGGCGTGTGCAGCACCCGCAGGGATTCCTCACCCACGGTAATGACATCGCCATCTGTCACCAGGATATCGGCAGGCGGAGATTCGGCAAGTCCGAGCATGGAGAAGTATTGTTTAATGTCAGGGGCTGAAAAAAAATCGGCATCGTCTTTATGCATGACGATTTTTGCGCCGGTGGCCTCCTGGATCGGTCCGTTGCCGCAGACGTGGTCCGGATGGCCATGGGTGGCAATGATGTATTCAACCTGCAGATTGTCTTTGTTGCAGGCATCAAGTATTTGGTCCTCATCACCGCCGGGATCGATAATGGCGGCCCTGTTTGTTGCTTCACAGGAGACAATATAACAGCAGACGCCCATCATGCCGACGGTCAGTTGTTGAATTTTCATGGTTTGCTGGGCCGTTAATGAGTGGTGGTTTATATGATTGGGGACAGATCGGTCGAAGGAAGTAAAGCAGTATATCAAAAAAGCGGGCGGGCTGCCGGCAGGCTTCCCGCCCTTGTATGTTACGCCCTACTAACAGTCACATTTGCCGGGATCACAGCCACCACCGCCGCAGCCGCAGGTAGAGCCTTCCGCAGCCATGGTATCGAGGCTGACACTGCCCCGGGGCGGCATTCTGTTTTCCACGGCCTCGACAACATGGGCAAAGGCCTTGGTTGCAGGGGTTTCCTCCTCCGATGACAGGTATGGGGTTCCCGTGTCTCCGGCGATAACAACCCTGGGATCCATGGGCACCCGACCCAGGAAAGGCAGATCAAAATCGCGGGCCGTCTTTTCGCCGCCGCCGGAGCTGAAAATGTCAACAGTTTCGTTACAATGGGGGCAGATAAAACCGGACATGTTTTCTATCACGCCGACAATGTCCATTTCCACGGTTTTACAGAAGTTGATCGATTTGCGGACATCGGCCAGGGCCACCGCCTGCGGCGTTGTCACAACCACTGCCTTGACCCCGGGAATGGTCTGGGCGACGGACAGGGGCTCGTCCCCGGTGCCGGGAGGGGCATCAACAATCAGATAGTCAAGTTCTCCCCAGTCCATATCGGCGACAAACTGCCTGATGGCCTGAATCTTCAGCGGCCCGCGCCAAATGATGGCGTCATCACGATCTTTCATCATGTATTCCAAGGAGACGACCTTGACATTGTCATTATAGATCAGGGGCGGCACCAGGTCGCTCGGATTTTTCGGCGGCTCGAGCTTGCCGTCCAGGTTCAGCATCCGGCAGACATCGGGACCGTGCAGGTCGACATCCATAAGGCCCACCTTGTGGCCGCGACGGGCAAGGCCAAGGGCCAGGTTGACGGCAACCGTTGATTTGCCGACCCCGCCTTTTCCGCTCATAACCAGGATTTTGTTTTTAATTTTTCCCAAGGATTTTGTAATGGCAATATCCTGCTGCGCAAGATGTGCATCGGCCGAGTTGCAGCTACTCTGGCCATTGGACCCGCAGGATCCTCCACATGAACTTCCCATGATAACCTCCAGTGAAAATGTATGAGATAACTTAATTGTTGGATTTATTGTAAAAAAATTCCATAAGCCAGTTTGAGTCAGGCAACACGTTTGTCCGCCGGGGCAGCCCTCGGAAAAAAACGGTCCTCTGTTCAGACCAGGGGGATGAAATTCGACAGCAGCCCTGTTGCCCGTACTGTAATTCTCTTGCGGAACTCATACTTTAATTACGGCACATTGAAAAGCAATGAAAAAATATTTTCCTGATTACCACCAAAGCTCAGCAAAGACGTATCAGGAATACCATCGCCCGACATCCGTTGTTTAATTTGACATAAAATTCACTTGTTGCGCTGTGAGGTTCTCGTTGTTTAATCCCACCAAAGCTATGGTGTCCCTTGTTTCTGAGGATTGATGGTGGTCAAAAAAATTGTCCTTGCCCGTGTACCGGGTTCAGGGTTTTCAAATAGGGAGGCGATGCATGGTCATTACATTTGGCAGTGGTTCTGCCTGATTTTCAGGCGGCTTACCTTTTTGTTGATAATTGATTGCCGGAAACGTTATAGTGCTTATCTATACTTCATAATCGGGCAATCAAATCAATATCCAGTCGGGCCGCTTGCGCATCGATGCAGCTTTTGCGAGGATGTTATGGATCGTTTCAGTGAAAAGCTTGTTCAGGAATTGGAGGCCATGCAGCAGCAAACCGGCCGTATGCTGCGCAACATGTCACTGGCCAGGATGGTCCCCGTTGAGAGCGGCTGCTGGCAGCCGCCGGCTGATATTTACGAGGCGGAAAAGGAGATATACATCTATTTCGACCTGGCCGGAGTAACGCTTGATAACCTTGAGGTGATTGTCAGTGAACATCAGGTTAAAATCAACGGTGTCAGGCAACTTCCGGTCCACGGGGCCATTGCCTGTGTTCATCAGTTGGAAATAGAAATCGGCAGATTTGAACGGGTACTCTCCCTGCCGGCAGTGGTCGATGTTGATGGGGCCGTTTCGTCGTACAGCAAAGGTTTCCTGCTGCTTACCCTACCAAAACGAAGAACAAAGGGTCGGGTCTGCATTGAGGTGCGTGGAGGAGAACAACGATGACTGACAAAACGATAGAGGAAAAATCGGTTGATCCGTTGACCCTGCCGGTTCCGGAGGAGCTGCCCATCCTGCCCCTGCACGGTTTTGTTTTCTATCCCGGCATGGGGTTTCCCCTCCAGATAGGCAGTGAATCTTCCAAAAAACTTGTTGACGAGGCCCTGCTTGGGGACCGCATGGTCGGTCTGGTCCCCGGACGAGAGGAAAAACCCGCCACCGAGGAGTTGGGGCCCGATGATCTCTATCAGGTTGGGGTAATCGGTTATATCCATAAACTGACCAAGGCCGACGAGGGATATTATCAGGTCCTGATCAGCGGCACGAAAAAGATTAAGATTGTTGAATTTACCCAGGTCACTCCCTATCTCCGGGCCAAAGTGGAAGAGATGCCCATGGAGAAGAAGGAAAATAAAAAGATCGAGGCCCTTATACTCAATATTCGCAATCAGTTCCAGAAACTGGTCAAGCTGACCCAGCTTCCCCAGGAGATGCTGGCCACGGTCAATGCCCTTAGCGATCCTTTCCATATCGCCTATCTTGTCACCTCTCAACTTAATCTCAAGCTTGCAGAAGAACAGGAAATCATCGAGATTCCTGAACTGGAGGAACTTTTGCATCAGGTGGCCCGGCATCTGAATGACAGACTGGAAACAGCGGAGATGAGCGACGAGCTGCAAAAATCCATGAAAAAGGACATGGATAAAAAGCAGCGGGAATTTTTTCTCCGCCAGCAGTTGCAGGCCATTCGCAAGGAGCTGGGCGAGGGAGACGAAGACAAGGTCGAAATCAGGGAACTGCGTGATCTGGCAGCAGAGAAAAAACTGCCCGAAGAGGCGCGCAAGGTCGTGGACAAGGAACTGGCCCGGTTGGAGAGAATTCCCCCTTCTTCTCCGGAGTATACTGTTTCTCGCAACTATATCGAATGGATTCTTGATCTGCCCTGGCTGGAATCGACCACGGACACCCTGGACCTTGACAAGGCCGAGGAGGACCTGGACAAGGACCATTATGGCCTGAAAAAAATAAAAAAGCGCATTCTTGAATTTCTGGCGGTCCGTAAACTGAAAGAGGACATGCATGGCCCTATTCTCTGCTTTGTCGGTCCGCCGGGAGTGGGTAAAACATCGCTTGGCCAGTCCATAGCCGGCACCATGAATCGCAAGTTCGTCCGTATCGCCCTGGGGGGCGTCCATGATGAAGCCGAAATCCGTGGCCACAGGCGGACCTATATCGGCGCCCTGCCCGGACGCATTATCCAGAGTCTGAAAAAGGCCGGTTCCAATAATCCTGTTTTCCTGCTTGACGAGGTGGACAAGCTGGGCAACGATTTTCGTGGTGACCCATCCTCGGCCCTGCTGGAAGTGCTTGATCCGGAGCAGAATTCCACCTTTACCGACCATTATCTCGATATAGAGTTTGATCTGTCTAAGATCATGTTCATCGCCACCGCCAATGTCCTGGACACCATTCCCGGTCCCCTGCGGGACCGGATGGAGATCGTGGAGCTTTCGGGCTATACTGAACAGGAAAAGGTGGCCATTGCCAGGCGGCATCTGCTTGGTAAACAGCTTGAGGCCCATGCCCTGACTGAAGATGACCTGGAGATACCTGATGAAACCCTGCTCCTGCTCATCAGGTCCTATACCCGCGAGGCGGGAGTGCGTAATCTGGAACGGGAAATAGCGGCCCTTTGTCGCGGGGTTGCCGCTGAAATCGCCAGAGGACACATGGGGAAGCGGGTGATCCTGGCCGAGGATGTTCATGAAATGTTGGGGCCGGTCCGCTTTTTTCCGGAGATAAAGGCCAGGACCTGGGGGCCCGGCCTGGCCACTGGGCTCGCCTGGACCCCGGTGGGTGGCCAGATACTGTTTATCGAGTCCTCCATAATGAAGGGCAAGGGTGGCCTGACCCTTACCGGCAAACTCGGTGATGTCATGAAGGAGTCGGCCACGGCTGCCCTGACCTATATCCGCTCCCATGCAGCCAGCCTTGGTATTGATGAGGACATCTTTTCCACCATAGACATCCATGTCCATGTGCCCGAAGGCGCCATCCCCAAGGACGGACCATCAGCCGGTGTGGCCATGGTCTGTTCCCTGGTGTCGGTGATTACCGGCCGGTCCGTGCGCCGCGACGTGGCCATGACCGGCGAAATCACCCTGCGTGGCGATGTCCTGCCCGTGGGCGGAATCGCCGAAAAGGTGCTGGCGGCCTTACGTTCGGGTATTCGCGAGCTGATCCTGCCGGTACTTAATGAAAAAGATGTGCTGGAGATACCCGAGGATGTCAGAGAAGGGGTTGTGTTCAGGTATCCCCATACCATAGAGGAAGTACTGGAACATGCCCTGGAAAGGGAAGATGATGGAGTGTCGGGATGAAGATTGATCCATTGAAAATATATCGTGATACAGGTGAATAGATAATGCTTGGCTGGTTTAAAAGAAAATTTTCCAAAAAGAAAAAACAGGAAACATCTCTGGAACAGGAACCTGTTGCTACCCGCGACGATGCGGAATCTCCTGTTGTCTCGGAGGTGGGCGATGGAAAAGAAGCTCCTGCTCAGGAAGATTTGATTTCAGAGTCGGTTGAAGAAGAAGCCAATGCAGAATCTGATTCAGGTGGTTCGGAAGACATACCGTCAACGTCTCCTCCAGACATTGAGAAATGGCAGAGTGGGCAGAAAGAGTCTGTTGCCTCGGAAGAGCCTGGGCTTTCTCGTGAATCCTCTGTGGAGGAACCGCTCGGCGTAATGGCTGAAACGCAAGACGAGCCAGATGTTCGCCCCGATAATCAGGTTTTACCTGCAGAGGAACAGCCCGCCGCTGAACAGGAGCACGCCGAAGCCGGGCAGGAAATTGTCACAGAAGAAGAGGTATGCGAGGAAGAGACAGCCATTACCAGCGCTGATGAAGCACCTTCTGCTGTTACCGGCCCAGAGGAAACGGCTGCTGAAGATAGTTCTCCGGAACAGGTTGACGAAGTTCACGGGCCACAGGAAAGTGCAGAACTGCATGAATCCCCTGTGCTGATGGATGAGCATCCCGAAGAAGAGAGCCTGGACAAGACGCTGACCGCCTTGATTGCTGATGCGGATGAGGAGACGGATTCATTGGAAGAGCCGACCTCTGAAGCAGAGGCTGATATTGTAGATCAAACCCTGGAAGAGTTACTGGCGCCGGATCAGCCAGATGAGGATGTCGGAGCCACGGATGTCATCGCTGATCAGGAGAGTTCGGCGGCAGAACAGGACGTTGAACCGGATTTGCTGCATAAAGAGGGGACAGAGCTGGAAACCAAGGCCCAGCCAACAGTGGCCGGGGAAGAAGAAGATACCATTGTTGATCAGCCTCTTGAGGAGTTATTGGCCGACGAACAGGCCGATGACGTTGCAGGATTGGCGGAAGAAGCAACAGGCCTTACGGGTCCGGAGAAAGAGCAGCCGGAGCAAGAACAGGAACCACAGCCAGTAGAGGAGACAGCTGCCGCAGCGGTTACCGCTGACAAGCCCACCAGGAAATCCTTGTTTCAGCGGTTGCAGGAGCGGTTGGGCAAGACCCGGCAGGGTCTGCTCTACCGGCTGGATTCCATTTTTCTCGGCAAAAAGGAGATTGACGAGGACCTTCTTGATGAACTGGAGGAAATTCTGATCACCTCGGATCTCGGAGTGGCAACCACCATGGATCTGCTCGATGCCGCTCGGCGGCAGGTCAAGCGAAAAGAGCTCAGCGATCCCCAGGCATTAAAGAAAATACTGCGCGATAAAATTCTCGGCTATCTGCTTGCCTCGGATCAACCTGCCGAACTGGTCATGCCGGAATCCGGGCCCTTTGTCATCATGGTCGTTGGTGTCAACGGGGTGGGCAAGACCACCACCATCGGCAAGATAGCCAATAAATTCAAGGAATCCGGTCAAACGGTCCTGTTGATTGCCGCTGATACCTTTCGGGCCGCCGCCATTGATCAGCTCAAAATATGGGCCCAGCGGGTGGGGACGGATATCATTGCCAGCAAGCCGGGCGCCGATCCTTCGTCGGTTGTCTTTGACGGCCTGGATTACGGCGTCAAAAACGATTTTGATGCCATCATTATCGATACCGCCGGCCGGCTGCATACCAGTGTCAACCTGATGGAAGAGCTGAAAAAAATCAAACGGGTGATCGGAAAAAAAATGGAGGGCGCCCCGCACGAGGTGCTGCTGGTACTCGATGCCACCACCGGCCAGAACGGTATCTCCCAGGCCAAACTCTTTGGCGAGGCTGTGGGGGTTTCCGGCCTTGCCCTGACCAAGCTTGACGGCACGGCCAAGGGTGGTATTGTGGCCAATGTCTGCCGGGAACTGAAAATTCCCGTGCGTTTTATCGGTATCGGTGAACAGATGGATGACCTGCGGGATTTTGACGCCCACGAGTTTGTTGACGCCCTGTTTGCCGAAGAAGCTGGCGCAAATGACCGTTCTGCAGCGGCCTGATACCTTTCCCTTTTCCCTTTCTCCTGACCAATGGAATATCGACAACCTAATCAACCGGGATGCGGCGGTTGTCTGCTCATCGCCGCCCTTTTGCTGCTGGTGACCGGCGGCGCTCCCGCATTGATGAATTTTCTCGGCTCTCTCTTCTTTTCCGGCCTGTTCGGGTTTTTTCTCCTCATTGCCGCTTTTTACGGGTTTTCCTATTATATACGGCGCCGGGTCTCCACCTATGAGTCCACCCAGACCGAAACCCACCGGCAGTTTGTCTACCTGCTTGTGCATATCCTGGTCAAGATCGCCGAAATGGACGGCCATTTCACCAAGGCGGAACTGGCGACCATGACCAACTTCTTTCAGTACAATCTCCATTATGATACCGACCAGATGTACTGGGTCAAGCAGTTGATCAAGGATGCCCGTAATTCCGACGAGGACATGAATTCCCTCTTGACCGAGTTCAAGCAGAAGTTTGCCTATGAGGGGAGGTTGATCCTGCTGGAGCTTGTCTACCAGATTATTTATCTGAAAAAGCCGGTCGTCGAAGAGGAGTTGCGCCAGGCAAGGAATATTGCGGCTTTTCTGGAAATCAGTTCCTATGATCTTCGTAATATCGAAGCAAAATACATGTACGGGCGGCAGGAGAGCTCGACCACGTCCGCCCAGTACGAGGAACAGTACTATGCTGTCCTTGGTCTGGAACCGGGTGCTGATTTTGTCATGATAAAAAAGGCCTATCGCAAGCTGTCCATGCAGTATCATCCGGACAAGGTCGCCCATCTCGGCGATGAGTTCAAAGGCGTTGCCGAGGAAAAGATGAAGGAAATAAATGCGGCCTATGACTATTTCAAAAAGAAATTTAACGGCGCCTGAGCCGGGTGCGGCCATCGGAATAGTGTTGACAGGGAAGAAGGCATTGTCTGTCAGGTAATGCCGGAGTTGAGAACAAAGACAATAGACACCATGAGGAAGCCATGACCATTTCCAAAAAGATGCAGGCATTTGCCGAAAAATCATCCTGGATACGCAAGATGTTTGAAGAAGGGGCGAAAATGAAGGCTGAATTTGGGGCGGAAAATGTTTTTGACTTCAGTCTGGGCAATCCGGATGTTCCGCCGCCTGCCAAATTCGCCGAGGTTCTTCAGGAGCTGGCCGCGGATGAAAAGCCGGGTATTCATGGCTACATGCCAAACGGCGGCTTTCCCTTTGTCCGGGAATCGCTGGCAGAGCGGCTCTCATCGGAGCAGGATGCTGCCCTGACCCAGGGTGATATACTGATGACCTGTGGCGCCGCCGGCGGCCTGAACGTGGTGATGAAATCCCTGCTTGATCCCGGTGACGAGGTGATTATCCTGGCCCCGTTTTTTGTCGAGTACAACTTTTATGTGGATAATCATGGCGGGGTCACCAAGGTCGTTGCCACCGATGAGGAGTTTAAACTTGATCTCGATGGTATTGAGGCCGCTTTGACCCCAAAGACCAAGGCGGTGCTGATCAACAGCCCCAATAATCCCACCGGCCAGGTGTATTCCGCGGCGTCTCTGCAGGCGCTTGGGCAATTACTGGAAAAGGCGGGTGAAAAGTACTGCCGTAATATCTATCTTATCTCGGATGAGCCGTATCGCCAGATAGTCTATGACGATATCCAGGTTCCGTCGGTGATGGCGGCCTCAACCAACGCCATAGTTGTTTCATCCTATTCCAAGGACCTTTCCCTGCCCGGAGAGCGGATCGGTTATATTGCCGTTCATCCTGATATGAAGGAAAAGATACCCCTGCTCGATGCCATGACCCTTGCCAACCGCATCCTCGGCTTTGTCAATGCCCCGGCCCTGATGCAGCGGGTCGTGGCCCGGCTGCAGGACGAACATGTGGACTGTTCGATCTATGCCCGCAGGCGTCAGGTGTTCTGTGATATTCTTGACCGGGCCGGTCTTGAATATGTGCGGCCAAAAGGCGCCTTTTATCTCTTTCCCAAAACACCGATAGCCGATGATGTGGAATTCTGCCGTATCCTGGCCGGTGAGAAGATCCTGGCCGTGCCCGGACGCGGTTTTGGCGCCCCCGGCTATATCCGTCTTGCCTTTTGCATAGATGAGGATGTTATCGCCCGTTCAGGGGATGCCTTTGCCAGGGCAATGGCAAAGGCAAGGTAGGAGCGGCTTTAAGCCGCGAATGATAGGAGCGGTTTTCAGCCGCGAATGACAGCCGCTGATAACAGCGAACAGGACAGCTTAATCCGAAAATAGCCCACGGAGGACATGGCTGCCCATGCCGGAGTCGGAGATTTTCATTGTTTGTTGTGGTTGGCCAATCTGGTCCAGCCATGCTGGTTTATCCGAAAATAAGGTTACGCATGTTTTTTGTAACTTCTCAATAACTGATGGTAAGTTGCTGCTAATTATATGGATTCCGGCCAACAACCTGCCGGAATGACCCAGTTGCAGGCAATTCAGAGCGTCATCCCCGCAGTCTGTTGGGCGGGGATCCAG
>WFZC01000370.1 GCA_015489765.1 Desulfobulbaceae bacterium
CGACGTGACATCACCATGCGGCTGAAATGTAAAATTCACCCATGCTTTTACACCTTTGGGATTGATTGTTATCATAATTCCTCCCTGTGAATTTGTATCCGAAAATCAGGTTACGCATGTTTTTTAGCCTAACCTGTTGATTTTCATGGGCGCTGTTCCTCTTTTTCCATGGCGGCCTGGACGGCGGTAATGGCAATCGTATGGACGATATCTTCCACCAGGCAACCCCGGCTCAGGTCGTTGACCGGTTTTTTGATGCCCTGCATGATCGGCCCGATGGCAATGGCCCCGGCGCTTCGCTGCACGGCCTTGTAGGTGTTGTTGCCGGTATTGAGATCAGGAAAGATAAAGACTGTCGCCTGTCCGGCAACCCGGCTGTCCGGCATCTTTTCCTTGGCGACCTGCGGATCAATGGCGGCGTCATACTGCATTGGTCCTTCTATCGGCAGATCGGGCGCCTTTCGCCGGGCTGTTTCCGTCGCCAGTCGCACCTTTTCAACATCTCTGCCGATTCCGGAATTACCACTGGAATAGGAGAGCATCGCCACCCGCGGCTCGATGCCGAATGCCTGGGCGGTCCGGGCCGACTGGATGGCAATTTCAGCAAGCGCGTCAGCATCCGGATAGGGATTGACCGCGCAGTCGCCATATACCAGGACCCTGTCATGCAGCAACATGAAGAACACACTGGAGATGAGGCCGGCGCCCGGCCGCATCTTGATAATCTCAAAGGCCGGTTTGATCGTTTCCCGCGTCGTATGGGTGGCGCCGCTGACCAGGCCGTCGGCATGTCCCAGATAAACCATCATGGTCGCAAAATAACTGACACGGCTCATCATCTCTTTTGCCATTGGCCGGATAATACCCTTGTGCTTGCGCAAGCGGTAAAATGTTTCAACAAAGGTATCCATATCCGGGAACTGTTCCGGATCGACGATACGGGCCTTGGCCAGGTCCAGTCCCAGCAGGCTTGCCCGTTGGGAAATCTTTTCAGGCTTTCCCAACAGGGTAATTTGACAGAGATTGCGGCGAAGCACGATTTCTGCTGCCCTGAGAACGCGCTCGTCATCGCTTTCCGGCAGCAGAATATCACTGCCCGAATGGCGGGCTTTTTCATACAACATGTAGGTAAATCGTACCGGTGTCATGGTTTCCGGTCGCGGCAGCCTGAACCGTTTTTTGATGATCTCAAGATCGACATGATCATTGAAAAGTCCCTCGGCAAGGGAGATCTTTCGCTTACTTTTCAATGTGATTTCCGGCTGGACCGCCTGCACCATCAAGGCCGCTGTCTGGGTATCAACAGAGAGTGTGATCATCGGCAGGGCGGGAAAATCCACCACACCCGAGAGCAGGTGTATGATACTCTTTGAAGGAATCAGACCGCCGGTCAGCAGTATGCCGGCGATTGAAGGATTTTTTCGGGAAAGGTTTGCCCAGAAGGTCCCCACGAGAATATCCGCCCGGTCACCCGGCACAATAATCAGAGCGCCGTCTTTGAGGTAATGCAGATAATGCTCAAGCGTCATCGCCCCGACAATACTTTGGCTCACCGAGCGGTCGAGCATCTTCTCGTCCTCGGTAAGAAGCGTCGCTCCCGTCTGCTCCATGATCTCCGCAATGGTCGGTTGGTTGAGTTCCGCTACTTCAGGCAGAGTAAAAAGGGGTGTTTCCGTCTGCAGGGTTGTCTGTGCCTCCTCCATCAGTGATCCATTGACACGATTGACGATAAATGAAAGAACCTGGAGGCGGCGCTTTGCAAAAGTGCGCTCCAACAGCCTGAGGTGTTGCTGCAGATCTGTTGCCTTTTCAGTTTTTTGCGCATTGACAACGACAACCAGGGGGACGGCAAGGTTGACGGCGATCTCAAGGTCGATATCAAAATCAAGGACCTCTCCAAAATCAAAATCGTCCTCGATTCCTTCGCAGAGGATAAAGTCATAGGCCTGTTCCAAGGCATGATATCGCTCAAGAATCCTCTCATACACCTCATGGAGACGATCTTCGGCAATCAGTTTCCGCACTTCGTCTATATGCAGGCCATATGCGGTTTCAACGGGTTGTCTGAGTTTAAAGTAGTGTTTGACGAAGTGGATGTCAGGATCGGTTTCGGCAGGCCAGCTGATAATAGGCTTGAAATAGGCGACATCGGCGACTTCCCGTTTGAGCATCGCCATCAATCCCAGGGCAGCTATTCTTGTTCCCGCCCGTTCGGTATCGCTGTAGAGGAAAAAGGCGTTTCTCTGCATGGGGTGCCTCGCAAATTCTTTGGACGGTCCAGTCCGTATGGACAGCAGAGGCGGCTGAAGCCGTTCCTGCCGAAATTACGCATTCCGGTGCAAATTGCAGGCGGGACTATAGCCGCGAATGTGCCGTTTTGTTGACGTTGCCGGTGTCCCGATTCGATATTATTTTTGATGAACTTTTAAAAAGCCCAAATTTTTTCAAAGATGGCTAAGTAAAAACACAGATATACAGGTAAGCGGAGCGTAGCGAAGACTCCGAGGAGTAGTGTTCCGGGGCGGGTCTCAACTATACAGGTAGTATGTTGTGAGTCGCCCCAGGACACACGACGCAGTAGATCGAAGTTTTTACGACGCCATCATTTTTTTGCCTGCCTGCCGGGATATAATGCCGGCTCGCGGCCAAGGGCGATCTGGATTTTATCGCCCGCCTTCCACCAGTCGGTAAGCGCTATGGCCTTGCCGGAACGGGCCGTTGCCAGGGCCGCCTCGGCATTCACCAGGTCATCGGCGGTGATCAATCCCTCGTTAAATCTGTTCGCCTGGATCCGTTCGGTTTCCTTGGCTGCCTTTTCCGAGGCCACGGCGGCATTATATCTGGCCGCGGCCGCATCCCAGCCGGCCCGGGCGGCGATAAACTGCGCCCTTGCCCGGTAGCGCAGGGCGGCCAGCTTTTGTTGTTGTACCCGTACCTCGGCCCCGGATTTTTCAACCTGCGCCCTCCTGCCACCGCCGTCCCACAGGGGCAGGCCGAGACGGACGGAAACCGTCCAGTTGTCGTCACCTTCACCGTTGTACCCCTGGTTACGCAGCCAGGAACCATTCACATCCATCTGGGGATACCGTTCAGCCTGTGCCGCCCGCACGGATGATTCAGCCGCGGCAAGCCGGGCCTTTGCCGCCATGATATCGGGGCGTTGGTCAATAAGTGTTTCCTGCCAGTCCAGCTTTTTCGGCAGGACGTGGATGGGGGACAGGGCGTCGGGAAAGGTCCGGGCCGCCATCAGGGAGGCCAAGGCCGCCCGTAACTGCTTCTCCCGTCCTTTCAGCGCGGCGAGTCGACCTTTAACGTCTTCACGTTCGGTCACCAGCCGCATTTTCTTGACCGGAATGGCCTGTTGAGCCTCTATGGCTGCTTCGGTGGTCCGGATGTGGGCCTGCAGTGCATCTATCTGGCGTTGCAACGCTTGCTGGTCCGCCAGGGTCCCCTCGATATCATGGTACAGGGCGGCTGCAGTGTGCAGGAGTTGCAGACGGACATCACCCAGGCCCGCATCAACGGCTGCTTTTAACTGGCGGGCCGCCTTCAGGCGGGCGCTGATCTTGCCGTTGATATCAAGCGGCACCTTGGCGGTCAGGCCGTATCCGAACTGGTTGTCGTCAAAAAGATCGGGCTCTAAAGCGGCCGGATAAGAGATCGGGTTGATCAACCGATTGTCCTTATAGTTGGTGTTTCTGGCCAGGGCATCCACCTCGCCGAAATAGCGGCTTTTTTCCACCTTGATATTGGCTTTCTCAACATTTACCATTTCGGCTGCCGCCCGCAGGTCCGGCGCCTTTTTTTCCACCTCAAGCAGCACTGTTCCCAGGTCACGGGCAACGGCCAGATTCCAGGACCCAAGCAGGCAGAGGACCGCCGCCGAGAGCACCAGGATTCGTTTTTTTCGCTGAAGAAACGAAAAACGTCTCCAAGCGGTATGTTTTTGTTTGGCAAGTGGTGTCGTGTTTTTCATGATTTTTCCTGTTTTAATCTGTTAATACATTCGGTTACGAAACAGCATTCCCGCCGCGGTCAGGGTGGCGATACCAATGAGCGCCATGGGCCAGTACAGGTTCCAGAGCAGGTCAAAGGAGGCCCCCTGGAGGAAACTTGAACGGACGATAATCAGAAAATAGCGCATGGGGTTGAGGTAGGTGATATACTGGACAAACCGCGGCATATTTTCGATGGGGGTGGCAAATCCGGACAGAATGACCGCCGGTACCAGAAAGAGAAAGGCGCCCATTAACCCCTGCTGCTGGGTAACGGAAATAGAAGAGATCATCAATCCGATACCAATGGCTGAAAGAAGAAAGGCGAAGATTCCCAGATAGAGAACGAGAAAGGAGCCACGAAAGGGGACATGAAACCAGAGAATAGTCATGGTGATGATAAAGGTGGCCTCGACAAATCCGATGATAAAGCCGGGCAGGGATTTGCCGATCAGGATTTCCAGCGGTGTCATGGGGGTGACCAGCAACTGGTCAAAGGTGCCGGCTTCGCGCTCCTTGGCAACGGAGAGCGCCGTTACCTCAAGGGTGACAACCAGGGCCAGCAGGGCGACAATACCGGGAATGATAAACCAGTGGGAATCCAGACTGCTGTTAAACCAGGAGCTGACGACAAGCTGGGCCGGCACATGATGGCCCCCGTGGAGGGCGGCCCAGTGACTGTTAAAGCCCATGACAACGGTGCGTACATAATTCAGACTGATCATGGCGCTGTTGGAATTTCTTCCATCCAGGATAACCTGCAGTTTTGCGGGCTGCCCTTTGTTCAAATTTCTGGTGAAATCCGGCCCGATATGCAGGACCAGCATCACCTTTTTTTCATTGATGAGCGGGGCGATGCCGTTATCATGGTCTATGGTGGCAACGAGATGAAATGTTTCCGCTCCCTGAAAACGTGCCAGTAACTGCCGGGAGGCAAGGCCGGGGTCCTCGTTGTAGATGGCGAATGGGACCTTGTTGAGGTCAAAACTGGCCGAATAGCCGAAAACCAGGATCTGGGCAATGGGCGGAATGATTAGGACCATTCGTGTTTTTTTGTTTTTGAGAATGGCTCGAAATTCCTTTTTCATCAGGGCGAATATTTTTCTCAGCATAGCACAAATTATTCCAGAAGTTTACGGGATTTTTTCTTGATAATCATCAGGAAAAACAGGGCCATAACGGCAAGCCAGACCGAATTGATCAGAAAAAGGGGCCAGATGTCACCGGCAAGAAACAGGGTCTGGAGAATATCGACAAAGTAACGGGCCGCCACCAGGTGGGTCAGCCACTGGATGACCACCGGCATTGTTCTGATATCAAAGACAAAGCCGGACAGGATAAATGCGGGCAGAAAGGTGATGACAATGGCGATCTGACCGGCGACGAACTGATTTTTTGCGGCCACGGAGATCAACAGCCCCATGTTGATGGCAGTGAACATGAACAGGGAGGAGGAGACGATCAGGGGCCACATGGAACCGCGCAGCGGCACCTGAAAGAGAAAGACCGCCATCAGCACCGACAGCAGCATGCCGCCCATGCCAAGGAGGAAATAGGGGATAATTTTACTGGCGATGACCTCTTTCATGGAGACCGGGGTCACCATCAAGGCCTCCATGGTGCCGCGTTCCCATTCCCTGGCCA
>WFZC01000371.1 GCA_015489765.1 Desulfobulbaceae bacterium
GATCGAGCTCAGGGAACAGTGCGAGCTGCCGGCAGGCCATCTTGATATCACCCTCTACCGCGACGACTGGAGCCTGATCTCCCAGAACCCCATTGTCCGGAAGACGGATATCGATTTCCTGGTCGAAGACCGGCGCATCGTGCTGGTGGATGACGTGATCTTCACCGGCCGCACCATCCGGGCTGCCATGGACGCGATCATGGACTATGGCCGGCCCAGGTGCATTCAACTGGCCGTGCTTGTCGACCGGGGCGGCCGTGAGCTGCCGATCCAGCCCGATTATGTCGGCATGACGGTACGCACCGCGCCCGGGCAGCGGGTGGATGTGCTGCTGCGGGAAAAGGGGGACCGGGAAGAGGTCATACTTTATGACAACGAATCGGTTGCCTAGCAGGGCCGGATTTGTGAACAACGGCCGGAGACGATCCCGGAGAATCCTTCGGGCCGTGATGGATACCTGCGGGGGCTGAACAGGGTGATGGGTGAGCGCTCCCGAACACAGGGCAAACCGCCGGACCTGGAGGCGATCTGCCGTCGCGTCCGCGAAAAGTCAAAGAGTTACGACCGCTATAACTTCAGCAGCAAGTACAATGACTTCCTGAAGGCCTTCTTTGATCTCGCCCAGGAGTACGATTCGCTGGAGGACTTCTACCGCATCTGTGTCGCCGTGCCCCTGGAGATCACCGGCGTGGCCAGCAGGCTGTATCTCTGCCAGGACAGTCACTGCCTGCAGCTTGTCTGCGACTCGGAACGCGGCGTGCTGCCCGAGCCGGAACCCGCGCCCGAGCACGTCTACATGGATTACTCTCCCTACGAGATAGAGAATTCCTACGTCATCCCCGTCTACAGCAAGCAGCCGCCGGTGGAGTGCCGCGAGGAGGAGCCGGAAAGCGGCGGGGACGAAGCCAGCGGTTTCTGGTGCGGTCTCAAGGGCGGCTGTGGCCGTCACCGGATCCTGGGCATGTTCGAGGTCATGCCGCTCGATTCCCTGTCCGAGGCAGACCGGTTCTTTTACGGCAAGTATACCAACAGGATCGGCTACAATCTCGACAATCGCCGGATCGCGCTCCAGAATATCGACCATCTCAAGTTCATCAACACCCTGGTCATGGATATCGAGCACAATGTCATTGTGCCCAACATGTACTTCCGGCATCTCTTCAACAAGCTCAGAAAAAAGATTCTCAAGCTGGAGGAATTGAACAGGGAGATCAGGGAGATGGCCGCCAAAAGCTGCAAGGATCGGGATTGCGGCCACTGCCTGCACCGTTGCGAGTCCCTGGAACAGGACCTGTTGCGCTACCACGGGGAACTGGTCAAGCACCATGCCAACATGAGCCTGTTCCTGGAGAGCCTGTTTCGGCGGGAACATTTCCAGCGCGGCCACCTTGTCCTGCATCCCAGGCGCTGTTACGTGGAAAAAGAGGTGATTCTGCCCCAGCTTGAGCACTACGCCAGCCGTCTGCGGGCCGCCGGCATCACCATCGAGCATCCGGAGAACATGCTGGGTGACGAATTCCAGATCCTGGTCGACGTTGGCCTGCTCGCCCAGGTCTATGCCAATCTGTTTTCCAATGCCGCCAAGTACACCAGGGAGATCATCGATCACCAGGGACGGCCGCGCAAGGCCATGGCCTATGGCTGCCGGTTCGTGGAGGATTACCCCAAGCCCGGCCGGATCGGGATCAAGTTCAATGTCTTCACCACTGGACCGCACTATACCCCGGAAGAGGGCAACCGGCTCTTTCGCGAGGGCAGGCGGGGCGCTGACGCCGACGGTGTGCCCGGCACGGGACACGGCCTCTCCTTTATCCGCCATGTCATTGAGATGCATGGGGGCACCGTGGGCTATGAACCAACGCCGGAGGGCAATAATTTTTACTTCATCCTACCTGCACCGCCACCCGAGCTCCTTCCAGAACTGGCGGAGAGCGAATCGTAATCCCGCTGTCGCCTGTTTCCATCCGTCCATGTGTGTCACCGCAAAGAGAATCGAGCTGTGGGCAGCCGGTCGCTGCCCTGGTATACGGGGTATTCCATGAACCAGAATCAGCCTCCGCTCATCGTCCACAGTGACTGGTCCCGCGCCTGGGGAGGACAGGAGATCCGGACCCTGACCGAGCTGCGCGAGATGCGGCGCCTCGGCTGCCGGACCGGTCTCCTTGTTCCCCGCGACTCGGAACTGGCACGGCGGGGGGCCGGGGAAGGTATTGCCGTCTATCCGGTGGAATTCAGGTCCAAGTTTCACCTGCCCTCGTGGAAGGAACTGTTTGCTATCATCCGCCGCATCAGGCCGGCAGTGCTCAATACCCATTCCTCCGAGGATTCATGGATGGCCGGCTGCGCAGCCAGGCTGTGCGGCGTTCCCCTGGTGGCCAGAACCCGCCATGTCCTTGCGCCCATCTCCTCGTCGCTGAGTTACAACCTCTTTCCGCAGGTGATCTTTGCCTGCAGCCGCGCCATCCGAGACCAGTTGGTCGAGCAGGGGGTTGCCGCGGAAAAGATCGTGGTCCAGCCCACCGGCATCGACGAGGAGCGGTTCCGTTACTCAGAGACAGACCGCCGGGAGATCCGGCGCCGGTACGGCATCGGCGAAACAGACATCCTGGTAGGCAATGTGGCCTTTCTACGGCACTACAAGGGCCATTCGTTCATCATCAGGACCGCGGCCGGGATGCCGGAGAACTTCCGGTTCATGATCGTCGGCGGCGGCCGGGATCAGCCTCTGCTGGAGCAGGAGATCCGGGAGGCCGGGGTGGCGAACCGCTGCATCATCACCGGCCACCAGGAGGAACCGGAACGGTTTTTTTCCGCATTTGATATCATCTTTTTCTCGTCCTACGAGGCCGAGGGAATTTCCCAGTCCTTTATCCAGGGACTGCTCTATGGCCTGCCGCTCTTGGTATGCCGCACTCCCTCCCTGCTTGAGCCCCTGGAACACGTGCATGACTACGAGCTGATAGAGTATGATGATCTCCGGGCGAGCCGGCGGGGCCTGGAGCGTCTCGCCGGCCGTCTGCACAGGGACCCGGACCGGGTGGAGCAGCAGCGGCAGGCCATAGCGGCTCGCTACGGCCTGCAGAGGATGGTGGAGAACCTTGTCCGGGTCTATGGCGAACATGGGGTGGATGTGGCATGAAACGGTCGCGCGGATACTGCGGTGCTACCGTGACGAATATTTCCGCTTGACGCCACGGACCTGTCTGATATTATTAAATTGGTATCTTGTTAAATTGTCTATAATTGCTGGGCATCCATCACGGGGATGGGGCATGTCGGCAGCTACTTGAGAGAGCTAGATGAAGGAGGTATAGATGAAAAGGAAAATTCTTCTGCGTATCTGTCTGGCAGCCATGTTTACCGTAGGTGCTGCCGGTGTTGCGGCAGCTGCTCCCGGTGGGAGTATTGCCCAGGGCAATATTTCTGTTTACGATGGTGGCCGGATTGTCAGCAAGTTAAAAGGAAAGAATCCGGTGCAGGAGGGATCGTTGTTGGTCTGTGATGGCAAATGCCTTGTTCGTTCCAATGGTATTTCCATCATGGCCGAGGACCAGTCTGCATTTGCGGTCAAAAACGAGGCTGATCGATTCGATCTTCTGCTGCGGAAGGGACATGTCGAGTTCACTGTCACCGACAATACGCGCAAGATGGCCTTCTTTACACCGGATGGTGCATATAGCGAAGCTGAGATGATCTTTAATGCTTCCACAGATTCGGTTGTCCGGGGCTATATGGAAGTAAGTGACAAGGGTACAGAGCTTGGAGTGCGGGAAGGCAAGATGGTCTTTCACACGGCTGATGGTGCCAAGACGATTGGTGCCAATAACAAGATCTTACTGGCCATGGCTGAAGTACCGGGTGCGACCGGTGCTGGTGCCAGTGCCGGCGGTGGTGCTGCCGCAGCAGGTGGCTCCACAATCGGTGGTCTTACTACCGGTGCAGTGGTGGCAGGTGTGGCGACAGTTGGCGTGGCAACTGCAATGATCGTCTCCAATAGTAATGATGACAACAATGGACAAGTTGCGGCCGAAGCCACCCCGGCTCCCACGGCCAGCCCCAATCAGTAATTCCCTGACTGTATAGTCGTACTGTCGACAGGGTTGCCGAGAGTTTCGGTGACCCTGTCTTGCGTCATGGCCTTTGAGGTATTTACCGCCAAGATTAATCTTTGAAGAGCAGGCGCATACCATGCCTTGTCACAAGTCGGTTTTTTTTGTCTTTTCGGCATTGATTCTTTGTTTAGGTCTCCTCTCCGGATGTGCTTCGGAAAAGTTTAAAACGACAACGAATCTCGCTGACTTCGAGCAACATTACACCCAGTTGGCGCACGAGAAGGCAAAAAGCAATGCCATGGATCAGAAGATCTTTGCCAATGCTGCTGCGGCTCCCGATGCAGGTGACTACCTGTTAGGGCCTGGCGACCTGATTACAGTGACAGTCTTTGAAACCTCGGATTTGAATGCCGAGGTTCGGGTCAGCTCCAGGGGTACGGTCAGTTTACCCATGCTTGGTAATGTGGACGTCTATGATCTGACTGCAGCCGAGGCCGAGAAGAAGATAGAAGATCTGCTCCGCAAGGACTATCTCCGCGATCCGCACGTCACCGTCTTTATCAAGGAACACGTCAGCAAGCAGATTACGCTTGTCGGCGAGGTCAAGAATCCCGGAACATATGATTATGTCGCGCGGCGCAGTCTCCTCGACGTCCTGGCCATTGCCGACGGCCTTACCACGGATGCCGGTTCCTATGCCTACATCACCAGGACCAACAAGCGGACCAACCAGCGCCAGACCTACCGGGTTGACCTGGATGAACTCATCAGCAAGGGGAACATGGAAGTCAATATGCCCATTCTGGGTGGAGATGTGATCTTTGTTCCCGAGGCCGGGCACTGTTTTGTCGACGGTGCTGTCCGCAAGCCCGGTATCTATCCGATCAAGAGCAACATGACCGTCACGGAGGCTATCGCCCTGGCTGGTGGACTCAGGAGTTATGCTGACGACGATCAGATAAAACTGATCCGTCTGAAAAAAGACGGAACCAGGGACGTTGTCAGTATCAATTACAGTAAGTTACAATCTGGCAAGATATCCAACCTGCTCCTTCAGGATCATGACATTATATTTGCCGAGTCCAGTGGACTGGGACTGTTCTCTTCAGGCAGTGGCTTCTCCATCGGTTTCATGGGAACCGGCGTCAATTACCACGCTCCGGATCAATAATCCGCGCATCTTGTCCCTCTCATTTTAATATCCTGACGATATTCTTTCTTCCCCTCAAGCGCAGAGATACTTTGTCCCGCCGCAAGAGCAGACCACTACAGTTTGAAAAACAGCTCCAGTTTTTCATTCTTTTCGTGCTTGCCAGCATCCCT
This sequence comes from Desulfobulbaceae bacterium, assembly GCA_015489765.1. Classification (GTDB taxonomy): domain Bacteria; phylum Desulfobacterota; class Desulfobulbia; order Desulfobulbales; family Desulfobulbaceae; genus DRLX01. The sequence continues at coordinate 5,376 of WFZC01000371.1, forward strand.
TTACTTTTTGGTGCTGCTCATCCTTTTGTTCAAGGGATCTATACCGCGTTGTTACTTATTTGTTGCGGCGGATTTCTGCTTCTGAACCTTCCACTACTGGAAGATCGACTTGGATTCTCCAGGATCCTTCCTTTCCTGTTGATCCTTTTTTATGTGGTTTTGATGTCGTTGCCTCTTCCCTTATCCCTTGTTGCGGTATTATCGCCCCACAGGGCTGCAGCCATAACGCAGGTCAACACACTGGCAGGAACGGATCTGCGTTGGGTGTCTCTGAGTTTCTCGCAAATGGTTGGTTACAAGGAGGGAATTTATTATTTCGCTATTCTCGTCTACTTTCTCTGTCTTAAGGTCTTACTGCAACAGCGAGACAGAATTTTTTTTGATCGTCTTCTCCGGGTCATGATTGTTGTCGGTGTCCTTGAGGCGATGTATGGGATTTTGCAGGTTGTTTCCCCTTCTCTTGGCGTCCTTTGGCTGAAAAATGCGTATAAGTCAGCCTGTGGTACTATTATTTATAAGAATCAATATGCGGCATTCCTCAACTTTTGTTGGCCTGTGGCCCTTGCCGTTGGCCTTGGCTTTTACCGAAAGCGGTTGTCAGATATCGCTAAAAAACTGAAAAAACATAAACATCGAAAACGCAGGCACCTGAGGGAAAAGCTAACCGTAAAAGTCGACCAGGCACCTCTCTACTGGCTTGCGACCGCCCTCATCATGCTTGCAGTCCTGTTTTCCCTTTCAAGGGCAGGAACTCTCAGCATGCTGCTTATCTGGCTTATTATTCTTGCTCTGCTTCCTTTTGCCAGGAAGAGAAAAATCCTTTTGTTTATCTCAATTCTTCTACTCGTCGTTGGTTTTGGTTCCATTCTAGGTTTTGACACCATCGTTAAAAAGTTTGCCCTGCTCGATGCCACCGGCCGAGGACGGATCAGGTTGTGGGAGGCCTCTCTCTCCATTATCAAGGATTATCCTTGGACCGGTTCAGGGCTCGAGTCATATCGCTTTCTGTCTCCTGTTTATCTTGAGTATTTCCCCGGCACTGTCCTTTATGACCGGGCTCATAACGAGTATATCGAATTGATCATAGAACTTGGTATTCCCATGGCGATGGTTCTTTTTCTTTGGATAATGTGTTTGATGATACGGGCGATTCGGCATTTATGGAAAATTCGTCAGGCTCCTTTTGCTCAAATCAGGAGCTCCTCACTGGTGGGTATTACCTCCCTGGCCTCTATAGCAGGTTTTTTGCTTCACGGAGCCGTTGATTTTGCGTGGCGTCTACCTGCCAACCTTTTTTATTGTGCAACTCTGGCCGCTTTTGTCTCCTACGCATTGTGGAACCTGGAGCCAGGACATAGATCTTACGGTGAGAAATGAACAAAACACAGGCAGGTTTTATAGACATTCATTGTCATCTCCTGCCGGCCTGCGACGACGGTCCGGCCGACTTGAATGAAAGCCTGAAAATGGCAGCCCGCTTCGTGGAATCTGGCATAAAGGCTGTCATTGCGACGCCGCATCACATCCCCGGCACTGCCTGGGCCTTTCCTGCTGAGAAGATTGGTAAAAATATAGACAGGTTACGGTTGGCTGTGGAGGAGGAAGGCATAGGCCTGGAGATATATGGCGGAATGGAGATTGCTCTGCACAAGAATATGGAGCGGGGTCTGGATAACGGTGTCTTTCTGGCTTTGGCAGACACTGACTGTTATCTGCTCGAACCTGAATTCCAGGGGCTTTCCGATGACATTTTCCATGCAATCGATTTATTTCGCTGTCGACAAAAAAAAGTTATCCTGGCCCATCCCGAACGGGTCCGTATTTTTCAGCAGCGCCCTGAAAAACTTGTTGAACTGGTGCAGGACAATCTTGTGCAGGTACAGGTGAATATAGGCAGCCTGTTAGGCAGCTTTGGCGCTGATGCCAGGAAGACGGCCCTGTGGTTGCACAAAAAGAACGTTATCCACTATCTTGCGTCGGATGCGCATGGTGAACAGAAACGCAGACCACCAACTCCTGCCTTGTGGAAAAAACTCCATGGCATCGTAGGAGAAAAACTTGAAACGTATTGCATCGTCAATCCAGGTAACTTGTTGTACAGCCGGCGATAAATGTTGACAGGCTGGTTCCCTCCCCCTGCAGCCTTATATTGATATTGCCTTCCCCTAGAGACATTCAGGACACCAAACTTCAATGAAAGAACACCGGAACATACAGGCTGACGCAGAGAATGTGCCCGTCGTTCAGGGCAGTGACCCGCAGCATTTACCCTCCGTGGATGTACGGGAGGTCATACCCGTAGCCGATGATGAAATCCATCTTCGAGATTACTTAGATGTACTGGTCCGTAGAAAATGGATCGTCATTATCGTACTGTTGGTCACCTTCTTTTCAGTGGCCCTGTATACCTTTACAAGAACCCCATTGTTTCTTGCCAAAGGCGTTCTCAAGGTCTCCAGCCAGGGGGCGAATGTCACCAAGTTCGAGAACGTGGAAACCAATATCGTTAAGATGAAGGAGTTTCAGCAGACGCAGGTCAAGCTCCTTCAAAGCGAGCAACTTGCAGGGCGGGTTATCGCCAAACTCAAATTGGATGAAAATCCATTGTTCAATCCGTTCCTTGCCGAGGAGGAGGCTGCAGGCAGCATAGGCTCTCAGATTAAAGGGATCGTCAGGGCGGTGAAAAACTTTATCCGTTTTCAGGATGACCAGAAGGCCCTGCAGCAACTCAGCGAGGAGGCGCAGCAACAAATAGTCTACGAGAAGGTCTTGAAATCTTTTCAGGAAAGCTTTGAGGTCTCTCCTGTACGTAACAGTGAGCTGATCGAGATTTCATTTGAGTCACCAGAATCACAGCTGTCTGCACGCATCGTCAATACTGCTATGCAGGAGTTTCTTAACATGCAGATGGACAGCCAGATGGATATTGCTAAAACAGCAGGAAAATTTCTTGAGAAAAAGATCATCGCTGCCCAGGTTAAACTGGAAAAGTCTGAAAAGGA
>WFZC01000372.1 GCA_015489765.1 Desulfobulbaceae bacterium
GTCGTACCTGTCGACGGGAACTATGCCGACGCCAGGAGACGGCTGGACCAGCTCACCATGGCCCGCAAAAACAGCCGCGATTTTTTCCCTGTCCAGTATGGTGTCCAGGGCAGGCCCAAGTCCTCCCTTGATGGTCGCCGGGAAACCGTGCTGGTGGACCTGGGGAAGTTGGAAAAGTCCCAGCGCAGGATCATCAGGCGCAGGCTGCGCATGGGCAAACATGAACAGCTCGATGTCCTGGGGCTGGTCAAGCGGCTTGCCGGCGGCGTCGCTGACCAGTTCACGCCCACCACCAGGATGGCGGTGGATCCCTGGATCAGGAAGGTGGAAACGACAGAACGCGGTTCTGCCACCCTGGAGTCTATACGAGCTGAACTGGACAGACTCGCAGACCTGCAGGCGCCCTGCATCAGCCGGGTCAAGGGAAATAGGGAAATATACGATGCCATGCCCTATGATGCCGGCCTGTTGTATCCCGGTCCACTGGGGGCGGCCCTGAGGGACAGTGAGGATGACAGGGAAAAGGATATCCTCAAGCACCTGAAAAAGATCCTTGGCTCGGGAGTCTGGCAGACCCATGGCAAACCCTGTCCCTATTATAGCCTCCTGCTTGGCGACGGAGATTACATGGGGGATCTGCTCGACAAGGCCAAGGATGCCCAGGCCCACCAGGAGATTTCTAAAAAATTGGCTACATTTGCCGCATCCGTGCCTGGGACGTGTCGGGATCACCATGCCCACTGCATCTATGCCGGTGGCGATGATATCCTGGCCATGGCGCCATTGGATACGGCCCTTGACCTTGCCTATGAGTTGCAGGATTCCTTTGGAACATTTCTCGAAACGGTTGGGGAAGGAAAAAGGCCAACTTTTAGCATTGGCCTGGTTGTCGCCCACATGCAGACTCCCCTGGGCCGGGTGCGGCGTCTGGTTAACGAGGCAGAAAAATTTGCCAAGGAGGGCCAGAAAGACGAGGAGCCGCGCAATGGACTGGCCATCCTGGTGGCACCCCGTTCGGGCCGGGAACTCATAGTTCGGTTCAGGTGGGATAAAGACCGGCTGCCCCGGTTCAGAAAACTCGTCGAGTTGTATCAGCAAGAGGAGCTGCCCAGCCGTTTCGGGTACAGCTTGCAGCAACTGGCTCATGAGCTTCCCAATACGCCGGGGCATGATTTCACACGCATCCATGGTCTGGAACTGCAACGGATACTCAAGCGGAAAAACAGCAGCGGCGGCCGGGAGACAATTGACCTAAAAACCATCGACCTGGTGATGGAGCATGCCACATCGAGGCCCTTGGACACTGTTTTTCGTGAACATCTTGTTGCCAGGTGGTTCAGCGGCCATGTGGAGGAACAGTCATGAGCACAACTTGCTATCTCTTGGAACCAAGGGCACCGCTTGTCCTGCGCACGGGCAGGCCGTTTGACCAGGCCGGCGATCCGGTTTCCCTGGCCTTTCCCCTGCCGTCCACCATGGCCGGGGCCTGCCGCACCGCCCATGGTGATGGGAAAGAGCTTGATTTTACAGATTCGGAAACGATCTCCCGTTTACGGAGCATCGCCATCCAGGGGCCTTTGGCTGCTGTGGTGAACGATGACACGGTGCAACCGCTCCTGCCCCGGCCCATGGATTGTTTTTATTGCCGCAAGCCGGACCAGAAGGCGCGGATAGTGCCTCTTTCTCCGCAGGAGATGAAAGAAGGGGAATATGCGGGCCTGCCCCATCCAGATCTGTTGCCGGTATTCCTGCAAACCACGGACAAGGTTAAACCGACCGAGGGTGATGGCTGGTGGACCTGGGACAACATGCAGTCCTGGCTTGAGGACGGGAGGTTGTCCGGGGATGATCCGGCCGGGTTGGGCTGGTCCGGTCCGGTGCGTGATCTTCGCACCCATGTGGCCCTGGAGCCGGAGAGTCTTGCGGCCAGGACTGGCATGCTGTTCCAGACTGAGGGGTTGTCCTTTGCGCCCTGCAGCCACGGGGGGATTTTTTCAGGATGGCATAATAGCAGGCATGGCATTCTCGTCCGACTGCCTACCGACCGATTGGAGGCCTCATTTTGCCGCCTGGGTGGCGAGGGCCGCATCTGTTCCATTCATCCCCTGAAGGATGTTTGGCCCCGGATGCCGGACAGAGTTGAGAAATTGGATAATGAATCAACAGGAATCCGCATCATTCTGGCAACACCGGCCATCTTTGCCGGTGGCTGGCGTCCCGGCTGGCTTGATGAGAAGACGTTGGAAGGGACGCCGCCGAGCTGTGTTGCCCTTAGGTTACGTCTGCGGGCATTTGCGGCGCCGCGCTGGCAGCCTGTTTCCGGGTGGGATCTTGAAAAAAAACAACCCCGGGCCGTGCGCAGGATGATCCCGGCCGGTTCGGTGTACTGGTTCGAGGTGCTGGCAGGGCATGAGGAGATTCGGAGTTTATGGCTGCAACCGGTCAGTGACGGCGAGCAGGACAGGCTGGATGGTTTCGGTCTGCCGCTTATTGGAATATGGGAGAAAAAGATATGAGAACAGAGTGTTATTATATCCACGCCCTCACAGGGCTACACATGGGTACGGGTCAGGGGACCGGAATTATAGATCTTCCCATTGCCAGGGAAAAATCCACGGGCTTGCCCATTGTACCGGGTAGCGGGATCAAGGGCGTGCTCCGGGAAGAGTGCAGGCCGGAAGGGAGCGCCAATGGGGCAAAAGAACTCTGGATCACCCTGTTTGGCCCTGAAGCAACGGATCTGAAAGATACGGATGGCTTTGCCGGGGCGTTGAATTTTCAAGACGCCCAGTTGCTCTGTCTGCCGGTCCGGTCAGTAAAGGGTGTTTTTGCCTGGGTGAGCTGTCCGTTCATCCTGGAACGGTATCATCGTGAATTGACGCTGGTTAATGGGATTACCGATCTTCCTAAAATTCCCCGGCCCTCTGCGACAGACAAAGCCGCCGTTTCAGGAGACGAATCTATTCTTGCCCATAGCGTTGGTGAAACAGAGAAGATTTTTCTCGAAGACATCTCCCTTGTGCGGGAAGATCACGACGATGTAGCCCAATATGCAACCCGGATCGCCAGCCAGGTCTTTCCCGGAGAGGGCAACGCAGATTGGCAGAAGGAATTCAGGAAACGGTTTATAGTGGTTAGTGATGATGTTTTCAGTTTCCTGGCCGAGACCGGCACCGAGCTCCGGGCTAGGATCCGCATAAAGGAGAATACCAGAACCGTTGCCAAGGGTGCCCTCTGGTACGAGGAAAATCTGCCTGCCGAGACCATCCTCTGGGGCGTCATGGGTTGTGACCGCTCCCGCAATACGGCCTTTGCCAAACAATCTCTTGAATTGCTGGAAATGTTCGCCAAGGACATGCTGGGAGACAGTGAGGTCAACCTGCAGATCGGCGGTAATGCCACGGTGGGACGGGGCAATATCCGTTTGGTCTTTTCGGCTGTCAACCAGGGAGGATGAGGTATGCAGACTCGTCAACAGCAGGATGCCAAACTGGCCTATGAACAGGTCAGCCAGGTGTCGCAAGAGGAACGTAAGGATTACGCCAGGGCCGTGTACCGGTTTCCGCTTCTGGTGCGCATTAACGGTCTTCAGCAGACCATGGGATTTTATGTCGGCAAGGCCGCGGGCGGAGGCGCCGGACAGGGAGAAAAACTTTTCCTCCAGCATTTGGGCAGGGCGCTTGATTTGGAGGGTGATTGCTGCGATTTACCGGAGGAAATTGCCCAATTGAACTTGGAACAGTATCTCTGGCATACCCGGCGCTGCCTCGAGGTCTCCATCTGGTACCGCCGTTTTGTCGAAAGCGTGCTCAAGGTCGATGTGACCGGGTTTTCAGAGGATGATCAGCAACAATCTGACAAGGAGGAAGACCATGCCGATACCGATGCGGAGTAATTTTTTGCCGGATCCTCTTTCCTCCTGCGAGAATCCCGGGTTGCTGCTCGACCGGGGCTGGAAGGAATGGGAAACGGATAACGATAAACGGGGTGAGAGTATCGGCGCCCATGTTGAAGAGGTCTGCAAGCAACCCGTTCCAGGACTCTACAAAATGGCCCTGCAACGCTGGCGCGCCCTGACCTCGGATACAAGCCGGTACGCTGTTGCCAGGGGCCGGGTGGCAGGAAGGTTCTATATCGGGCTGGGCATGACCCATGTCCTGGAAACCCAGGTAAGCCGCACCGTGACCTATGGCATGCCTGTGATCCCGGGGTCCGCCCTCAAGGGGCTGGCTCGTGCCTATGCCGGAACAGCCGTGAAAAACGGGGATCTGGATCAAAAAGTTGTCGATGTCCTTTTTGGCTATGAGGGGGATGATCCGGATCGGGCCGAGGCCGGGTACTTGGCCTTTCATGACGCCTGGTGGATACCGACAGGAGAGATACAGCAACCCTATGTCCGGGACGTTGTCACCGTCCATGCCACTGAATACTACCAGAAACAGGGAAAAGAGTGCCCCCATCCTGATATGGAATCACCAAATCCCAATCACCAGCTTGCGGTGCAGGGAAGTTTCTATTTTGTTATCGAGGGGAAGCGTGCCTGGGCCGATCTGGGTATGGAGTTCCTGAAAGCAGCATTGGAGGATGAGGGAATAGGCGGCAAGGTTGCATCCGGGTATGGCTATTTTATTTTTCCCGCGTCGGGCGACGATGACGAACAGATCGAGAAGGAAAGAAGGCGGTTTGCCCGGAGGCTCGGGGAGGAGCGGCAGCAACGCTGCTGCCGGACGGTTAAATCCTTTGCCTATGTCTGGAAAAAAGAGTTGGAGCTCGGGCTGGACCACTTCCAGAAAGCGATTCAAAATCTCCGGCAGGCCGTAGCCGAAAGAAGAAGGATAGGGTCTTCCAAGAAGATTGACGAACGGCTCAAGAGGTTGGTCAATCAGATCATGAAAGATCCGCAGGAGTGGCCAGTTGCAAGAAGGCTGGAGGCTGAGCCGGTGCTTGTGGATGCCTCGGCCCTGAGCATCTCCGGAAGAAACAAAAAGAAAAAGATCGAGAAAAAAAAGCAAAGAATCAGCATCTGGGTCGGCAAACCAAAGTCGGAACAATCATGATCCGTAAGCCTGACCGGCAAATATGAATGGCCTCTGGAGAGTAGGAATGAAGCGAATCCAAAAAATAGCCATTATTTTTTCTGTCCTTCTAATCTATTGTATGTTTTCTCAATATGTCCAGGCGGGAGTACCGGATTCTGCAACGAGTGATGCCGGAACGGTCAAAACCGACGGACCGCACGTCCCTGGGAATCCCGCTCCATCCCTTTCCGGGCAGTCGCCCTCTATCCGGCTGGCTGTGGCGGAAAAGGAAATAGAGCACCTGCGGGAAACCGTTTCCCAACTGGAGCAGAAAGTAAGTAAGAGGCAGGAAAAAATAGATTCCCTCTGGGTTATTCAACTGTCCAATTTTCTCTCCCAGGAAATAGTTTGGACATTACTTTTTGTTTTATTAAGCGTTGCTTCCTGGTTGTATTGGATTGGCATACCAAGGAAAATACGAGACAAATATAATAAAGAAGAGTGGGCGAAGGCCACAATAGATGCCGCTCTCCTTCCCGAAAGAGAACGATTGAGCTCCCTGATAAAGGAACAGATTAAGGAAAACCGGCGAAGAATCCTTGCCCGAGACAGAAAAATTCACATCAGAGCAAGCAAGGAAAATCTTTCCGAAGAGGAAGTTCAAGATTTGGAAAGATTTACGGAATTTCTTAATTTTTCTGGATTTAACAACATTACCTCGACTGTTGATGAAGCTGAGCTGATAGTCTTGTTTGGCACGGAAACCTGCAAACGGGAGTGGCAACAGTTGAGCAACCGATTACGAGGGGAGCTTGTTCCGGTTATTCTGTATACGGCCCCGCATCAGGATGAAATAAACCCCCGGCAGTTTGAGGTGGCCACCTTTGCCAACACGCTTCCCACCGCAATTACCCATCTCCATAACTTTGCCATGCTGACCGCCAGGGTGGATTAATGTTCTCTCTCGTGTCCCAAAAAGTTCAAGCACGGTAATAAATTCCTTGGCGAGGAGATATGAACCATGGCCCTTGCCCTCTGGCAGGACTTGGCGGCAAACGAACTGGCATACATGCACGGATGGGCACAAAGCATGAACTTGTGGGGAAAAGGATATTCTTGTAATACGCATAACATGATAATTTTATGCATACAGGAGGATACCCATGCGAACCGCGCTTGACTTGCCCCAATATCTTCTTGATGAGGCCATGGAACTTACCCGTATCCGCTCCAAGACCAAGGTGATCATTACCGCTCTCGAGGAACTGATTAGAAAGGCGAGGATATCGGAGGTCAAAATATATAGGGGCAAGGTGAAAATGGATATCGACCTGGGTACGCTGCGGGGGCGGCAAAGGAGTTCTGAGTTGGGAACAAATTGGAAAGATTAATTTTTTAATAAAATTTGTCTCCTTTTCTTGATGCGAGCGGCCTACTTCCATGCCAGCCTGGCAGCGTCATTGGTGCTGCCGGCCTGGTTCGGCCGTGCCTGGTCATCTGATCCCGGTCTGCCCTTTTTCTTGTACCCGGTCGCTGACTTTTTCGGAATACGTGGTAAAATTGCCAGTATGGAACGATATCTCACCAAACATATCAGGGCTGACCTTGACCGCAAGATTATCCTGATCACCGGGCCGAGGCAGGCAGGGAAAACAACTCTTGCCAAAAT
>WFZC01000373.1 GCA_015489765.1 Desulfobulbaceae bacterium
CCGGAGAGCAGGTCTGTTCCCTGTAGCAAGTCGTATAACTCTCCCCAGGAAGAGGGGAATACTTAAATAATGGAAAACAGTGTGAAGTGTGCCGTTTTTTGGCGGTTGATTGTTAATGAGGACTAAAAGGAGGCAGTAACGTGAAAAGACTTGGGATAAAAATTATATTGGGGGCGGCCGCTTTATGTATGCTGGCCCTGCCTGTTCAGGCGGGCACCTACAAGGTCGGCGCTATTTTTGCCGTCACCGGCGGCGCTTCATTTCTCGGCGGCCCCGAGGCCCGTTCCGCGCAGATGGTTGTTGACGCGATCAACAAAAACGGCGGAATCAACGGCAACAAAATCGAACTGATTATCAAGGATTCCGGAGCAAACCCGGAGAAGGCCATCTCCTTTGCCAAGCAGCTCATTGAAGAAGAAAAGGTGCTGGCCATCATCGGCCCCTCGACTTCCGGCGAGTCGATGAAGATCAAGAAAATTGCCCAGCAGGGCAAGACCCCACTCATCTCCTGCGGCGCCGCCGAGGTCATCGTCAATCCGGTGGCAAGTTATGTCTTCAAGACCCCGCAGAAGGATTCCTTTGCCGTGAAAAAAATCTATGCCGAGATGAAAAAGATGGGGATCAACAAGATCGCCGTTGTTGCCGGCAACACAGGTTTTGGCAAGGCAGGAAAGGCGCAGTTGACCAAGATCGCTCCCGAGTACGGCATCAAGGTCCTTGCCGCCGAGACCTACGATAAAAAGGCGACCGACCTGACCGCCCTGGTGGCCAAGCTCATGGCCAACAAGGACATCCAGGCCGTGGTCAACTGGTCTATTGTCCCGGCCCAGGCCATTATCGCCAAGAACATGCGGCAGGCCGGCTGGAAGGTGCCCCTGTTCCAGAGCCACGGCTTCGGTAACATTAAATATGTCCAGGCAGCGGGCGCCGCGGCAGAGGGGATTATCTTTCCGGCAGGCCGTCTGCTGGTGGCCGATTCACTGCCGGATTCCGATCCGCAGAAAAAGTTGCTGCTGAAGTACAAACATGATTATGAATCCAGGTATAAAGAGGAAGCATCCACCTTTGGTGGTCATGGGTATGATGCCATGAATATTCTGGTTGCCGCCCTTGAAAAGGGTGGTGCCGATCGGGCAAAAATACGTGCCGCCATAGAAAATCTGAAGGGCTTCCCGGGAATCGGTGGCGTTTTCACTTTTTCCCCCAAGGATCATAACGGACTCGATATTAACTCCTTTGCCATGCTGACCGTTAAAGACGGCAAGTTTGTTCTTTACGACGGCAAGTAAATCGGCAATGATACCAATCGGTATGACGGGCAGGGACTCTTCTGCCCGTCTTTTTTTTGATTATCGTTCTTCGGTTTCTGTTTTTCCCTGCTGTCTTTCACTATGACCCAGGCCCTGTTTTTCCAATACCTGTTTGCTGGTATCAGTTATGGCGTTATTTACGCCATCGTCGCCATCGGTTTTAATATTATTTATAACACCACCGGCATTATCAACTTTGCCCAGGGTGAATTCGTCATGCTGGGCGGTATGATTTCCATTTCCCTTCTTCATTATTTTCCCCTGCCGGTTGCCATTGCCCTGGCGGTTGTGATTACCATGCTGGTTGGGGCCTTAATCGAGATCATCTTTATTCGCTGGCTTGACAGTCCGTCAGTATTGCGGATGATCATAATCACCATCGGTCTTTCCATCCTGATCCGGGAAGTCGCCCTGCATATCTGGGGGGAATCCATCCGTTCGCTGCCCTATTTCATCGGTAACGAACTGACCACGGTTTCCATCGGTCCGGTACGTATCTCACCACAGGTTTTCTGGGTGGTCGGTGTCTGTGGGATTATGGTGCTTGGGCTGTCCCTGTTTTTCAAAATGACCTCTGTTGGCCGGGAAATGCGCGCCTGCTCGGCAAATCGGACAGCGGCAATCCTCTGCGGTATCAACACCCGCAACATGGTGACCCTCTCCTTTATGCTCAGTGCCGGCATCGGCGCCCTGGCCGGCTGTGTCATGTCTCCGATCACCTATACCCAGTACGACTGCGGGACCAGTCTGGCAATCAAGGGCTTTACAGTCGCCATTCTCGGTGGTCTGGGCAATTCCATGGGCGCGGTGGCAGCCGGAATCCTGCTTGGTATTATCGAGGCATATTCTGTGGCCTTTGTGCCGCTGGCCTTTCAGGACGCCATTTCCATTACCATCCTGCTGATCATCCTCTTTGTCCGCCCGCATGGCATATTTGGTTCCAGCGCCGCTGCCCGGCTTAAGGAGTTTTAACCATGCGTGATTCAAAACTTCTTAAAATTGCGCTACTGATTGGACTGGTGATCGGGATCCAGGCGCTGACCACGGTCACGGGGACCCAGTATTATCTGACCCAGCTTACCATGTCCGCCTATTATGCCCTGCTGGTGATCGGCCTGGCCGTGGTCATGGGCTATGCCGGCCAGATCTCCCTTGGCCATGCCGGTTTTTTTGCCATCGGCGGCTATCTCTCGGCGGCCCTGACTACCCATAACCTGGTCGCCCTGCAGGCAAACCCGGTGATTCACGGCCTGGGTAACCTCGGCATGCTGGTGTCCGGACAGGATATCTACGGGGAGCCTCTGCTGGTGGTGGCCCCCTGGGCTGCCTGCATAATTGCCGTCTGCATGGCGGCGATTATTGCCCTTGCCATCGGTATTCCTGTGTTGAAACTGAAAGGGCATTACCTGGCCATGGCCACGCTTGGTTTCAGCATCATTATTTATCGCATCGGCCTTGCAACGGAATATTTCGGTGAGGCGGATGGTATTTCCGAGGTCCCTGGTTTTACCCTGCTGCCGGCCATCGGCTCCTTTGGCCCGATAAGTGTCAGCGGTGATTTCGGCCTGCGGGTGGAAAATTATTACGTGGCCTGGGGCTTGCTTATCATAGGTTTGTGGCTGCTGTTAAACCTGATCGATTCCCGTGTCGGCCGGGCCCTGCGTGCTATCCATGGATCAGAGGAGGCAGCCGAGGCCGTCGGCATCAATACAGCCGGCTTCAAGTTAAAGGTTTTTGTCCTGTCAGCGGTGTATGCCGCCTTTGCCGGGGTTTTTCTTACCCATTACAATGGCGGTATCGGACCGTCCGAGGCATCGGTGATGAAGTCGGTCCGCTATGTGGCCCTGGTCGCGGTCGGCGGCATGGCCAATGTCTGGGGAACCCTTGTCATGGGGGTTGGGTTGAGTTTTCTGTCCCTGCGCGGGGTGTTCGGAACTTATGATGATGCCGTTTTCGGCGCCATCTTGATCGTGGTGATGCTGTTTGCGCCGAACGGCATTCTGAGCATGAACGTGAAGGCGCTGTTTGCCGGCAGAAGAACCACGGATGAACACCGATAAACACGGATTGTGAAAACATTATAGAACAGTGTTCAAGGATTTAAAAAAGACCCTTTTGCAAGGCCATGATGAAAGCTGGTTGTTTAGTAAAAAATATCTGTGTTAATCCGTGTCTATCCGTGGTTTTACAGTGGAATTACTTTCGTCGGTAGAACCACGGATGAACACCGATAAACACGAATTATTCTGTAAAAACATTACGGAACAGATCCTGGGCAGTGCCATGGAGGTGTTGAATACCTTGGGCCATGGACTGCTTGAAAAACCGTATGAAAATGCCTTGGTGGTCGAATGGAAATTACGGAACATTCCGTTTCGGCAGCAACCTCGCTTTCCGGTTCTTTATAAGGGAAACAAAGTGGGTGAGTACATCCCTGATTTGATTGTGGATGATCAGGTAATAGTTGACATAAAGGTTGTCGAAAAACTTGGTGATCACGAGTACGGTCAAATGATAAATTATTTGAAAATAACAGGTCTGCAGGTAGGCCTTATCATAAATTTTCGTTTTGCCAGATTGCAGTGGAAAAGGGTTGTTCTGTAAAAAACATCAGTGTTCATCCGTGTCCATCCGTGGTTGTGTTGTGGAGCTGCTTTGTGGCAACCACGGATGAACACCGATAAACACGGATTATTCTGTAAAAACATTACGGAACAGATCCTGGGCAGTGCCATGGAGGTGTTGATGATAATGGAAAAGAGTTGTTGTATAAAAAATATCGGTGTTCATCCGTGTCCATCCGTGGTTCTCAACTATGCTTGAACTGAGATCGGTCCATAAAAACTTCGGCGGCCTGCAGGCGGTGCATGATGTCTCCTTTAGCGTTGCACCCGGCAGTATCAAGGCCGTTATCGGTCCCAACGGCGCCGGCAAGACAACGCTTTTCAACCTGATTTCCGGCAATCTGAACGTCTCGTCGGGCAGTATCCTTTTCCAGGGTCGGGAGATCCAGGGATTAAAGCCACATACAATCGCCGCCCTGGGTATGGCCCGCACCTTTCAGAATATTAACCTTTTTCACGGCATGACCGCCCTGGAGTCGGTCATGGTCGGCAGGCATGTCCGCAGCCGGGCCGGATTCCTGGCCGGCATGCTGCGCACCCCGGCCACTCGGAAGGAGGAACGGGAGATTCGGGAAAAATCCATGGAGCTGCTGCGTCTGCTCGAAATTGAAGAGTTTGCCGATGTCGAGGCCACCAGCCTCGCCTTTGGTCAGCAGCGGGCGGTGGAGATGGCACGGGCCCTGGCCACGGAACCGAAACTGCTGCTTCTCGATGAACCGGCGGCCGGGTTGAATATCTACGAGACGGCAGAGGTGGGCCGCCTGATTACCAGGATTCGGGACATGGGCATCACCGTGTTGCTGGTCGAACATGACATGTCGTTGGTTATGGATATTTCTGATGAAATCGTGGTATTAAGTTTCGGTTGCAAGATTGCCGAAGACGTGCCCGCGGCCATCCAGCAGAACCCCGAGGTGATAAAAATCTATCTTGGCGAGGATGAGGAGGTCATGGTCTGATCATGCTCAAAATTCGCAACCTGGACGCCGGGTACGGGAAACTGCGGGTCCTGAAAAATATCTCCCTCCATGTCGATGCAGGTGAGATCGTGACCATGATCGGCGCCAACGGTGCCGGCAAGACAACTCTGCTTGGTGCTGTCATCGGTCTTGTTCGCGCAAGATCCGGAGAAATTATCTTCCGGAACCAGGACTGCATAAAAAAAGAGGCCCGCCGGATCGTTGCCGCGGGCTGTGTGCTGGTGCCGGAGGGCAGACAGGTGTTTGCCACCATGAGTGTTGAGGAAAATCTCATCCTTGGCGGCTATGTGTTACAGAAATCGCAGGGGAAACGGGCTGTATACAGGGAACTTGGTCACCAGTATGAACTGTTTCCCGTGCTCAGGGAGCGCAGCCGGCAGCTTGCCGGTACCCTGTCCGGTGGCGAGCAGCAGATGCTTGCCATGGGCAGGGCGCTGATGTCCAGGCCCCGGCTGGTGATGATGGATGAGCCGTCCACCGGTCTGGCGCCGCTGGTGGTTCGTGATATTTTCCGGGTCATCGCCCGGCTGCGTGAAGAGGGCTCCACCGTCCTTCTTGTGGAGCAGAATGCCCGGGCGGCGCTGGCCATTGCCGATCGCGGCTATGTGCTGGAAACGGGCAAGATTATTGTGCAGGGACCGGCCGAGGACCTGCTGGCCAACCGGGATGTGCAGCGGGCCTATCTTGGCAGGGAAAAAATAGAATAATTTTCAACCCCGGAGCAGAATTATGTATTGGCAACCGGAAAGAGAATGCATGGCCAGGGAAGACCTGGAGCAGTTACAGCTTGAACGTCTGCAATCCACCCTCTACCGGGTGGGTACCCATGTGCCGTTTTACAAGAAGAAATTTGCCGAGCTCAAGCTTGATTTCGAAGACATCCGCAGCCTGGACGATATTCGGCGGCTGCCGTTCACGGTGAAACAGGACCTGCGGGACAACTACCCCTACGGGCTCTTTGCCGTGCCGCTCCGGGATGTGGTCCGGGTACACTCCTCCTCCGGCACCACCGGCCTGGCCACGGTTGTCGGTTACAGCCGCAATGACATAAAGAACTGGTCCAATCTGGTGGCGCGCATTCTCACCGGCGCCGGAGTGACCAGGGATGACGTCATCCAGATTGCCTTTGGCTATGGGTTGTTTACCGGGGGATTTGGTCTCCATTATGGGGCCGAACGTCTTGGCGCCTCGGTTATCCCCATATCGGCCGGCAATACCAAGAGGCAGATTCAGATCATGCAGGATTTCAAAACCACGGCCCTGGTCTGTACCCCATCCTATGCCTTGATCATTGCCGATACCATGATGGAGATGGGGATAAATCCCAATGGCCTCTCCCTGCGCTACGGCCTGTTCGGGGCCGAGCCCTGGTCCGAGGCCATGCGCAGGGAAATAAACGAGAAACTCGGTATCCGGGCCACGGACAACTATGGCCTGTCCGAGGTCATGGGGCCGGGGGTTGCCGGAGAATGTCAGGAGTGTAACGGACTCCATATCAACGAGGACCATTTTCTCCTGGAAGTGGTTGATCCGGAAACCCTGGAGCCCGTGGCGCCCGGCGAGATCGGCGAACTGGTGATTACCACCCTCACCAAGGAGGCCTTTCCCATGATCCGTTACCGGACCAGGGACCTGACCAGGCTCATCCCCGAACCCTGCCCCTGCGGCCGGACATTTATGCGCATGCAGCGGGTTATGGGCCGAACCGATGATATGCTGATCATCAAGGGGGTGAATGTCTTTCCCATCCAGATTGAAAAGGTCCTCTTCGAGATCGAGGGCACGGAACCCCATTACCAGATCATCGTCGAGCGGGAAAACCATTCCGACAAGGTGACGGTCCTGGTGGAGGTCAACGAGGCCATTTTCTTTGACGAGATGAAAAAACAGCGGCAGATGGTCGACCATATCAAGGCCCGGCTGGCCTCTGAACTCGGGATAGGGGTCCAGGTCAAACTGGTGGAAGAAAAAACCCTGGAACGGTCCGAGGGCAAGTCCAGGCGGGTCATTGACAAACGGAAACTATAGCCATGGGTGTACGTGCCGATGGCCGGGCCGATGCCGAGTTGCGTCCGGTATCCCTGCAATATGATGCCCAGCCCCATGCCGCCGGCTCGGTCCTGATCAGGATGGGCGGGACCCATGTCCTGTGCGGGGTATCGATAGAGGACAAAGTGCCGCCCTTCCTGCAGGGGCAGGGCAGGGGCTGGATTACCGCCGAATACGGCATGCTGCCCTGCGCTACCCACAGCCGTGGCAGGCGCGAGGCCGCTGTGGGCCGTTCCGGCCGCACCTACGAGATCCAGCGGCTCATCGGCCGTTCGCTGCGCATGATGGTCGATCTGCAGGATCTGGGAGAACATACCCTGCGGGTGGACTGTGACGTGATCAACGCCGACGGCGGCACCCGTTGCGCCTCCATCACCGGGGCCGCCCTGGCCCTGAGACAGGCTCTGGAGAAGATGGTCGCGGCTGGACAACTGGCCGTCCTGCCGCAGATCATGCCGGTGGCGGCGGTCAGCGCCGGGGTGGTGGCCGGCCGGGCCGTGCTTGATCTGGATTACAGCGAGGATTCAAGCGCCGAAGTGGATGCCAACTTTGTCATGAGCGGCGACGGCCGCTTTATCGAGTTGCAGTGCACGGCAGAGGGAAAACCCTTTGATTCGGACATGCTGGCGCAGATAAGCGAACTTGCCCGCCAGGGCATTACCGAGCTGTTGCGACTGTGGGACAGGGAGTGATCAAGAGAGGATGTTTCTTTCCGGCGCAAAAGCGGTTTGGGCCGCGAATCTTAAGCCTTCTGCCCTTTTGCCAACCGTCCCAGTATTTCCAGGCCATCGGGGGTAAACGGTTTCTTTGTGCTTAAATCCAGGGCCTGGTCAATGGTCATGAACCAACCGTCCGCCACTTCTTCAGGCTGCAAGGTAAAGGGGCCTTCATGGGTGCAAGAAAATATCCGTCCCCACACCCGGTTGTCCGCATCTTCAAAATAGTGATCAAATAGAAACCGGATTTTGGCCTTGATGCCTAACTCCTCTTCCAGTTCCCGCTCGGCCGACTGCTCGTAACTCTCTCCGGCCAGGACAACACCGCCCGCGGCCACATCTAGGAAGCCCGGGTACATGTCCTTGCTCATGGTCCGTTTCTGGACAAAAAGCTCCTGGTTGCTGTTGAATACCAGAATGTACGAGGCCCGGTGGATGAGCCGCTGCCTGCGCATGATATGGCGGGCAACAGCGCCGATTTCGTTATCGTTCTCATCAACAATCTGAACAATTTCCAGATCAGGGTCCCTGGTCATGATATGTCCTCCAACTGGCGCTTGTGGTGGCGAAATTCAAAACAGCGGTGTACACTTCCTCTGTGCCTGAAATCCATGGGCAGGGTCTGGTCGGTGATTTCCTTAATGCTAAAGTCGCGAGCCAGGCCCTTTGCTAGAGAAAATTTTCTGAAATTGGTGGAAAAAAGCAGAATGCCCTCTCTGGAGAGGTGTTTCATGGCAAGGCGCAGGAGTTTTTCATGCTGCTCCTGGATGGAAAAGGTCTGCTTTCGGTGCCGGTTATTGGAAAAGGTGGGTGGATCGACAAAGATCAGGCCATAGCGCCCGCCTTCGCCTTTGAGCCACTGCATGCAGTCGGCGCAGATGGTGGTATGAAGCGGACCGCCATACCCGTTAAGGGAGAGATTGGCCAGGGTCCGGGTCAGGTATTTTTCAGAGATGTCAACGGTTGTTGTTGATGTCGCTCCGTGCATGGCCGCATAGACGGTGGCGGAGCCGGTATATCCGTACAGGTTGAGAAAGGTGCGGCCGCGGGCAAGCTTACCGATGCGGGCCCTGGTCTTGCGGTGATCGAGAAAAAGACCGGTGTCGAGAAAGTCGGTAAAGTTGACCAGGAACCCGGCCCCGCCCTCGTGGACGACAAAGAGATTGCCCTGTCGCTGTTTTTTCTGATACTGGCTTCTGCCCTTTTGCGGTTTTCTGGTTTTGATAAAGAGCTGGCTGCGTTTCAGGGAAAACAGCCGGCGCAGGACCTGCAGGGCGGTGGTAAAACGCTGCGAGGCCTTTTTGGGATCAATAGTTTTGGGCGGCGCGTATTCCTGGATATGGACAAAGCGTTCGTAGATGTCAATGGCCAGGTTATATTCGGGCATGTCGGCATCATAGAGACGAAAGCAATAGATGTCCTTTTCTTTTGCCCAAGGGAGAAGCCGGTCCCAGTTCTTGCGCAGCCGGTTGGCAAAGTCTTTGCCCGGACCGGTTATGTTTTCATCTGATATCTGCAGCCGGGCGGGCGGTTGTTTGGTGCGTGCTTTATGATCGCCAACCAGCAGGCGGCATTTGATCGGCCCGTTATACAGGGAATAACGTTCATTCCACTTGAGGCCAATCAGATCAGCGAGATCGGGATTGGCGGAAAAAAATCCCATCCGCCATCCGGAAAAATCTTCGGCAAAACGCCGGCCGAAAAATCGATACAGATATTTGACGGCCTCCAGTTCGGAAAGCCGTTCACCATAGGGCGGATTGGTCAGGATAAGGCCGTTTTTTCCCGGACAATGGAGGCGGGCGAGTTGTGCCTGTTTGATGATGATGTTGTCACCAAGTCCGGCCCGGGCAATATTTTTGCGGGCGGCAGCCACGGCCTGGGGGTCGGCATCATAACCGATGATCTGCGGCCAGTGCCTGGCCTGGCCCGCCTGCTCACGCTCCAGGGCCTCGGTGACCAGGGCCTCCCATATCTTCCTGCTGTGGTGGTTCCAATGTATAAAGCCGAAATTTTTAGCGGTTCTCTGCAGTCCCGGCGCCGAGTCACCTATGATCAGGGCCGCTTCGATCAGCAGGGTGCCGGAGCCGCACATGGGATCAAGAAGAACGGTATCGGCCGGAAAATCATTGGCAACTCCACTTAGGCTGGCAATGGCTGCGGCCAGGGTTTCCTTGAGCGGGGCCGGCCCGGCCTGTTCCCGATAGCCGCGCCGGTGCAGGCTTTCTCCCGAGAGATCAAGCGCCAGGCTTGCCCTGTCCCCTCTGAGATGCAGGTTGAGGCGAATATCGGGTTTGAGAACGTCAACACTGGGTCGTTTTCCGGTTCGGGCGCGAAAGTAGTCAACAACAGCATCCTTGACGCGCAGGGAGGCATAATGACTGTGGCTGATGGAGGAATCCGAGAGGGTGCAGTAGACGGCAAAGGTGGCGGTCGGCGGGAAATGGATGTCCCATTCAACCGCGTTCACCTGGTGGTAAAGGGCATCGGTATCCGGAGCGTCAAAGCTTGCAAGCTCAAGCAGGATACGTGAGGAAAACCTGGACCAGAGGCAGGCCCGGTAGGCTGTTGCCAGTTTACCCTGCCAGCAGACGGCGCCGGGCGTTGTGGTGACGTTGGTGCCACCAAATTCCTGGATCTCTGTTTTTACCAGTTGTTCCATGCCCGCGCTGCAGGTCGCGGTGTAGAGCGGCGCTTTTTTGGCTGTGCCGCGTTTGCGTCTGATTGTCGTCAAGGTTGCTTCTTTGTGGGAAAGAATGGATAGATTTGCTCTCCTGCCTGATGAGGCGGCATCTTCGATGCAGGGGAAACTATCCGAAACCGGTATTTTGTACAAGGGAAAGGTCGTACACTGCACAAGCCAACGATATTCTATATTTCTTGCCATCGTTTTTTCCACGGCGTACAATAAGAAATATGCGGCAAATATTTCGTTATAACCATAAGTAACAAGTTGTGCGGAACAGAGCAAAAAGTATGACAGGGGCGACACGTTGAGTCAGGAGAAAAAATGTTCACATGACACGGATTGTGAAGATTTGCGGCAACGGTTTGAACAGTTGCGCCGCAAGGCAGAACTCTTCGAAATTATGGCTGAATCCTCGGTTGATTGGGATGTCTGGTATGCCCCTGATGGTCAATCGATATATATTACGCCGAGTTGTCTTGATATAACCGGCTATCCCCGGGAGTTTTTCTACCAGGATCCCGATTTCATCACCACCATCGTGCATCCGGATGACCTTGAGATTTTTCAGGAGCATCGGCGGCGGCATTATGTCAAGGCAACCGGTCCGGCAGAGGTAACATTTCGCATTCTCCATAAAAATGGCGAGGTCCGCTGGGTCTGGCACCAGTGCCAGGCGGTTTTTGCCGCCGATGGTACCTGGCTGGGGAGACGGACCACCAACAGGGATGTGACGGCCCTTAAGCAGGCGGAAGCGGAGTTGCAGCGTCTTTCGACAACCGATCCCCTGACCGGCGCCTATAACCGGAGAATATTCATGGACCTGCTGACCAGGGAGATGCAGCGGGCCGGTCGTTACGGGGAACTGTTCTCCCTGCTGATGTTTGATATTGATCATTTTAAAATGGTCAATGATCAGTACGGGCATGATGCCGGAGACCGGGTCCTGCAGGAGGTCGTCCGCCTGGGCATGGAAACCATACGGCAGGCCGATACCCTGGCCCGCTGGGGAGGCGAGGAGTTTATGGTTTTGCTGCCCCGGACAGATGGAGACAAGGCTCATGCAATGGGAGAACGTTTACGGAAACATGTAGCAGACCATACCTTTACCGATGGTTGTCATCTGACGATTTCCATCGGCGTAACCAGTTTTTCCCGGAATGACACTGTGGATTCACTCCTGAAACGCGTTGACGAGGCGTTGTATAGGGCCAAGAAGTCAGGACGCAATATGGTAGTCCGGGGATGAAGAATCTGGGATAGGTGCAGCCGTATTAGCAAATGGATATTGATAAATTTACCAGTCGGGAACTGCTTGACAAGATAGGGGTGATCGTGCTTGCCCTGAATACCCAGGGTCGGATTTCCTTTGTCAATGGTGTTGGCAGAGACCTGCTCGGGTATTCGCAGGATGAGCTGATCGGGATGGACTGGTATGCGTGTTTCATTGCACCTGAAGAACAACAACCGTTACGGGAGCGTTTTGTCCGGATTGTGACCGGGCGGGAGGAATATCCGTTCTATCATGAGAATACCATTTTGACCAGGGGCGGCGGCAAGCGGAGAATTGCCTGGCACAATACTATTGTCCGCACAGATGAGGATGCGATCTGTGGAGTTCTCAGTACCGGCGAAGATATTACCGACCGGATACGGGCCGAAGAGCGGATTCGCCAGAGTGAACGGAGAAACCGTCGTTTTGTTGACCATGTTCCTGATGCCCTGTTCATCCATGATGCCATGGGCAGGATTGTTGATGTCAACGACCGGGCCTGTAAATCCCTGGGGTATTGCCGTGATGAACTCCTGGATATGAATATCCTGGACATTGAACGTGACTATTCCGCTGAAGACGGCAAGGCCATGATCCGCCGCATCATAGAGAGTCAACAGCCCATGACTTTCCAGGGAACGCATCTGGGCAAGGATGGCCGCAGTTTTCCCGTTGAGGCCAAGGTGAACATGTTGGAAGAGGATAAAGAGCCTCTTTTTGTTACCGTTGTCCGGGATATCAGTGACCGGCTGCATCAACAGCGAAGACTACAGGACAAACGGGATCTGCTGCGGGTGATTATTGATTCCATTCCCGATATTATCTGTATCAAGGATGGGCAGGGACGCTGGTTGCTGGCCAATACCTTTGATCTGCAACTCTTTGGCCTGGAAGGGGTTAATTACAGAGGCAAGACCGACGCGGAACTGGCCGCATATACACCCCTGTGCAAAGAGGTATTTTCCTGTTGTCGGGAAAGTGATGCCCTGGCCTGGCAAAGGAAGGCGCCTTCACGAAGCAGTGAGGTCATTCCTGGCGCTGATGGAAGTAACCGTGTGTTTGATGTCTACAAAATTCCACTCTATCATGACGATGGGAGGAGGAAAGCCCTTGTCGTTGTCGGCCG
Organism: Desulfobulbaceae bacterium; assembly: GCA_015489765.1. GTDB lineage: Bacteria > Desulfobacterota > Desulfobulbia > Desulfobulbales > Desulfobulbaceae > DRLX01. Next base: position 12,765 of record WFZC01000373.1, read on the forward strand.
TGATATTACCGAACAGAAACGGATTGAGGAAAAATACCGGACACTTTTTGAGCAGTCGCCGCTGGCCTATCTGACCTCTACCTTGTCGGGGGAGATTCTGACTGTTAATCATGAATTTACCGAAATATATGGGTATAAGCCTGAAGAGATCGTCGGCAGGAATGTATCGGAGTTTTTAACCCCCAAAAGCCTTGAATTCTTTAAGCAGCAGTATCCATTATTTTTACAGGGAATCCCTGTCGTCAGATACGATTATGAGGTTTATAAGGCCGATGGTACCATTGCCCTGACTCAGGTCTCATCTGCAATCATTCACGATGATATGGGAAATCCTGTCAGTATCCAGCGCATACTTCTCGATGTCACAAAACAGCGCGCCATTGAGGAACAGATCCGCGAGAGTGAGGCCAGGTATCGGCAGTTGTTTGAACGGGCGCCGGTGGGAATAGTTCATTTTGACACCGATCTCCGGGTCACTGACTGCAATGATAATTACCTGAAAATAATGCACGCTGCTCGTGAAATGATGATCGGGCTTGATATACGAAAACTGCGGGACAAAAGAGTAATACCTGTCCTGGAGGCGACCCTGGAGGGGAAGGAGGGATACTGGGAGGGAGCCTATCGATCCACCGTCAGCAAGATGACGATCCATGTTTCGGCGCGTACCGCGCCCATATATGACGGCCACGGCAATATCCAGGGTGGCATGGCCCTTGTCGAGGACATAAGTCTGCGAAAGCAGGCGATGGAGGAAAAAAATCGTCTTATGTCCGCCATTGATCAGGCCTCGGAGACCATTGTCATAACCGATCTCAATGGAAAAATAGAATATGTCAACCCCGCCTTTGAAAAAATGACCGGCTATTCTGCTGACGAGGCGCAGGGGAAGAATCCGCGCATCCTGAGAAGTGGCCGTCATGACAAGGAGTTTTATAAAGAAATGTGGCAGACCCTGCGTGGAGGCCGGGTATGGAAAGGACATCTTATCAATAAACGTAGAGATGGCACCTTGTTTGAGGAGGATGCCTCTATTTCGCCGGTGCGCAATCAGGAAGGAGAGATTATCAATTATGTGGCTGTTAAACGTGATGTCACCGAGGAGGTAGCACTGAAAAAACAGCTGAACCAGGCCATGAAGATGGAGGCCATTGGCACCTTGGCCGGCGGTATTGCTCATGATTTCAATAATATATTGTCTGCTATTCTTGGCTATGCGGAAATGATTGATCTGCAGCTGGCCAAAGATGATCCGGCCCGTGAGGATGTGGGCCAGATTGTAGCCGCCGGCCAACGGGCAACGGACCTGATTCGACAGATCCTGACCTTCAGCCGTCAACAGGACGAGGAACTTCGCCCTGTTAAGATACATTTTGTTATTAAAGAGGCCTTGAAACTGCTCAGATCATCCCTGCCGAGTTCTATTGATCTACAGCAGAACATTGATCCAGACTGTGGCCCCGTTCTTGCCGACCCGGTCCAGATCCATCAGGTATTGATGAATCTCTGCACCAATGCCAAACAGGCCATGGCTGGAGAGCAGGGAAGAATGATTGTCCGCCTTTCCGAACTTGCCTCTGACGCCACGGCCACTCTTTCCTGTTTGGGGCCGGGACGCTGGCTTGAGCTTGAGGTCTCTGATACCGGTGTTGGTATGGAGCCACAGGTGCGGGATAGGATTTTTGATCCATTTTTTACAACCAAGAAGAAGGGCCAGGGTACTGGTCTGGGGCTGTCTGTTGTCCATGGGATCGTTACAAGTTATGGCGGCGAAATTACCGTTGACAGTGAGCCCGGCCGGGGAACAACTTTTCATATCTATCTGCCGGTGGTTGAAGCGGAAACAGAACAGGAAAAGGAAGATCAGCAGCTTCTTTTGCCCCATGGGGACGAGCATGTCCTCCTGGTCGATGATGAACCCTTGCTGGTCGAAATCATGAAACGGTTCCTCTCTCTTCAGGGTTACGAGGTAACAAGTTTTGTTGATAGTCGACAGGCCCTGGAATGGTTTACCCGCCACCCGGATCAGGTCGATCTTGTTATCACGGATATGACCATGCCGCATCTGACCGGGGCCAATCTGGCACAGGCAATACTGGCCACAAGACCGGAGATGCCGATTATCCTCTGTACCGGTTACAGTGAAGTCATGGATGCCGACAGGGCCAGTGCCCTGGGTATACAAAAATTTTTACTCAAGCCTGTTGATAACCGGGTGCTGGCCCAGTCGGTGCGGGAGGTGTTGGAAACCTGATTTATCCCTTGTGCTCTGCAGCCGCCATTTTTTCGTGTTGCCGGCCTGTATTCGGGAATGTCCAGTTGGGAGGTGTTAATTTCTGATTTACATTTTCTTACGATCAGTTGAATTGTGCAGCGCCGCCGGCGTATCCTGAAACCGTGTTGTTCCCGTTTGTAACGGAATACCATTCATTGCGGAGGAAAGAGTATCGTGGATGATCAAGCTGCAAGGGACCGGATTGTAATTGTCGATGATGAACGTGATTTACGACATATCTACAAACGGTTTCTTGAAATAGAGGGCTACTCCTGTCTGACCGCTGGTGATGGAGAAGCGGCCATGCAGTTGCTTGAGCAGGAAGAATGTTCCCTGGTTATAACTGATATCAATATGCCGGGGATGAGCGGAATCGATCTGCTTCGGGAGGTAGGCGCAAAGCATCCGCAAGTGGCGGTCCTCATGGTGTCAGCCATCGATGACCGCAAGGTGGCGGTCAAGGCTCTGCAGCTTGGCGCCTTTTCCTACATGATTAAACCGGTGAGTCGCAATGAGTTGGTCATCAATGTGGTCAACGCACTGAGACGGCGTTTTCTCGAGATTGCCCACCAACGGCAGAGTGAAAAACTCGAAGATCTCGTGCAGAGGAGAACCAAGAAGCTGCTTGAGGCCAAACAGGAACTGGCTGTTGCCAGCGAGGAGACAGTCCTGCGGCTGGCCAAGGCGGCGGAGTTTCGGGATGATGAAACAGCCCAGCATACCCTGCGCATGAGCCATTACTGCGGAATCATAGCCCGCGGGTATGGCTTTGATGAAAAGAGATGCGAGTTGATTCGGCTGGCGAGCCAGCTGCACGATGTGGGCAAGATCGGCATTCCCGATGCCATCTTACTCAAACCAGGCAAGTTGACAGCGGATGAATTTGCCTTGATGAAAGAACATGCTATGTTTGGGTTTCGCATTCTTTCCGATTCCAGAGCAACCCTGCTACAGGTCGGCGCCCTTATTGCCCGGGGGCATCATGAAAAATATGATGGTTCCGGCTATCCCGAGGGGGTTGCCGGGGAGGACATTCCGATAGAGGCGCGTATTGCCGCCATAGCCGATGTCTTTGATGCCCTGACGACCAAGAGGGTGTACAAGGATGCCCTTCCTGTTGCCGCCGCCGTTGATATCCTGCGCAAGGGCAGAGGGGGCCATTTTGATCCCGCATTGGTTGATATTTTCCTCTCCGAGATGGACGTCGTCAGTAGCGTACGGAAACGGTTCCGGGACCGTGGTGATCAGCCGGGGATCAAGAGCCTGGCGGTGGAGTAATTCGATATCACGAGGCGCCGGGTCTGGTTTATCTTAGTCTTTTGTCTGTATCTCAGCGAAATAACGCCGGTCTGTTTTAACGATGTGTTCTATGAGCCAGTGGAAAAGAAAGTCGACAACAGTCTGCAGGTCCAGGGTCTGGTTGCGAAATTCTTCCATGAATGTATTGGATTGAGCTATAAAGTCGGCGTGAATCTGCTTGTGTTGTTCAATTTCCGGATGGGCGGCCAGGTATTTTTCTTCATTACTGAAATGGACTTCCACATAATCAAAAAGCGACAGCAGGGCCTGTTCGAGAGAGCGCCTGTTGTCCTGTTGATTCTTTAATGAATCCAGCATAATCCAGAGTTCAAAAAGATATTTATGCTGATGGTCGATTTCCGGATGTCCGACGCTGTATTCCGGTTTCCAGATGGCATCAATGTCCATAATGGTCCTCTCTCGTGGTTAGGCGCTGTGTTGTTCCTGCCGGTGCTTGACCATGTAATAGAGTACGGGCACCGCCATTCTGCTGATCAGAAGGCTGGCGATCTCGCCAAACATCAATGAGATGGCAAGCCCCTGGAAGATGGGGTCAGCCAGAATCACCGATGAGCCGACAACCACAGCCAGGGCGGTCAGCAACATGGGGCGGAAACGGACGGCCCCGGCCTCAACCACGGCCTCGGCCAGCGGCAGGCCATGGGAACGGCGCAGTTCGATAAAGTCAACCAGGATAATCGAGTTTCGCACCACGATTCCGGCCCCGGCCATGAAACCGATCATGGAGGTGGCGGTGAAAAATGCGCCCAGGGCCCAATGGGCCGGCAGGATTCCGATAAGGGAAAAGGGGATTGCCGCCATCACCACCAGCGGCGTGATATAATCCTTGAACCAGCCGACCATCAGCATGTAGATCAGGATCATGACCACGGCAAAAGCCAGGCCCAGGTCCCGAAACACCTCAAGGGTAATATGCCATTCTCCGTCCCATTTCATGGCCGGTTCGGTCTGGGTGAACGGCTGGTGCAGATTGTAGATGACAATATCCTTCTTCCGGCCGCCAAAGTCACGCCCGTCAAGGGCATGGATTTTTTTATTCATGGCCAGGATGGGATAGACCGGGCTTTCGGCCGCTCCCGCCACATCCCCGGTGACATAGATGACCGGTTTCAGGTTTTTCCGATAGATGGGCTGCAGAACAGGGCGTTGCTCTATCTTGACCAGTTCGCGCAGGGGCACGAGGGGGCCGGAGGGATTTTTCCCGGAGGGAAGGGCGATGTTTAGCAGGCCGTCAATGGTTGAGCGCATGGACAGGGGCAGCCTGAGGATGATATTGATTTCCTCCTTGTCCTTTGGCTGGTGGAAGAGGTCTATGGAGCTGCCATGCAGGCCGATCTGGATGGCACGGTTGACAGCGCCTTCGGAGATTCCGTTTAGGGCCGCTTTTTCCTTGTCCACAAGGACAACCAGCTTGTTGCGGTCTTTCTCCCGGTACCAGTCCACATCGACCACGCCCTCGGTTTCGGTGAAGATTTTTTTCACGGTTGTCGCCAGGGCCACCCGCGATTTGTCGTCGGGACCGTAGATTTCAGCCACCAGGGTTTGCAGGACAGGCGGGCCGGGCGGCACCTCGGCCACCGCAACATTGGCGCCGTATTTTTTTGCCAGGGCGGCAATGGCCGGCCTGACTCTTTTGGCGATGTCATGGCTCTGCTTATCCCGATCGCCTTTTGGCAGCAGGTTGACCTGGATGTCGGCAACCGTTGGCCCTGAACGCAGAAAATAATGACGGACCAGGCCGTTGAAGTTAAAGGGCGCCGCTGTGCCCGCATAGATCTGATAGTTGACGACCTCCGGTTCCGCACCGACAATCATCGCCATTTCCTGGGCGACCCGTGCGGTATGTTCCAGGGTCGATCCTTCGGGCATGTTGAGGATGACCTGAAATTCAGACTTATTGTCAAAGGGCAGCATCTTGACCTTGACCATGCGCAAATATACCATGGAGCAACTGGCCAGGAGCATAAACAGAATAGTGGCAAAAAAGAGCAGGCGCCAGGATGCATGGGCCAGCAGCGGCTCCATGAATCTGTGATACAGACGGGTAAAGAAGTCGTTCTGGGCATGGTCGGTATCAATATCTTCGTCGATCTCAATGGCACATTCTTCGGGTCCACATCCCTTGCGTAGGATGTGAATCGCGGCCCAGGGCGTGATGGTAAAGGCGATGAACATGGAGATGATCATTGCCGCCGAGGCGCCCACCGGAATGGGCCGCATATAGGGGCCCATCAGACCGCCGACAAAGGCCATGGGCAGGATGGCGGCAATGACGGCCCAGGTGGCGAGGATGGTGGGGTTACCCACCTCGGAAACAGCCTCGACCGCAACCGTAAGCAGGGGCCTGGATTTGTTGTAGGGCAGCCGCATGTGACGAACGATATTTTCAACAACCACAATGGCGTCATCAACCAGGATGCCGATGGAAAAGATCAGGGCAAACAGGGTGATCCTGTTTAAGGTATATCCGTATAGGTAAAAGACAAGCAGGGTGAGCGACAGGGTGGAGGGGATGGCCAGCAGA
>WFZC01000374.1 GCA_015489765.1 Desulfobulbaceae bacterium
CTCGCCCAGGGACGCATTCAACTCTCGATCAAGCTCGGCAATATCCTCTTTCGCTGTCTTTACCCGGGCGCGGGGCAATGGAGTCTCATCAACCGGGCAGGGCAGATCAGCGACCGCCGCCGGCCCTGTCTGTTTTTCAAGCTCTTTACAGTATACGCGATTGCGCTCTTGCAGATAGTCAGCAAAGATCAGCAGCTCCCGTTCTTCCCGCCGGGAAACATTTTGTGCGGCTTTATTGGTGGCAAGCGAGTGGAGGATATTGGTCCGGACACGATCAAGGGCAAGAATATTTGACCGCAGGCGACCGCTGTCATCCACCTGCCCTGCCGCCTGGATATCCGGCAATGGCCAGACAGGGAGAAACAGAGAAAAACTGATCAGCACTACCGGAAAAAAACGCATAATTACCTGGGAAATTTCAGCTTTACCGCACCAGCCAACACGGTTGGCCAAGATGTTGCCAGCCCGGCTACAACAGATACACGCAGACTTCAATCAATAAAAAACAACAGGTTACGCTGAAAAACAGTAACTTCTCAATAAGTGGTGATATAAGTCTTGATCCCCGCCCAACAGACTGCGGGGATGACGCTCTGAATTGCCTGCAACTGGGTCATTCCGGCAGGTTGTTGGCCGGAATCCATATAATTAGCAGCAACTTACCATCAGTTATTGAGAAGTTACGAAAAACATGCGTAATCATATTTTCGGCTAAAAAAATAAAACAAAGTGCCGGCAAGGGCAATGACAAACAGAGATTATTACCGATAATTTACCGGCATATCAAATAATTATGCCAAAGCATCGACAACAGGCCGCCAATTGACGCTGCGTGACTCGTGATAATCGGGCAGCAGGATAAGCGGGCAGGAAAAGCCGTAATCCCGCAGGGCCCTCTCCATCACCCCCCTGGAATCATGAACAATTTGGACAGGATTGTCTCCGTACAGGTTATAAACCAGTCCAAGCAGCCGTACTCCCCGCGTTCTGATCGCCTCAAGGGACAACAGGGTGTGATTGATGGAGCCAAGACGGGGGGTGGTGATTAACAGTATCGGGTAGCCGCGGTCCTGAAAATAGTCAAGCTGGAGCAGCTCCTCGCCCAGCGGCACCAGCAGGCCCCCTGCCCCCTCAAGCAACAGGTAGTCATGCTCGGCGGCAAGGATTTCCGAGGCCCGGCTGATTTCCGCGGCCTCAATCCGGCACCCTGCCATTTGCGCCGCAAGAAGGGGGGAACCGGCAAAGGGCAGGCAGTAGGAACAGGTCAGGCCGCGTTCATCATACTCATTCCAGGCTCCATCCATCAACCTGCGATGGAGCAGGATATCCTCGCAACGACCCGCACACCCGGTCTGCACGGGTTTCTGGCTAATAACCTTTTTTCCCTGCCCGGAAAGAAAGGCGGCCAGCAAACCGGTAGCAACTGACTTACCAACACCTGTATCAATGCCACAGAGGGCAATAACTTTATTATGCATACGCTGAAATCCTTACATATCAGTTCCCAATAATACGTTTTGGTCACTCCGGCATCCTGCAGAGGGCGTCAATGAAAATATTTCGGGAAATGTCTCTATCTATGCCTGATACACAATGATTTTTTTATATTTTTTTTGTCTTTTTCTTTTCCATCAGTATACTGAAAGAAGAGTACACTGAAACAGGAGAAAAATTCCACCCACGTTCATGGAAAGGGAGCACATCGTTGTTCAGGTGTCTGGTCATTTCCGGACAGGCACTTTCTAACGAATTTTCCGAACCAGCTCAACACCTGGCAGCACCTTACCTGATTCACAGGAATCTCCAGAACAAACTCTCTGCTGCCATAACGGGGTATCAACTCATACAAACGTAATACCGGGTTCCGGAAATATCCAATCCTTCCGAAACTCTTAAAAAAGGTTAACTGACAAATCATGCCCGAAAACAACAAACTCCAGAAAATCATCGTTGTCGATGACGATGCAGCCCAGCGTTTACTCCTCAGAATGTGTCTTGAAGGCGAGGGGTATGAGGTGCATGAAGCGGACAGTGGTTTTTCGGCGCAAAATCTGATGGAAAAACACCCTGATTTCAGGATTGTTATTACAGACCTTGACATGCCGGAGCTCAATGGTTTTGACCTGATCCGAAAAATCCGGGCCCGGGAACTTCATTACACCTATATCATTGTCCTTACCTCCAAAGATGACGAGGCATCACTTGTTCGGGCCTTTTCCACCGGGGCTGATGATTATTTATCAAAACCGGTCAACCCAAACGAGCTGAAGCTGCGTATCCAGGGCGCCATCAGGGTGTTGCGCCAGGAAACCCAGGAAGAGCTTATCCTGGCCTTGGCCAAACTGGCGGAGTATCGCAGTGACGAGACTGGCTATCATCTTGAACGGGTACAGCGTTACTGCCGCCTGCTGGCAATGGATCTCTGTGAAAATTGTCCCGAACTTGAAATACATGCCCAGTTTGCCGAAGAAATAGCCAGGGTCAGTCCGCTCCATGATATAGGGAAGGTGGCTATTCCCGACAACATTCTCCACAAAGCCGGCAAATTGACAACCGCTGAGTTTGAAATCATGAAGACCCATGCAGCCATCGGCGGCCAGATTCTCAAAGACATCTATGCCAAAAACGGCTCTCCATACCTGAAAGTTGCCTATGAGGTGGCCATGTACCACCACGAACGCTACGACGGCAGCGGTTATCCAAACGGTCTTAAGGGCGAAGAAATCCCGATTGCGGCTCGAATAATGGCCCTGGCCGATATCTACGATGCCATGGCGACCAAACGTTGCTACAAAGATCCCTTTCCCCATGACACAATCAAAAAGATCATCCTGCAGGAACGAAACAAACATCTCGATGAAATCGTCATTAATGCCTTCCTGCGCCAGGAAGATGTATGGATCACTGTCCGGGACCGATTTGCCGAAAATGGTTAATCGCAAGCTTCCAACCGGCCAGGTCTCTCTTGAGGAACCATGAGCGAAGAACCATCTGAAAGTATTCGTAAAAAGCAGGTCGACCTTCTGTACAGACAGCTCCCCTTTTCCCTGCTGACCACGGCAACCGTCTCTATTCTTTTTCTCTTTTTTCTCCGCAACTTTCCCAACCAGAGGGCATTACAAAGTTGGGTAATGTTGATGTTAACGGTTCTTTTTTTCCGTGCCTGTTCTGTTTTTTTCTATAAAAAAATAAGAAAGCAACCAGACTGTTCCATCAAACCGGCAGAGATCCTGTTTGTTATCGGAGCCGCGTTGACCGGGGGGACCTGGGGACTCCTTGCCTGCTGGATATACCCGATGACCAATGAGGTAGGGGCCCACATGCTTATCCTGATTATTCTGGTCGGGATCGCCGGCGGCTCCATTGCCACCCTTTCCTACCGAAAACTGCCGGTCACGCTCTTTGTCTGCCTGACACTTCTGCCCATCCCCTTTGCCCTTTTCAGTTCTCCCCATGGTCAGGACCTGGCCATTGGGCTTGCCCTGATGATATACACCCTCTTTCTTCTCAAGAGTGCGATAATCTTTCAAAAAAATCACGAGCAATTACTCATCCTGGAGGAAACAGCGACAACCAGAGAAAAAAAGCTGCAGGAATCACAGCTTCTAGCCGAAGAGGCGAGCCGTTCCAAGTCCAATTTTCTGGCCAATATGAGCCATGAGATCCGCACGCCCATGAATGCCATTATCGGCATGACCAGGCTGGTTAATGAGACCGACCTGGATCCTCTGCAAAAAAAGTATATCAGCAGGATAGAAACCTCATCCACCATGCTGCTGGGATTGCTTAACGGCATCCTGGATTTTTCCAAGATCGAGGCCGGACAGTTGCTGCTCGAAGAGCAGCCCTTTCTCCTGGAGACCCTGCTTGATAATGTTTACTCCACCATGATCGGCCTGGCCAGGAACAAAAACCTGGCCCTGCTCATTGACCGGGACGAGAACGTGCCGGCGGCCTTTATCGGTGATGCCGTCAGACTGGGACAGATCCTGATCAACCTGGTGGGCAACGGCATCAAGTTCACCGACCAGGGAGAGGTCGGTATCCATGTGTCCATGGACGAGAACGCGTCAACAGAGGATAAAGTTGTCCTCCATTTCGCTGTCAGCGATACCGGCATCGGCATCCCCAAGGACAAACAGCGTTATCTCTTCCAGAGCTTTCAGCAGGCAGACAGTTCCATCTCAAGACGCTAC
>WFZC01000375.1 GCA_015489765.1 Desulfobulbaceae bacterium
GTCTCCATCTGTCAAAAAAGAAAAGGTTCCCGGCAGGAGAGCAATGGCCCTCCCTTCTTTCCTGCAACATAATTTTTCCTTGTCACTGGTGCATCGGCAAGGTAGAATAACGCCTGAAAATCCTACCATCAAAATAACCAACTGAAAACTAAGTGATTTATTGTTGGGCAAAGGCCCTGCTCCCTGGCAGATGCCTCGGAAAATAATAGGCTTCAAAAATCAAACCTCTTTTGTGCTTCTGCCTCACGGCATAAAAAAGATGCGTTTCCCAAAATGTTATGGACGCCTTGAAAAATCAGAATTTTCGTTTGAGGTCAGGTACACCTAGACTCAGTGGAACAGGTGAACTAAAAAGTACATCATATTCGCTAGATGTGAGCATTTTTCTGTAATGCAGAGGTCAGGCGGCAATTTTTCAAGGTAGCTTTATTGCTTAATTGTATTCATAAATAATACACAAAAAGACGCAGAGAGGATGCAGGCATTATTTTCCCGGCCCCCTGATCACCAGGGATGTGTCTGCATGCATGATTCCATCCATGATAACCTGAAGATCGACCGGTGGGACAGGTCTTCCGACTCGATTTTTTAACTGCGGAAGGAGAGGAAAACAATGGCAAACGACAAGGTATTACACGTAAATGATGATGAATTTGACAACAAGGTTGTCGGCAACAGCCTTCCCTGTCTTGTGGATTTCTGGGCTCCCTGGTGTGGCCCCTGCAAGGCAATCGGTCCGGTAATCGAAGAACTGGCCGAGGAATTTGACGGTAAGGTACTGATTGCCAAAATGAATGTTGACGACAATCCGGCTACTCCTGGAAAGTTCGGTATCCGTGCCATACCGACATTGATTCTGTTTAAAGATGGCGAGGTGGTCGACAAAATCACCGGTGCCGTCGGCAAAGCGCAGTTGCACGAACTGATCAACAAGGCGTTGTAACACCCTTTATGCAGGCTGATTATCAGCTCATCATAATAGGGGGCGGGCCGGCCGGCCTTAGCGCCGGTCTCTATGCCGCCCGGGGACGGATCAAGACCCTGCTGGTTGAAAAGGGAGCTCCCGGAGGCCAGGTCCTTCTCACGGACTGGGTGGACAATTACCCGGGATTCACCGAGGGGGTAAGCGGATTTGAACTGATTGAAAAAATGACGGCCCACGTCGATCGTTTCGGTCTTGAAAAAAAATTCGCGGCGGTAACCAGACTTGATCTGCCTGGCCCGGTCAAAACCGTCTTTCTTGACAATGGGGAAAAACTAACCTGCCTGAGCATCATTCTCTGTACCGGCGCCAGACCACGGAAATTGGGCGTTGAGGGAGAAGAGGAACTCACCGGCCAGGGGGTTTCCTATTGTGCCACCTGTGACGGACCTTTTTACAAGGGACAGGAGATAGCGGTGGTAGGCGGCGGTAACACCGCCATCCAGGAAGCCCTGCACCTGACAAAGTTTGCCGACAAGGTCACGGTCATTCACCGCCGTGATGAACTGAGGGCCACCAGGATTCTCCAGGAAAAGGCCTTTGCCAATCCCCGGATCGATTTTCTCTGGAATGCCCAGGTTCGTAAAATTGAAGGAGATGCCAACGGCGTCAACAACGTACAGATTGCCTTTAAGGATGGATCGGCCATGGACCTTGCCGTGACCGGTATTTTTATCCTTATCGGAGTGGCACCGAACAATGAGATCCTTCCCCTGGAGCAACTGCAGGTCGACGATGCCGGGTTCATTATCAGTAACACGGAAATGGAGACCTCTATCCCCGGTGTCTATGTTGCCGGAGATATCCGCAGCAAGAACTTTCGACAGATCGTTAACGCGGTTGGAGAAGGGGCGAATGCGGAACTTTCGGCCGAGCAGTTCCTTGCCGGTAGGAAGCACGAAGCCGGTCCGCACTGATCGGCTCCGTAATCACATTATGCCTGTCCGAAGACAAAGATGCCGCAACAATGGAGTCAGACGGGTAACTTCTGGATATTTTTTTGTTTATACCGGTACTATTTTATGGCAACAACACAGCGAACCTCCCCCATGGGCCGTGCCGTCGGCATCCTGATCCTTCTTATCCTGGCCCTGACAATGGCAGGATGTTCCACGGTCAAGGACACCTTTGATTTTCTCCCCTTTGTCGACAACGGCGAGGAAACCGCGGTCAACCAGGAGGCGGAGGCGGCAAATCTCCTTGCCCAGGGCATGGAGGCATATAATACAGGAAATTATTACGATGCCCTGCAGGCCTTCAACGAGATCCTTGATCAATATCCGTTCAGTCCCCAGGCCATAGAGGCCGAACTGAGGGCAGCGGACTGCCATTATTATCGCGGGGAATATATCGAAGCCAAAACCCTGTATCAGGAATTTGAAGAACGTCATCCCACCAACAGATATATGCCCTATGTCATGTTTCAGATCGGGATGTGTGATTTCAAACGCACGGACCGGATAGACCGTGATATTTCCGGCGCCCAGGATGCAATCAACGACTTTTCCAAGCTGTTGCGTTCTTTCCCGGATTCACCCTATACCAGGGAAGCAAAAGCCCACATAGCCGCGGCAAAAGAATTTCTGGTGAACCATGAATACTTTGTCGCTGTTTTTTATGTTCGGACCGAACAGTATAAACAGGCAGAGCACCGTCTCAAATATCTCCTGAAAATGTATCCCGACTCGGCCATTGCTCCCAAGGCCAAGGCCCTGCTTGCCCGGCTGGAAGCGGGGAACCCGCCGAAATGGGGATTACGGCGCTGGCTGCCTGATCTGCACATGCCCGCCCTCAAGTTCTGGGAATCGGACAAGGATAAGATCCCGGGAAAAAATAATTAACCCGAGCCATTCAGACCGTGGTGACAACGTCCTCATCCGGGAGCTGGTCAAAGGAAACATGCATGGCCCTGACCGGACAGCCGGTTACACACAGGCCGCAACCGGTACATTTTTCAGGATCGAAACGAACTTCCATTGTCGGCCGTTCAACATAGAGAGCCCCGACCGGACAGATACCCGTACAAGCGCCGCACTGGAAACATTTGCGTTCATCCCGTCCGATCTTGGCCGCCAGCCGTTCCGCACGCACACCAAGTCCCTTGAGATAGGCCAGCGCCTCCCGCACATTCTCCTTATTGCCCTTCAGCTCAAGGATCATTATTCCATCACGCTGCGGACGAATATCCGCCTTGAGGATATTAAATTCCACGTCATACTGTTTCACCAGTTGATAGATAATGGGCTGGTCTGAAGTCTCCTTGGGGTAACGTAAAAAATAAATTCGCGTATACATATTTTGTTCTCTTTCGATTTTCCAAGTAATAAATAATGATCTAAGTGCCCAGCCATTGATGAATCCTCTGCAGAAGAACATCCGGCTCCGCCTCGGTATTCAGCAGGAGCAGCTGGTCCGGGGCCAGCTCATCGGGTGGCTCAAAACTCTCCTTCTGTCGGAGATAAATCTCCCAACGGCCGTCGGACACCGCCTGCGGGTCACGGGCACGCATTGCAAGGCGCCGCTTGACCTCGGTATCTGAGCAGGAGCAGAGAATAAAACGAACCAGTGCCTTTTCCCGCCGTCCACAGGCAAGCACGGCCGCCCGGTCACGGCGCCGGCTGTATGAGCCATCAAGGACCACCCCCTTTCCCCGGCCCAAACCATCCGCCGCCCGCGCCAGCATGGTCGCATAGGTGCGTTCGGTGAAGGCCGGGCTGTAAATACCCTGGTCCGGATCTTCCGACTGGTGTTGGGTGGCCTCGATGCCGGCCAGTTCCTTGCGCACCCGGTCGGTGTTGAGATACTCCATATTTTCGCTGTCGGCAAAATTTTCGGCCAGGGTCGATTTACCCGAGGCAATCAGACCGAAAAAAACCAGGAGATCAGGCATCATCCTTCTCCCTGCTCCGCATAGTCACTGGCCAGGGCAAAATAATCGGCGGCAGCGGCAAGGCTCGTCTCTTTGACCTGGGCATCGACTGCAGGATCGGCGGCAGTAAACAACCCTATCTTTCCCCGCACATAAGCGCGATAACAGGTATAAAAGTTGAGCATTTGGCGCAACCCCTCATCCCCTGACCGGGTACAGAACCGATCAATAAAGAACGCCGACAGTTCTTGCAGACCATGAAAGTCCAGATCCATGGCCAGAAAAGCGACATCGCTTGCCACATCGCAATACCGAAACCGCTCGTTAAATTCGATGCAGTCGTAAATATATACCTTGTCGGCCAGGCAAATATTGGCCGAATAGAGATCGCCATGACAGTCACGTATCCTGCCCGCCTCGATCCTGGCCTGGAAGATATCCGTTTGCGCCAGCACAGAACGGGCATAGGCGGATATCAGATCAAACTGCTCCCTGCTCAGAGCGCCGCCGCCGATGAAATCCCTGGTCTGGTCAAAATTTTCCAGCACATTGACAGCCACTGCCTCGGCAGTGCCGAATTTATCGATGGCAGGGCTTGTTTCCGCCTTATCATAAAAGGGAACAAGAACATCCACCAGGGCCTGAATATGGTCAGACTGCAGCTCCCCCCGGTCGATGACCCGAACCATCATACGCTCTTCGGGCATGCGCCGCATTTTTACCCCATATTCGATAACAGGCCCCTGCCCATCAAGGGTGATCACGCCATCATCATCGGTAACCGTCACCAGGCCAAGATAAATTTCCGGGCTCAGCCGGCGATTGAGCACCAGCTCCTGTTCACAGCAATGACCCCGTTTTTCCAGGGTTGAAAAGTCAAGAAAACCGAAATTGACCGGTTTTTTAAACTTGTAGACAAAATCCCCGGCCAGCAGGACAAATGAGATATGCGTCTGCACCAGGTCCACCCTGTCAACGGGGTGCGGATATTTCTCAGGCTTTAGCAGGGCGGCAATATACTCTGGATAATGGTCCTCGGACATGTTTCCTCCAGGTTTGCATTGGATGAAAGAAAGGCGCCGGGAAGAAGTTACAATCCCGGAGCCTGAGTTCTTACTGTACCAGAAGCATGGACGGTCGTAAATGGTTTACCTGCCATTTCACCCGTGGTAGGATGGTGATCATGAATGAGAAGCAGCTCTATTCCCTTCTGCAGGACCTGCAAAACAACCGGGTTGACATAACCGATGTTGTCTCACGGCTGCGCAGTCTTCCTGAACAGACCCTGAATTCCGCCTGTCTGGATCATCACCGCTGCCTGCGCACCGGTATCCCGGAGGCCGTCTTTGGCCGGGAAAAAACTGCCGGACAACTGATAGAAATCCTCTCCGCCCAACTGCAACAGGAGCAGGTGGTTCTGGCAACGCGGGTGGCCCCTGACAAGGCCGAAGCCGTCTGCGCCGCTATTTCCGGGCTTCGCTACCACGAAGCAGCAATGATGCTGACTGGCAATGAAGACAAAATTGAGTTTGTGCCCGGAAAATCATCCCCCATCGTTCTGGTCACGGCAGGGACATCCGACCTGCCGGTGGCCGAGGAGGCCCGCATAACCCTGCGCTGCCTGGGACACAGGGCCACAACCATTGTTGATGCCGGAGTTGCCGGCATCCACCGTATTTTTCAACACCAGGAACGCCTGCAGCAGGCCCGGGCAATTATCGTGGTTGCCGGAATGGAAGGGGCTCTGCCGACTGTGGTGGCCGGGATGACACCGGCGCCGGTGATAGGGGTGCCCACAAGTATCGGCTACGGAACAGGCGCCGGCGGATTTGCCGCCCTGCTCGGCATGCTCAACAGTTGCGCGCCCGGACTGGCTGTGGTCAATATCGATAATGGGTTCGGGGCCGCCTGCACGGCTGCTGCCATTTGCCGCTGATTTATTCTGACCGGTCATGCCAGTATTGGTCCGGCAGGTAAAATATCCTCCGCCCCTGGTTTTCTCCATTGCAGGATATGCTCCGGCATCGTATAATCCCTATTTTAAAAAATTTACGCTTATGCTTGTATCACCTTACAAAATGGATGTAAGTGGTCAAGGGCACCGCATCTTCGCACGGTCGCGACCGTCCGCGCCTGCACGAATCTACAGCACCCCTGACCAATTGCAAGGTAAGGTAGATGAAAATACATGGTTACAAATCATGTGACCTGTTACAAAATTGGATAGTTGTTCATGAATACCTCTCTTAAAGTAAAACTTGGCCTGCTCTTTACCCTTATTCTGTTCGCGCTCATGGTGCTGGTGCCCTCTTTCTATCCCGGCGCTCCCGGCTGGTGGAAGAAATATCTGGCGCCAGGCGGCCTGAAGCTCGGCCTTGACCTGCAGGGAGGTATGCACCTTGTTCTCAGGGTGGATCTGGACAAGGCCATTGAAAACTCCCTGGACCTGGCCGCATCCGATCTCAAGGAAGGGCTGGCCGAGAAAAATATCCATGCCGTTCGCATGGAATCGCCGGACCCGCACCAGGTTATCTTTACCCTGCCCAACACCGGGGCGGTTGATACCGTCAACCAGATTATCAAGGATGACTTCCCCAACCTTGACATCACCGTTGACGCCCAGGCAGGTTCCTTTCCCAAGATCACGCTAAAACTGACCAAGGACGAAATCGACTTCATCAAGAAGAATGCCGTCAATCAGTCCCTTGAAATTATCAGGAACCGTATTGACCAGTTTGGTGTTGCCGAGCCGGTCATTATCCGTCAGGGCGAAAATGAAATCGTAGTCCAGCTTCCGGGCGTCAAGGATCCCAAACGGGCCATGGGGCTGATCGGCCAGACGGCCCAGCTTGAATTCAAACTGGTTGCCGATGATACCGGCATCGACCTGCAGAAGCTGATTGACCAGGCCATCAAGGCTGGCCAATGGAAACCGGGTGAAAGCCGGAAAAAGCTCAATCTTGCCCTGCAGAACCGTCTGCCCAAGGGAACCGAGGTCTATTTTCAAAAAATCGTTGACAACAAAACAAAAAAGGAGCGCCGGGTTCCTATTTTACTGAAAAGCCAGGTGTTGATGACCGGGGAAATGGTGAAAAACGCCCAGGTCCGTATCGGCGGCAGTTTTAATGAACCCTATGTCAGTCTTGACCTGACGGGCCGGGGCGGAAAGATTTTCGGAGAGATCACGGCAAAAAACGTCGGTAAACGGCTGGCCATCGTCCTTGATGATGTTGTCCGCTCCGCCCCGGTGATCCGGGAGAAAATCCTTGGCGGCAAGGCCCAGATTTCAGGCAGCTTTACCCATGAAGAGGCCACGGACCTGGCCATTGTCCTCCGGGTGGGCGCCCTGCCCGCGCCGGTTGAAATCATCCAGAACCTGACGGTTGGTGCCAGTCTCGGCCAGGATTCCATCAAAAAAGGGCTTACATCAGGTCTGTTCGGCGCCCTGATGGTCCTTGTCTTCATGGTCATCTATTACCGTCTCTCCGGAATCATTGCCGATCTGTCCCTGGTCCTGAATATCTTCTTTCTCTTTGCCGGTCTGGCCATGCTGAACGCCACCCTTACCCTGCCCGGTATCGCCGGTATTATTCTCTCCATCGGCATGGCCGTTGACGCCAACGTGCTTGTCTTTGAACGAATGCGGGAGGAGTTTGAACTGGGGAAATCGGTCAAATCCGGTATTGACGCCGGCTACAACAAGGCGTTCTGGTCCATTGTCGACTCCCAGGTCACCACCCTGATCACGGCCATGGCCCTGTTTCTCTTTGGGACCGGCCCGATCAAGGGTTTTGCCATCACCCTGTCGCTTGGTATCATTTTCAACCTCTTTGCCGTGCTCTTCTGCAGCCGCCTGGTCTACGACATCCTGTACAGCACCCGAATGCTGAAAGAAATCAAATTCATGCGCTTTGTGAAAAAACCGAATTTCGATTTCATGAAGGTGCGCAACATCGCCTTTACCGTTTCAGCAATCCTCGTTCTCATGGGGTTGTTCTCCTTTGCGGAAATCCTGCGCGGCGATGCCAACCTCGGGGTTGATTTCTCCGGCGGCGCCCTTCTCCAGTACAAGGCGGAAAAGCCCTTTCAACTTGATAAAGTCCGGGCCGACTTTAAACACAACGGATTTCCCAACATTGACCTGCAGCAGGTCACGGGCGAAAACCGGTTGATCGTTAAAATTAAAAAAACGGAAGAAACGGTCGGTAACCTCTCCGATGCCATTACAGGTGTACTGACCAAAAACGAGGCCGACAAGGGTTTTAGCCTGGAAAGCCAGTCTGAAATCGGTTCCTCGGTTTCTGCCGCCCTCAGGAACAAGGCCATTCAGGCCATTGCCATTTCTTTGATCGGGGTTCTCATTTACCTGGCCATCCGTTTTGATATTAGTTTCGGTCTGGCCGCGGCAGCGGCAACCTTCCATGATGTCCTGGCGGTCCTTGGTATCTGCTGGCTTTTGAACATGGAGATCACCCTGTTGTTGGTAACCGCCCTGCTGACCCTGGCCGGGTATTCCCTCAACGACTCGGTGGTCATCTTTGACCGCATCCGGGAGAACAGACAGAAGAACCCGGATGAAAACTTTTTTGTCATCATCAATACCAGTATCAATCAGGTTCTCGGCCGTTCCATTGTTACCTCCCTGACAACGGCCCTTGTCCTGGTCGCCCTGTTTTTCTTCGGTGGTTCGGCCATCCATACCTTTTCCTTTGCCCTGTTGATCGGTATCATCATCGGTACCTACTCATCGGTCTTTATCGCCAGCCCCCTGCTGACGATCAGGCAGAAAAAGAGTTGATCTCATGAGTGAACAACTGCCGGAATCCTTTCATCCCGTAGCAGCCGATGAATCGTTTTCCTTTTCCTGTCATCCGGGTGTGCCCTGTTTCACCGAGTGCTGCCGCCAGCTTGACCTGGCCCTGACACCCTATGATGTCCTCCGGTTAAAGAACCATCTCAAGCTGCACTCCGGTGTGTTTCTCGAGAAATACGTCATTATTGCCTGGGAAGAGGGGCAAATTTTTCCCACCTGCTACCTGACCATGGTTGATGATGGCAGAGAATCATGCGTTTTTGTTGAAAAAAAAGGATGTTCGGTCTACCAGGACCGGCCGTCCGCCTGCCGCAGCTATCCAGTCGGCCGCGGAATGCGGCGCCGGAAAAACGGTGAGACAGAGGAACTCTTTGTCCTGGTCAGGGAGCCGCATTGCCGGGGTTTTGAAGAAACACCCACCCAGACCCCTCTGCAATATTTTGCCGACCAGGAACTTGAGCCGTACAACCAGGCCAATGATGCGCTTCTTCCCCTGCTGCAGCACCGGCAAATCCGGCAGGGATTTCGTCCGGACAGATCACAGCTTGACCAGTTTATTCTGGCCCTTTATAATCTTGACATGTTTCGCCAGGAGATGGCGGACGGCCGCATCAAGATGAACCGGCCCTTAAACGCCCTTGAACTGCAGGCCCTGGCCGGTGATGATGAACAACTGCTTTTGCTCGGTATCCGCTGGCTGTTGCAGGAGTTTTTTGGCGCATAGGCCGATCCGGGCCTGCCATCGGCTGTAAACAAGGTTTCCCGGTCTCCTGAACCAGACCGCCACTGACGCTTACCCATGGATGTTCCTGCTGAGCTGAAAAAAATCTGTCATGAGTACTGCCGCCGGGAAGGAGGAGCGCACGGACCGGATCACAGCGAGCGGGTCTGCCGGATGGCCCTGCGCCTTGGCAAAACACTGAATGCTGATCTTGAGGTGCTTGCCGCCTCCGGCCTGCTCCACGACATAGGCAGGGCAAAAGAACGGGCAGAAAAAGGGACAATATGTCATGCCGAATATGGGGCGAAACTCGCCGGCCCTATCCTGGAACGACTCGGCTACCGGCAGGAAACAATAAACAAAATCTGCCATTGCATCAGGGCGCACAGATACCGGGGCGCCTGCAAACCGCAAAGCCTGGAGGCAAAAATCCTCTTTGATGCCGACAAACTCGATTCCATCGGCGCCATCGGTATCGGCCGGGCCTTTCTTTTTGCCGGCCAGATCGGCGCCTGTCTCCATAATCCGGAACTCGACCCCGGGCAAACAGAATCATACTCCAGGCAGGATACCGCCTATCGGGAATTCCAGGTCAAGATGAAACGGGTCAGGGGAAGGCTGCTGACAGCGGAGGGGGCCAAAATCGCCAGCGAGCGGCATCGGTTCATGGAGATCTTCTTTGACAGGCTCAACAGTGAAATCTATGGGCTTGATTGAGACAACCGGCAACTCACCCGCCCCATCCATACCTGGAAACCTGCCATGAAAAAACTGGTTATTTTTGACTGTGACGGCGTAATGTTCAGCTCAAGGGAGGCAAACCGCGCCTATTACAACCACATGCGTACCGCCTTTGGCTGTCCGCCCATGGATGAAGATGAACTCAACTATGTTCACAGTCATAATGTCCAGGCCTCGGTTGCCCATATCTTCCGCAACCATCCTGAAATCAGTTCCAAGCAAATCGAACAGTATCGAAGCAGCCTCGACTACCGGCCCTTCCTTGATTACATGATCATCGAGCCCGATCTGATCGACTTCCTGCGCCTGATCACACCCGATTATCACACCGCCATCTCCACCAACCGTACAGATACCATGGAGATGATTCTCGATATTTTTCATCTCCGTCCCTGGTTCGAGATGGTGGTCACCTCGGTCAATGCGCCCCGTCCCAAACCAGCTCCGGACGGATTGCACATGATCCTGAATCATTTTAATGTCTCGGCGGCGGAAAGCATCTATATTGGTGATTCGGATGTGGACAGGGAACACTGCCAGGCGGTCGGGGTGGATCTGATTGCCTTTAAAAATCCGGACCTGGATGCCAAATATCACGTCCAATCCTTTATGGAGATCCTGGATTTACCGCCAATGCACCAACCGGGTGCTCCTGGTTGACCATAAACTCCGGAAAACACATTCATGGCCGAAACAGACAAGCTTACGGAAAGTCAGGAAGATTACCTGGAAGCGATCTACCATATTTCCCGCAAAAAAGGAGCTGCCAGGGCCAAGGATATCGCCATCCGGCTCAGCGTTCGTCCGTCATCGGTCACCGGGGCCCTGCGCGCTCTCGGGACGATGAAACTGATCAACTATGCGCCTTATGATCTCATCACCCTCACCGACAGGGGGCAGGCAAGGGCCGAGGAAATCGTCCGCCGCCACCAGGCACTGCGCCATTTCTTCATGCATGTTCTCGGTATTGAGGGACAGACGGCGGATACGACCGCTTGCAAAATGGAACATGCCGTTCCCAATGAGATCATTGAACGGTTGATACAGTATAACCGTTTTGTGACGACATGCCCCAGGGGCTGCCTAACCTGGAATAACGACTCCGGCTTCTCCTGCAGGCCGGGCTGTGAAGATCCCGGCTGCCCGCGCCGAACCAGCCGGACCAATTCCTGAAAACAGTCTCCGCAGAACCTTTTTCTGTCAAGCTCCCTGAACGTGGGTGCTCAGGCATGAAACATCTTCCTGCTCAACTGCTGCCAGTATCCCTGCCGATGGTTGGTTATTCCCGCCAGGGTCCCGTAATGGGAAGAAACATCGGGATCATGGCGCCAGTATGAATAGGGCAGGCCGCCCAGGGTGCGGTTGAAGAGGAATGCCAGCGTGATCAACATGACAACGGCAACAATAAAACCGATGACCTGCAAGAGGGAGGTGATATAGCCCATGGCAACGATGAGCGCGGTTGCCGTTGCCGGGGGATGATTGCATTCAAGCCAGATCATTGCCAGACTGGATAGTCCCATGGCCAGGGACAAAACGGCAATACTGGATGCGCTGACCATGCCGGGACCACCACCTGCCTGGTGGGGGAAAAACAACATCCCCAGATAAAGGGCGACAAACCCGGCCGCCAGTCCCCAAAGATGGGCAAGCAGGATGGTCCTTGGCGCGGCCGCAGCCGACATGGGCATCCTGAAGAGAATAAAGGCCGATGGTCCCAGGGGCGGGAAGAGCAGCGGAAAGCGGGTATAATAGGCCGCAGCCGACAAGACAGCAAGGGCCATGGTCCCCTCGACAAAGACAAACAGCCTGACGATCCGCTCCGGATGACGCAGGCGCGGCAGAAGATACCGGAGCTGCAGTCTGGAAAAAAATCTGATCAGCCGAAAAAGCCGGGTCCCTTGGGGACCGCTTATCGTTGCATCCTTATATGGAGTTTTTGTTCGAAAATTTTTCACGAAACCCTGTCGGTTAATATCCCGTTAACAGCCTCCAGCACCGGCTGCTTTCCCACCTGGCACAGTCCCATCAACTCATGAATTTCAAAAAACCCCTCTTCGACATCCTCCATCAGTCCGGCCAGTTCATCAGGAGCAAACGAAAACCAGGTCATGGCGGCCTCGACAAAGGCCGAGGCCCTTTCATCCATACGGGGCAGACTGCTCGGCAGCATTGAGGCAATCATCAACGGCAAGGCTATGGTCTGTTCCAGTTCAAGTTCCGCCGCCAGTTCCGGCCTGCTGTTATGGATGCCGACAAAGCAAATCAACTGTTCGGGAAACTTCCAGCGGTGGAGAATCCAGGCGCCGGCCTGGGCATGGTTCCAGCCGAAATGTCGATGTTCAATCTCGGAAAGCCGCTCCCCGCAAGAATGCCATTCCCGAACCACCGGCTGATAATACTCGGACCAGTTGTTGAGCAGCATGGGCAGGGCAACATCTGCAATCAACATGGCTGTGAAGGCATCATCACAATGTTCTGGACAATGGGCGCGGGCAAAATTTCTGGCCACCAGGGCCCGCAACAGTGAATCACCCCAGAAGGCTTGGTGATCAAAGAGTGCATCCTTTGGCCTTGGCACGGCCTTGACCGCGGCAAAGGACAGGGTGATGGAACGAATATGATCAAGCCCAAGCAGACTGACCGCGTGCTGGATTGACAACACCGGCGAGCGAAGTTGAAAAAGGGAGGAGTTGACCGTTTTTAATACCTGGGCTGAAATTTCTGGCAAGGCTCCGATCAACCGGCCTATCTGCTCCAGCTCCGGCTCCGGTTTATTGATTTCTTCCAGCAATCGGGAAATGGCTATCGGCAGGGACGAAATCTTGATTTTATTAAATAATGATTCAAAATTTCCCGTTGATATGGCCGCATGACGGCGTATACGGGTAAAGAGCTTAATGGGCACCGGCTTCACCTTCTTTGAAGAAAATTGATATTTAATTATATAGAGTTCACACCAAATGTGAAAGAAATCCTGGTCAAAGACCTGAAAAAAAACACCTTAAACGCAAGGTCTGATCTGGATCTGCTCTCTTATCCCAGGGCTATGACGATGGATGTATTGGATACTCCTCTTGACTCCTTTAACACGACAGCACCAATACAAAGGCCAGTATTGTTTTTTATTGACAAAATATTTAGCCTAAACTAAAAAATATTCCCCAAACGGAATTTGGGGGAGAGTTTACCATCCGCAACAGGAAATAAAAAGGAGAGAAAAGATGCAATCCAAAGCCAGGCATTGGTTGCTGACGGCAGGACTGTTTGCCCTTGGCATGGCCTCACCGGCCTTTGCCGGCCAGGTTCCTGATGATGTCAAATCACTTAAACTTCTGGTACAGAAACTCCTGGAGCAAAATCAACAGTTGGCCAGAAGGGTCAGTCAGCTTGAAAAACAACAACCGGGACATAACCCTCCATCAGTAAAGGATAAGGACCTTGAACAACAGGTAACCAAAATCCTGCGCCACAAAGAAGAAGAGCGGACGCGGAAGGAAGATTTTGGTCACATGATCAACAGATATGTTGATTTCAGCGGATTGATCGAAGTTGAAGGGTCTGCTGGTCAGGATTTTACGGGTGTCAATGAGAGCAAATTTGAGCTGGCAACAGTTGAGCTTGGCTTTGTCGGCAAGATTTCTGACTGGGCAAGGGCCCATCTTACCCTTCTCTATGAGGAAGGCGGTGATGACAAGGTTCTTGTCGACGATGCCCATATCATTGTCGGCAATACGGACAAATTTCCCCTGTATCTTGATGCAGGCAGGCAATATGTGCCCTTTGGCAACTTCACAACCAACATGATTTCCGATCCTCTTACCCTTGAAATAGCAGAAACACAGGAAACGGCGCTGCAGATCGGTTTTAAGGCAAATGGCGCCTATGGTTCCGTCTTTGCCTTTAACGGCGACACCAATGAAGGCGGAGGTGACAGTCGGATAGAACAGTTTGGCGCCAACATCGGCTATACCCTTAAACGTGATTCCTTGTCCCTTGATATCGGGATGAGCTATATGAACAGCATCGGTGACAGCGATGGCCTGGGTGATATTCTAAAAGAAAAAAACCTGCTCACAGCCGATTATGTCGATGGCATCGGCGCCTATGCCATTGCCCATGTCGGGCCGGTATCTCTTATCGGTGAGTATATCACAGCCCTGGATGACATCGGTGACGAAACAAATTTCCAACCCATGGCATTTAATATTGAAACCGGATATGCCTTCCGCATCCGGGGCTTGGAATCCACCGTGGCCATTGCCTGGCAGGGAACCGATGATATGGCTGGGTATCTCCCGGAAAGACGTTTTCTCGGTTCTTTTGCCATAGGTATTTTTCCGGGCACAACCTTTGCTGTTGAATGGGCCCACGACAAAGATTATGACACCGCGGACGGCGGAACTGATGAGTCCGCGGACACCTTCACCGGCCAGCTTGCCTACGAATTTTAATTGCAACCCACCCATGCCGACAGGCCGCCGCCGGTCGGCACTCACTCTTCCTCGTCAAGTCTTCTCAACCCCTCCATCAAGATCATCATGAAATCACCGATTTCACGTGATTTCATCATCGACTCAGGCAAACCGGGAACAAAACGAAAATAGCCCTTCCGCTCGGAAAGCATGGCGTAAATAGCCTCCTGGTTATCCAGCTCCTCAAAGCGCGCGGCGATGACAGCTCCCTCGCGAAAAGTCACCCGCGCCGTTCCACTTTCCATATCAAGCAGCAGTTTGCCCGTCTTCTGATGCATATGAAAAACCTGCAGCAACTCGGCAGGTAAAATGGCATCGAGCCGACCGGTAACGACCGGCTCACCATCATCATTTCCCTCCTCATCCCGGTTGCCGAGTTTAAATTTTATCAGGCCGGTGCAGCCCCCACAGGTGAAAACCGTGTCCTGATACTCAACAAAGTTCATGGTTGCCGCGGGAAGGAGTTGAAAAAGTAACTCGGTGACCGCCCGAACCAGGATCAGACAAGAGGGACGGCCCACCGGTAGTGCAACGGCCTTGTCCGTCAGAACCATGTGGTCGTTAATGTTATAAAATGGACAGCCGCGCTGTTCAGTGATGGTAAAATATGCTGAAAACTGTGTCATTACCTGTATTCGGAATTCCTGAAAGTCGATCAGGAATCAAAAAGGATGAGAATATTACCCGAGTAACCGTATGTATAGTATACACGATATAGTGTACACGGGAAAAGTTTGAGACTCAATCGGATTCTACCGGTTGTGAATCGCGCCACAGGGGGATATTTTTTCTTTTGCAGATTTTTTTTGACATATCGCATGAATAGGATATAATTTTTTTAGATAGTTTATCGGCGTTACCGGATTTGCCAAGGCAGGGGCGGATAACTCCAGCAACCACGTTCCGCGCCAATGGTTTTGCCAGGTGCATGCTATCTCATCTTGGCGACCATGATATCCCAATCCACCGTCGGGCACTTGTCGACACTATTTGGTCCTAACATGAAAACCATGATCCGGCTCCATTATCACAGGGTACAACATGGCCACAAATCCTGATCAGCACACCAGCGATTATGAACAACTGCAAACCACTCTGGAACTGTACCCCAGCATTGTCCTGTCCCAGGTCGAAGGTAACCCGCCCGACAGCTATGAAATAGAATATCATCTGAAAGGATTTGTTCGTAATCCCGACGGTACTATTACTACCGCCAACCTGCACAGGGTACGCATTTCACTCCCCTTCGGCTACCCGCATTTTGCTCCCACTGTCAAGCCGTTGACCCATATTTTTCACCCGGATATTGATCCTGCGGCCATCCGTATCGCCGATCTCTGGCAAAAGAACCCCAATCTTTCCGATCTCGTCCTCTCCATCGGCGAGATGATATGCGGCAACAACTTCAGCACAGAAGATCCCTTTAACCAGGAAGCCGCCGACTGGTACGAACAGCACCGGAACGAACTTCCCCTCGATGTCCTGCAGATTGCGGACATCGATGACACCAATGAACGGTTTGACACCCTTGATGAGGATACATTCAGTTCTCTCGGTCTTGACGAAGAAGATCTCTTTGGAGCCGAGACAGCGGAACATGAGAGCAAGGTTGACCTGTTTCATTTGCAGATCAGCCAAAAGAATATCTTTGCTGCGGCCAAGATTCTTGCCGACATTCCCCAGACAGTCAAAATCCCTGACCGGGACCAGATCGAAGAGCATATTGCAACCGCGCTGAAAAAAAGCGACCAGCTGTTCAAGCAGGCTGAAGAGCTGGAAGACCAGGGAAAACTTGACGAGGCGGCAGCAAAGCTGGAAGAACTCAACACCCTGGTCGCCGATTATCCTGGGATTGATCAACTTCGAAACCGGATTCTCCAATCCCAGTCCCTTGCCGATAGTTTTTCCGTTGACCCCCCCGCCGGCCCAACCAAAGAGCAAAGGGATTCCGGACAGGCCACCCCACCACCTATTACAACAAAGCGAAAAAAAGCACGTATTTCCGCCAAGTCGTCCCTGTCCATCAAGGCCCTTATCGTGGCAATTATTGTCGGCATTGTCCTGGTGGCCGGCGGATTGCTCTATATGCAGGATAAAAAAATACTCACCAAGGGAGAAAATGACTGGCAAAATGTCCAGGCCCTGATCAATAACCGGCAGTTTGATGACGCCCAGGCCGAAGCGGAATCCATTGTTCGTGATATGGACAATCTTCTCTTGCTGAAATCCGCAGGCAAGGCCTTGACCAAAAAGGTCACGACCCTGCTCAACTCCGATGATTTTCAACAGGGATTACTGGGTAATGTTCGCTACGGCAATGAATACGTATCCTTTGCCAAAGCCGAAAAACTAAAACATCTTGCCAGAATGACCGACAAGGCCGAGGCCCTGCTCAAACAGGGCAAGATCAGGACCGCGCTTGCCGCTTACAGGCAGGGACTGGTGTATGCCAGAAAAAATGATCTCACTGTCAAGGCCCTGGAACTTGCCCAGACGATCAACAACCTGCGCCTTGAGGAGGCCCTGGCCACGGCAAAAAAGGCGGAACGGGAAAAGGAATGGGAAAATGCTGTCCAGACCTACAAGCGGGCCTTACAGATGTCCCAGGCTCTTTCCGACACCCAGGATGCCAAGGAGATAGCAAAACGGCTGGCAGCGGCAACGTTCAAGCATGAGCTGAACCAGTCAAAACAGGCCTTTACCGGGGCGCAGTGGAAACAGACAATCGCCATGCTGGAACATGCCAAAACCATCATGGATCAAAACCCGACAGCGGTAACCGACAAGGACAGGGAGGAATTACAACAACTGCTGATCAACTCACGGCTGTACCAGTTACTGACCCTGGCCAGAGAAGCCTATGAACGGCACGATCTTGCCACCAGCATCACCAATTATCAAAAAACGCTCACCCTGCTGGATACCCACAAAGAAGATTTTGAGCCAGGTGCTTTGGGTGCCTATAAAAAAATTCAAAAAACCCTGCTCATGCTCCAGATTGCCCAGGGACAGGAGCGGGCAATTGCGGCCAAGAACAGGGGTGATTTGAATGCGGTTCTTGAACAGTACAATACTATTTTACAGAGGATAAAATCCAGTCCGTTCAATGGCAACGATGATCTTCGGCAACTGAAAAATGATATTAACAAACAGATTACCGAAACACGAAAAGAGCTGGAAATCAGACATAAGATAGATTACCTGACAAGAAATTTCAGAAGGATCTTCAAAAGACATTATCCCGCTTTTGCCGGATCCAAACTCGACCACCCCAGGGTCACTTTCAAGAAAAAAGTGGGGCGCAAGCAGGTCTTTACCATGATCTGTACCGAACATTCCCACGGGAGTTCGTCTCTGCTGGAGTTGAACTATATGTATGATCCTTCCACAGGACGATGGTCCCTCTATACCGGTCAGTGATGGTGGTGATGAGCATGGTGATCACCACCATGCTCATCTGTCAAGGGACCACCCGTCAGCGCCAGGGCCTCCTCCAGGGCATGTTGTGCTTCTTCCAGACTGTGGACCGCCCGATGCAGTTTGTCGGCAAGTTCGCCCTCGGTTTCATCAAGCTGGTCCGCCCACTGGGCAAATTCGCCGGCATGGCCACGATTGTGTTCAATCCAGTGGGGCAGCATCACCCTGAGCTTTTCGATAATATCCATGTTCACTGCTCTCCCTGATTTCCGGCCGCCCCTTTCAAGACCACCTCTCCGCCGAGAAAATCTATTCGCTGCACGCGTACGTTGTCAATTTTTTTTGGATCTTCAAAAAACGTTGACAGAACAACGCCATCATCAACAACTTCAAGCGCGGTAACAGAATCCATCACCGTCTCCTGTTTACCATTTTTTTCTATAACCGCCCGTAACTGGCACATATCACACTCCCCTGTGGATGGATTGCAGATGTGTTGAACCTGATAGTGACCGCCTTACATAAATCAAAAAATTAAATGAGAAAACGAAACTCCCCCTTGCCAAGCAGATCATGGAGGTGCAGAATTCCCAGCAGCCTTTGTTCATGGTCAACCACGGCCAGGATGGTGATTTCATATCGCTGCATGAGACTTAGGGCATCAGCAGCCAGCAGATTGCCGGAAATTGTAACCGGATTCCTGGTCATGACCCCGGTCAACCGATCATCCGGCAAATATCCATTGATAACAATCCGGCGAACATCGCCGTCGGTGAGGATACCCTTGAGGTGTCCGCTTTGATCGGTCACCATGACAGCGCCCAGATTTTTTTCATGCAGCATGGCTATCGCCTGCTCCAGGGAACTCTCCTCAAAGACAACAGGAATGTCCCTGCCTGTCAACATCACCTCACTGACCGATACCTTTAATCGCTCACCCAGGCTGCCCCCCGGATGGTTGCGGCGAAAATCCTCGGCCTTGAACTGTTTACGTTTAAGGAGAACAACGGCCAGGGCATCGCCAAGAGCCAGGGTGGCGGTTGTCGAGGTCGTCGGCGCCAGACCGAGAGGACAGGCTTCCCTGGGAACGGCCACGTTTAATGTCACATCGGCACAGGCAGCCAAGGTCGAATTCGCGCCTCCGGTCATCGCCACAATGGGCACCTTGCGCTCGCTGATACTGGCAAGTAATGTGTTGAGTTCGGTTGTTTCACCAGAATAGGAAATGGCCAGGACCACATCGGTTGCCGTGACCATGCCCAGGTCCCCATGCATGGCCTCCACCGGATGAAGAAAAAACGACGGGGTCCCGGTTGAATTGAGAGTTGCCGTAATCTTTTGCCCCACCAGACCCGACTTGCCAATACCGGTAACGATTACCCGACTCGGACAGGCCATGATCAGATCCACCGCCCGCAAAAACTCTCCGTCAAGCTGCTGTCGCACCGACAAAATGCCATCGGCTTCCACCTGTAACACCTCACGGGCCAACTCGATACTCATTTCTCTCCCCGCAGATCAACCACGACCCGACCATGTGCCTTTCCCGCTAACATACGGATGATCTCCTCTTCAAGCCGTTCCAGGGTGACCGTTCTCGACACCTTGTCCAGGCCAGGAAACCGCCAGACCGAGGCAAGTTTTTCCCATATTCGCTTTCGTTGCGCCATCGGACAGACGGCGGAATCAATCCCGGCAAGGGTCACCCCCCGCAAAATAAAGGGATAGACATTGACAGACAACTCGGCAGATGCCGCATTGCCGCAGCAGGTGACTACACCGTTGTACCGGGTTGCCTTGATGGCCGTTGCCAGGATATCGCCGCCAACAGTATCAACCACAGCGGCCCACCGTTCCCGAAGCAGCATCTTGTTCCTGCCCCGTAAAAACTTTTTTCTCTCCAGCACCTGGGTTGCACCGATATCTTCAAGAAAAACGCGCTGTTCAGCCTTTCCGGTGACGGCAACGACCTCAAACCCGAGAAAGGAGAGCAAGCGGACGGCAAGACTGCCGACTCCGCCCGTGGCGCCGGTGACAAGAACAGGGCCAGAATCCCGGTTCAACCCAAGGCCAAGGAGCCGGTCAACGCACTGGGCAGCGGTAAAACCTGCGGTCCCGATCTGCATCGCCTCAACGGGTGATATCGAAGACGGCAACATCATGACCCAGTCGGCGGGAACAGAGATATATCCACCAAAACCACCGGCTGTATTCATGCCGAGATCATATCCCATGCACAGAACCTGGTCTCCGGCCTGAAAAACATCAACACCTGATGAAACGACCCGGCCTACCGCATCAATGCCCGGCGTATGCGGGTATCGTCTGGTGACGCCGTGATTTCCATTGGCTGACAGGGCATCCTTGTAGTTAAGTGATGAATAGTCTACGGCAATGATAACCTCGCCTGCAGGCAGATCAGCCAATGTCCGTGTCTGCACCACCCGGCGGATGTCACCATTTTCCGCCACACTGACCACCAGGGCCTGAAATGTTTGTGTCATCTGTATTGTTTTTTCGGTCAGGGGACAGGTTGCAGGTGTCCAGCGAGTATTGCGTGCATCTTCCCCGATTGATCTTCCAGGCTGTACCGGCCGTCATCCATCAGTCCCCGACCGATACCGGTAATACAACGCCGGCCCGTATTCCACCTGATGGTCTTGCCCTTACAATAATCATGCTCGTTCCAGCGCGCCAGCAGTTTGTCGCGATCCTGTTCCAGTACCCGTACCTGTTGCATGATCTCCTCAACCATGGAAGAAAGACAATTTTTAAGAGAGTGTCTTTTGCCGGTCTCGGCGTACACAGACGTTGCCAGCGCCCGGATTTCTCCGGGAAAGTCCTCTGGCGAGGTGTTGATATTCACCCCCACTCCCACGACAGCCATCACGGTTCGATTTGGTGAGACTGGCGTTGTTTCCGTAAGGATTCCACCCAGTTTATATTGACGGCAATAGAGATCATTGGGCCATTTCAAATTAACTTCCAGATCGCAGTATCGCTCAATAAAAAGACAACAGCCGACACCGGCGGCCAATGTTACCAGGGGCAGTTCTGTGGCTGCAAGGTCAGGCTGGAGAAGAAGGGAAAAATAGAGGCCGCCCAAAGGGGAGGCAAAAATCCTGCCCTGCTGTCCCCTGCCCCCGGTCTGATTCTTTGCCCAGATAACGGTTCCATGCCCGGAACCGTTGGCAGCCAACTCCAGAGCCAGGGTGTTGGTGGAATCCACCTGTTCCAACGAGAAAATTTTCATGCCTGGAAACAGCCTATGCCCCCAGATGCCCGCAAAAAAAAGGGCCGGGCCATAAAAAAAGCAGAAGCCTGACGGCCTCTGCTTGCACAGTTATAATGATCTGCAACAGATCAGTTAATTCCTTCGGCGCCCTCTTCGTCCTTGATGCGGTCAGGACGCGCATACATGGTTGTGGAGCCGGATGACCAGAACATCAACTCACCCTTTTCAACCAGCTTGTTAGCGATTTTCTTGATCTGCCGCGGCTTCATATCCGGGGCACATTTATAAAAATCCTTGATATACAACTGGGGTTTTGGCGCTTTTTTCGCCTTTTCAATTATTGCAGCTTCTACTTCTTCTACACTCATTGCCATGGCCGTACCTCATTGGCAGAGATAATAAATAACCGGCCCCGCTGATTCGGGGCCGGAGCGTTGTTACAACTTACTTGGTGTATGGATCCGTATGGGAGGTATATTTGAAAGCAGCGGTGGTATTCCAGGTGTCATAAGCAAGACGATAATCGTCAATGGATTTTTCGGTAAATGGAATATCGCATTTTTCGAAAAATTTCTCCCAGCCGATACGTTCCGCCCACTCGCCGATACGTTCATATTTCCTCGCATCCTTGGCATACACCTCGACAATGCGGCGGACAACTTCCGTTACCTCCGGCCAGCGGGGCGGATTGTTGGGCAGGAAAGGAACGACCAGTTTGGAAAACTTGGGTGCGGACTTGGCATTGGAAACCTTACCGCCGACCAGAATGGCCATACCGTCACCTTCCGGATCAGCCAGCGGCATGGCCGGACACATGGTATAGCAGTTACCACAGAACATACAGCGTTCGGCATTGACCTTGACCGATTTCACTTCTTCTCCCTGGCTGTTGGTAGCCTTTGCCGGTTTAATGGCGCCAAGCGGGCAGGCGGCAATGGCGAGCGGCAGCTCACAAACACCGGTGATCCGATCATTATCAATCATCGGCGGCTTGCGATGGACCCCAAGAAGGGCGATATCGGAAGCATGGACAGCGCCGCACATGTTCAGACAGCAGGCCAGGGCAATACGAACCTGGGCCGGCAACTTCATGGAACCAAAATACTCAAACAGATCATCCATGACAGCCTTGACCGGACCGGAGGCATCGGTGGCCGGAGTATGACAATGCACCCAACCCTGGGTATGGACAATGTTTGTTACACAGGCGCCGGTGCCACCGATGGGAAACTTGTTGCCGCGGCTTTTCAGATCGGCAATCAGTGCATCACACTTCTCTTTGGAATCAACCATGAACTCGGCATTGTTCCGGGTCGTGAAACGCAGGAAGCCGCCACAGTGGGCATCGGCGATATCACACATCTCCCGTACATGTTCGATGGAAATCAGACGGGGCGAGCCAACGCGAACGGTATAACATTCAGCGCCGCTCTCGCTGACATGCAGCAATACGCCGGGTTCCAGAATTTCATGATACAGCCACTTGCCCTTGTTTTCCATGATAATCGGCGGCATCATGGTGTCATATTTATGCGGCCCAAGGTCGGTGATACGGCCTTCCATCGGATTATTCGGATCGTAACCCATAATATATTCTCCTTATATAGTTATATTCCTGATATTGATTTCTTGAGGATCACGCGGCGTGGCGTTTACGGAACTCAACGATATCACGCTCAAAGCCACCGGGTACCTCTTCTTCCTTCCAGAAAACATAGGGGTTGGACCGGGGCTCCTTGACATGCTGGGGAATAGGCTCCACCTCCATAACACTTAAGAAAGTCGGCAGGCCGACCCGCTGCATGGTTTCACCAACCCGCTCGCGGTTCTTGCCTACTTCCATCCACCAGTCCCAAATCCTCTCGATTACATCAATAATATTTTCGTATTCGTTGTCTTTGGAGACCTCGATAAAGGGAATAATCATGGTTGCAAACTGGGCGCCGTCCAGGATCGGGGCCTTGGCGCCGATACAGATGGTTGCGCCTTTTTCCTTACCGGGACGCAGGGCACGGGGCATAACATTGATGCAGTGCATACACCGGTTACACTCGCTGTTATCGATCTTCAGCTCATCACCTTCCATCCACATGCACTGGGTTGGGCAAAGGTCGATCACCTCTTTCTTAAGGTTGAAGGGACCCCAGTCGCCATCCTTGTGGGCGCCACCGTTGGCCGGATAGTTGCCGGCCACATATTCCTTGACCGCCGCCTGATCGATCTGAATATCATCTTTCCAGGTGCCGATAACGGCAAAGTCGGAGCGGGCAATGGCCGCAACGCAGTCATTGGCGCATCCTGAAAATTTGAATTTAAACTTGTAGGGAAATGCAGGACGATGGATTTCATCCTGATAATGCATGGTCAATGCGTAGCAGATGTCCTGGGTATCATAGCAGGCCCATTCGCAACGGGACTCACCAAGACAGCAGGAAGGGGTACGCAGGTTTGAACCGGAGCCGCCGAGATCCTGACCGAGATCATGGGTCAGGTCCCAGAACAACGGTTCCAGGTTTTCCGTCCTGGTCCCGAGCAGAATCATGTCACCGGTGGAACCGTGCATGTTGGTCATGCCGGAGCCGTACTTGTCCCACAGGTCCATCAAGGCCCGCAAGTTCTCGGTTGAATAGTACAGACCTGCCGGCTGGTTGACACGAATGGTATGAAAATGTTCAACCCCGGGGAAACGATCGGGAACATCAGAATAGCGACCGACAATACCGCCGCCATACCCGAAAACACCAACGATGCCGCCGTGTTTCCAGTGGGTGATCTTATCCTCATACGAAAGTTCAAGCTGCCCCAGAATGTCCCAGCACTCGGGATGGGTCTCGGCCTGCCGCTTCATGTCGGTGACGAAACTCGGCCACGGACCCTTTTCCAGCTCATCCAACATCGGCGTATCATGCTTTGCCATCAGTGTTCCTCCTCGTTCATTTTGTAATAAAATATTTTTACCAAACCAACAAATTCTATTGATAACAGGGCATTAAGCATAGCGCATAAATGCCACATTGAATGACCATCCAGTGTGCCATGCTGAACGGTTATTCAGCGAGCTAGATTACCCGGATACCCTGATTTTGTCAATATAAAAGCTTAATTCCGACATGGGCCACAGAACCATAATTTCCGGCATACCCTCATCCCGATTTTGAAGAATTCACCAGGCCAAGCAGAAATTTTTCCGGGGAATCCCCGGCAAATTCCTGCCTGTGGTCATCACCCGCCGACAATTCGGCCAGAAACCGATTGGCCAGGGCCTTGCCAAGCTGTACGCCCTCCTGGTCAAACGAGTTGATGTTCCAACAAAATCCCTGGAACACGATCCGATGTTCATACAGGGCCAGCAGAGCACCCATGGTGGACGGGGTCAACCGGTCTGCAAGAAGGACCAGGCTGGGACGGTTACCTGGAAAATATTTATTGGGGTTATCATGGTCTCTTCCCCGGGCCAGGGCCAGCGACTGGGCCAGCATGTTGGCCACCAGTTTCTGCTGGCTTGTCGTGCCCTGAACCCTGAAATCCTGACCATACTGGCTGTGGCGGAAACCGATAAACTCAACCGGCACGATCTCGGTGCCCTGGTGCAGCAGCTGATAAAAGGCGTGCTGGCCGTTGGTACCCGGCTCTCCCCAAACCACGGGCCCGGTCTGCCAACGGACCGGACCGCCCAGCCGGGTGACAGACTTGCCGTTACTCTCCATATCACACTGCTGGAGATGGGCAGGAAAACGCACAAGGGCCTGGCTGTACGGCAGGACGGCATGGGTGGGGAACCCCAGAAAGTTATGGTTCCAGATACCGATCATGGCCATCAGGAGTGGAATATTTTGTCGAATATTTTTTTCTTCGGCCGCCCTGTCCATGGCATGCGCTCCGGCCAAAACCTCCAGGGCGCGGTCATAACCAAGCAAAAAGCCCAGGGTGACCATCCCCACCATGGAGGTCGCCGAATATCTGCCGCCGATATAGTCATACATATGGAAGGTGGCCAGATAGCGTGTCGAATCGTCCATGGGACTGGACTTGCCGGTAACGGCGACAAGATGACGGGTCGGGTCAAGTCCGGCCCGAACAAAGGTCTCCCGGACCAGACGTTCATTGGTCACGGTTTCCAGGGTGGTGCCGCTTTTGGATACCACATTGACCAGGGTTCGGGAGAGGTCAACCCCGGCCAGCACCCGGGCGGCATCATCGGGATCAACATTACTGATGAAATCAACCCTATGATTCGGGCGGCCCCAGGCGGCAAGTGCCAGACAGAGGGCGCGGGGGCCAAGGTCGGAGCCGCCGATGCCCACCTGGACCATGGTGGTAAAGGGCTCACCTGCCTGATTGACGATGCGACTGGACTCAAGGTCTTTTAGAAATGCGCGCAGACGGGCCAGCTGTTTTTTGGCCTGCTGTACCGATGGCGGATGGTCGGGACTATCTCGAAAAACATCCCTGCTGCTGGTATGCAGAACCTGCCGATTTTCGGAAGGAAAACCCTCGATCCGGTTCAGCACCGCTCCCTGTTTCATGGCCAGGAACTTTTCCACCAGTTCGGCCTCATCGGCAAGTTCCTGCAGGGCGGTCAATACGGCATCATCGAGGCGCTGGCACGCGTACAGCAGATCAAAACCACAGCTTGACAGATGATATTTGGCAAAACGATGGCTGGAAAGAAGGGCCGGCTCTGTCAAATCACAGGGTGACTGGGCATAATGCTGCAGTTTACCGACAGCGGCCAACTCTGAAAAATCGAGAAATTCCATATCTCCCCCTGTGTGTGTGAAAAATTTTAGTCAGTCGGTAGCAAAGCCCCCCAGCCGCTTCAACTCAGCTATTGCCGCCCCGTAATCATCCCGTCCATAGACTGCCGAACCGGCGACAAAGATATTTGCCCCGGCCTCGGCCACAGCAGCAATGGTTTTCGGGCTGATGCCGCCATCGATTTCAATGCCGGCACCGGGATTGACCCGGTCGAGCATGGCCCGTAGTTTGCGTATTTTCTCCAGGGTTGACGAAATAAACGACTGGCCGCCAAAACCGGGATTGACACTCATCAGCATGACAAGATCCACATCCTCAAGGATATACTCCAGGGTGGAAAGGGAGGTCGCCGGATTGAGCACCGCTCCCGCCTTTTTTCCCAGGTCCCGGATATGATGGATTGTCCGGTGCAGATGGGTACAGGCCTCGACATGGACGGTTATCCAGTCGGCCCCGGCATCGGCAAAGTCCTGCAGATAGCGGTCGGGCTCGGTAATCATCAGGTGGACATCAACCGGGAGGTCCGTGACCTGACGCACAGCCCCCACAACCAGCGGACCGATGGTGATATTGGGGACAAAATGACCATCCATGACATCAACATGGATAACCTCGGCCCCTGCCTGCCGGACAGCTTCAATCTCCTGGCCAAGACGAGAAAAATCCGCCGAGAGAATAGACGGGGCGATCATCATTGATTTCATACTGTTTCCTGTTCACTGGTAATAAAAGGATGGAGAATAACCGTCATTCTACCGTGCCCGGCCGGGATGCACAAGAGATTCCCGACCCGGCCGCATCCATTTACAGGTGCCTTATGTCAGCATGACCCTTTCATAGAGCTGTCCCGGCCGCTGCCGTACCAGGCCCTGAAGCTCAAGCTGCAGCAACAGGTCAAGCACCCTGGGCATATCAAGTCCGCTTACCCGCATTATCGTATCTATATCAACCGGATAGACATCAAGACAGTCCAGAATACGCTGTCCGTCCCCGGTCACAGCATCATCCGGTCCGGGCGCGGGAGGAGAATCGCTGTCAACCGGATACCCGGCCAGGCCCAGCTCGCGGACAATATCATCAGCCGACTGAACGAGATGGGCGCCCTCCTGCAACAGCCGATGGGTGCCCGCACTTTTGACGGAATCAACCCGGCCCGGCACGGCAAAGACTTCCCGCCCCTGGTCAAGGGCCAGGCGGGCCGTAATCAGGGAACCGGAGCGAAGAGTGGCTTCAACCACCACGATGCCCTGTACAAGGCCGCTGATGATCCGGTTCCTGGCCGGAAAACGAAATCCGTCCGGCCTGGTCCCGCATGGGTATTCACTCAGGAGCACACCCTTATCAACAATCTCCTGATAGAGTTTTTTATGGGCCCGCGGATACACCACGTCAAGGCCGCAGCCAAGCACCCCGGCTGTAAACCCGCCCGCTGACAGGGCGCCGCTGTGGGCCGCCCCGTCAATGCCGGCCGCCACTCCGGAAACAACGGTTATGCCCCGCCGGGCCAAATCACCGGCCAACCGATACGCGACATCCCGGCCATAGCCCGTTGCCGCCCGTGAACCGACAAGCGCCACCGCCGGATGTTCAAGGCGGGAGATATCACCTCGGTAGAATAATAAAACGGGAAAATCGGCAAGGGTACATAACCGAGATGGATAATCCGGCCCGTCATGACAGGTGAGGGCGATATGATTGCGTTTTAGCAGCTCAAGCTGTTGCCCGGCCCGCTTTTTCGCCGTGGCCAGCAGGTCCGGATCGGTCAGAATCCGGACAAGTCGGGGACTGATATCGGGATCACTGCCGACCTGGCGGGCCAGGGAACAAGGGGTGGAGTATCGACGGGCCAGGCGGCACAGGGTTGCACCGCCTACTCCCGGCAGCAGGGAGATGGTCAGCCATTCCAAGGCTGTATCACTGCTACCTGTGCAACTGGTCACAATGGCGGATGATGAGGGAACAGCGGAGACATGGCAGGAAAGGAAATAGAACTGGAATCTGCACCTGCTAATCGGTCATAAAAATGGAAAGTTCTTCACTCCTGCTCGGATGCCGCAGTTTCTGGATGGCCTGGGCCTCGATTTGCCGGATGCGTTCCCGGGTAACGGAAAAACACTGACCAACCTCTTCCAGGGTATGATCACAGCCCACCTCTATACCGTAACGCATGCGCAATACCTTGGCCTCCCGCGGGGACAGGGAGTCCATCACCTTGCACAGGCACTGTTTCAGGCTCTGGGTGATTGAAATTTCCTGGGGATCGGGATGGGCATGGTCTTCGACAAAATCACTGAGCAGGGAATCCTCCTCTTCACCCACCGGCGCATCAAGCGAAATAGCATCCTTGGCGGTTTTCAGGGCCATCTGGACCTTTTCCACATCCGTTCCCAGCTGCTCGGCCAGTTCCTCGGGAGTTGGCTCCCTGCTCTCGATACGTTGGAAATCCCGGGAAAACCTGAGCATCCGATTGATGGTCTCGATCATGTGTACCGGCAGACGGATCGTCCGTCCCTGGTCGGCGATGCCCCTGGTAATGGCCTGCCTGATCCACCAGGTCGCGTAGGTGGAAAACTTGTATCCCCTGGTATAATCATATTTTTCCACCGCCTTCATCAGGCCGATGTTGCCCTCCTGGATCAGATCCGGCAACTGAAGGCCACGGTTGAGAAATTTTTTCGACACCGAAATAACCAGCCGCAGATTGGAACGGACAAGGGCCTCCCTGGCCTGCTTGGCCATTTCCTGACCCAGCTCTATTTCCTGCAGGATGTCATCAAATGTTTCCCAGCCAACCCCCATGGTTTCTGCAAGTTCCATGGAAATCCGTTCCTCGATCTCGGAAGGAGTGACAGGCCGCCCGCCTCCGGATGACTGTTCACGCCGCAGGGCCAGCATTTCCCGCTGCCGGGCGACGACCCGAACCTGTTTGAACTTCTGGCTCAGTTCCTTGACGGCATTGCCGACCGACAAAACACCTTTGGAACAGAGACGATAATCGCTAAACAGGTTTGATATTTCCTCGCTGATTGCCTGAATTTCATTCTGCAACCGTTTTTCTTCCTCTGCGTTGCCAGTGACCTGCTTGAGCTGCCTGAACAACTCCAGGCGGCGGTCATCCAGGGCATTGGCCTGCTCAATCCGGGCCAGCAGCCCGTCGGTTATCTCCTGCAGGCAATTTTCATCCTTTTCAGAGACCCCCCGCAGCACCGAGGAAATTTTCGCCTTGCCGGAAAGCAGCCGGTCGGCAAGATCATTAAGGGCGGTAATTCCGGGCGTAACACGTAAAACAGCTCTTTGAATACGGGCCTCGCCCTCTTCGATCAACCTGGCGAGTTCCACCTCTTCTTCATGGCTGAGCAGTGACTGGCTGCCCATCTCCCGAAGATAGATATTCATGGGGTCATTGCTCGTCCCCACCCGGCCGCCGTCACCTCGTCTCCGGTCCCGACCGGTGCGACGATCGTCCGAAATTCTCCGTTCGGTTTTCCCCAAAGCGAACTCCCACTCGTCTGCATCCCCGTCACCGGATGGTTGATCAATCGGACCATCGGGATCAAGGGCTGGTTCTCTTCCCGTCTCCATCTCCAAATCCGTATCGTTACCGTCCATCACCTTCTCTCGGAAACACTCCTCTCCCAAAAAGCCGACCTAACCGGATCAACGCCACCCGCCCACGACCCGTGCTGACGAACACGCGTCAAGCAATGCGGGTGCAATTTCCAATCCGACAACCAGTCGTCCCGGGCAATCAGCCATATATATTACCTCGGAAATAGCCGCTATGAAGAGAACTTATAACCAGCTGTAATACAAGAAAAAAATTGCATTCTCATCACCGACCGCTTTCCTTCCGCCACTGAGTACAGTTTTGTAATGTACCAGTATTTACTCATTTTTCAACAAGTTATCACAAAATCCGGTTCTTTTTCTTCCACATTCCTGTTTTCTGCGCAACAGCTCCATCATCTTCTCCCGGTCACCGGCCTCCTGGGCCTCCCTGATCCGCCGCAACAGTTCAGCCTCTTCCCGGATCCTTTGTTCTTCCCGCAGCCAGGATTTCAGTTCATTACACATATCATCCAGACATCTTTCATCACCGGTTGTCCCATTCCCGGCCTCGAAAAAAAGCCTGGCCGTGTATCTCCGGGCCTCGCCCTCGGGCAGGGAGGAAAATATCCGCTCCGGCGTGCAATCACCCTGCTGCCGCAATTCTTTGAAAAATTTTATAAATTCTTTCAAAATCGATTCATCAACCACGTTTTCCAGGCCTGCAGCCAGCAGATCATCAAAGTATTCCGGATAGAGCAGTAAAAAATCAACCACCTGTCGATAGCGGCGGGGCAACTGGTTAAAACGCGCCCATTCTCCGGCCGCCTCTTTCCGGACAGCCCTCGAATCAACCCGCACGGGAGAAGCTGACATCCGCTCCGGGGAGACCCCCAGTTTTTCACTGAAATGGGCGATCATCAAGGCCCGCTGGTCACTGTCTCCTGCGGCCAGCAGCGGTTGCAGCTCGGCGATGATCCGGTTCTTGCCGTCAAGGGTCAGGCCGTGGCGGCGCACCAGGGCCTCAAAGACGAATTCGGGCAGAGGGGCGGCCTGGTCGACCAGGTCCTGAACCGCTGCCGCTCCCTGTTCTCGGACCATGCTGTCCGGATCCTGCCCATCGGGCAGCAGGGCCACCCGTGCCTCCACCCGCTCGGCAAGAAAAAACGGCACGGAACGCATGGCCGCCTTGAAGCCGGCGGCATCGCCATCAAAGAGCAACACAACTTGATCACAGTAGCCGCGCAGGGAACGGACATGGGGCCTGGTCAGCGAGGTGCCCAGCGGCGCAACCACGTTCTCTATTCCATGTACGGCCAGTGACAGCAGATCGAAATTTCCCTCGACCACCAGGGCCCGGCGCCGGTTGCGAATGGCCTCCCGGTGCTGATAGAGCCCGAAGAGCAGGCGGCCCTTGTCAAAGATGACACTTTCCGGCGAATTCATGTATTTTGGCCTCCCTTCCCCAAGGATACGGCCGCCAAAGGCAACCACCCGGCCGCCCATGTCATGGATGGGGAAGAGTACCCGGTCGCGGAAGCGGTCATAATAGCCGCCCCGCTCTTTCTGGACCGCCAGACCGGCCCGTTCGATATCAGCGGCGCTA
>WFZC01000376.1 GCA_015489765.1 Desulfobulbaceae bacterium
ACAAACCGTCCCAGCCCCATCAGATAGGCAAGAAGAATGAAATCACCCTGAAAATGGACAAGGGCGGGCAAGGGACCCAACGGTACAAGCAGGGCACACAGCATAAGGGCCGCCAGATTACAGATCGGGGCCAACTGCACCAGTCCGGCGGACACGTCACTGTAGACCACACCTTTTTTCAGCAGCCGAACCAGGTCGAAATAGGGCTGCAACATCGGCGCTCCCCGGCGGCCGGCCAGTAAGGCCTTGCTCCGGTTAATCACGCTGAGTAAAAGTGGGGAGAGCAGCAGAGAAAGGATGACAGCCGCAAAACTCATAACCATCCTCCTGCCAGGGCCGCCAACAACACAAACAGGGTGGCGATAATATAGAGAATATACAGCTGTACCCGGCCATGCTGCATCCAGCGCAATATACCAAGAAATCCGGCAATAGCGCCCAAAAGAGGCGTGAAACAGAAACGGGTCAAGGGATCGGGGGTATCCGTTTGTAAACCGACGCCGGTGACCACGAGTTCTCCGACCACCCCACCTTTAACCCTAGTCTTGAGAATAGCATCAAAAAACAGGGTGATGGGCCTTGCAAACGAGGAAGCCGTATACTGCATGCGGACGTTTGGATATTGATAGCCACAGCCCCAGGTTGCTTCCCGCCCTGTCGGGCGGTTTTTCAATACAAGATACCGAAGCAGACCAAAACCAAGTCCGAAAAGAATCAGACCTGCCCCGACAAGGGAAATAATCTCGAGCTGATGGGCCGCATCGCCAAAAGGTGCAAGGGGAACGAAAGCGGGTAGAAACACAGCAACCGCTTGCCGGACAAGATGGAGAAACAGGGGGGCCGTCAGTCCTATACCGATGCAGAGAACGGCTAGCAGTCCCATGGGCAGATACATGGAGGCCCCGGTTTCAAGGGCATTTTCAGCATGTGAGGAACGGGGACTGCCCAAAAAAATAATCCCATAGGCCTTAACGAAACAGGCAGCGGCAAGGCCGCCGATAAGGGCCAGCCCTGCCAGGGTCAGCAGCAAGGGCCAACTACCAGGAGCAGGCAGAATTGCCTGGCCATGAACGGTCCCGAAATAGATGAGAAATTCACTGATAAAACCATTAAGCGGCGGCAAACCGCAGATGGCAGCCGCTCCAATGAGAAAACAGAAGGCGGTTTTCGGCATCCGTCTTTTCAGGCCACCAAGTTCATCAATTTCAAGGGTTGCGCATTGCTGCTGAATTGAACCGGCACCGAGAAAAAGCATGCCTTTAAACAAAGAATGATTCCAGACATGGAGCAGGCCGCCGGCAAGGCCGAAAACGGCAACAACGGGATGGCCCAGGCTGATACCAATCATCCCTATCCCCAGACCCAGCAGGATGATACCGATATTTTCCACACTGTGATAGGCCAGCAGCCGCTTGAGATCATGCTGGGCCAGGGCAAAAAGAACGCCGAGAATACCGGAAACAACACCGGTCACAACCAATATCATGCCCCAACTGTAGACCGGTCCGCCCAGCAGGAGCACTGCCCGCAGGATCCCATAAATACCCATTTTAATCATAACCCCGGACATATAGGCGGAGACATGACTGGGCGCAGCAGGATGGGCCTCGGGCAGCCAGACATGAACCGGCACTATTCCCGCTTTCACACCAAAACCTAAAAAGGCCAACCCAAAGAGCAGATGGCGGAAAGAGGGCGACAGGGACAGGGGATGGAAGGTGGAAAAGTCCAGGCTATGGCCGCTTGTTCCCAGAAAGAGAAAAAAGAGCAGCAACAGAACTCCCCCCAGATGTCCGGCCACCAGGTAGACCCAGGATGCGGAGCGGGCCTTTGTATCCCGATCATGAAACAGAACGAGAAAAAACGGGGCCAGTGACATCACCTCCCAGGCCAGCATAAAGAGAAAACCATTTCGCGCCGTCAGGACCAGGACCATGCCGACCGCCAGCAAGTTATAAAAAAACCAGTGTATACCGTGGCGATAGCCGCCTCCGGAATAATGGCGCATATAGGGAATGCCATACAGACCAAACAGCGGCCCGAGAATCACAACAGGAAGGAGAAAAAAAGCGGACAGGGGATCCAGCATCAGTTGAAAATTCCCCCCGGCCATGGCCCAGGGCAGATGCAGGACAAAAGGGGTTCCCGTGCCAAGAACAAAGTATACAGGCCTGCAGGCAGCCGCCAGGCCGCCGAGCAATCCGGCCACGGCCCAGAGAGCGGAACGAATCCTACTGCGACCGTCAATAAGGGCAACCAGACCGCCAATAAATGGCAACAGAATGAGTAATATCAGCGGTGACATCCGTACTCCAATCAGAACGGTAAGGTAGTATTGAGAGGCTGACGAAGCGGAAAATTGGTTTTTCGACTACCCCTCGATAACCGGTATGATTGTTCTCCAGCGGGATCAAATCTTAGCTTCTGGAAAAATTGTTGCAAACCATATCAATGGTCCCAGGGAGAAAGTTGCTTCACACCGGCTGCCAAAGACTGTTCATTGACCTGACAGGGAACAAAGAAACGAGTTCTGGATGTAAATCCGTCGAGATTTTTTGTCAAGTTTTATCCCGCCATGAAAACCTTCAAAACCTGACTTTTTATGGCACCCGCCCTGTTCCATCATCTGCAAGAATCGCTGAAAGCAAACTCTCCTTGCCTGCCCCGAAAAACAGGCTCAGTCTTTCTCTGCCAATTGATTACGGAAAATAATTTTCTAAAAATGTCCGGTTTTGAAAACAGATTATCAGGAAAAATGAAGCCCCCCGAACCATGTATCAGGCAAAAAATGAATGGCCAATGTTCTGGAATCTACGCTTGTTTTGCCTTGCCCTCCTTCTTCGTTCATTTGCAAAACCTATTGATTATTCAATAATTTTTATAAAAATAACCAGAAAAATTTCCCTTGACTC
The DNA here is from genome assembly GCA_015489765.1 of Desulfobulbaceae bacterium. Taxonomy (GTDB): domain Bacteria; phylum Desulfobacterota; class Desulfobulbia; order Desulfobulbales; family Desulfobulbaceae; genus DRLX01. The sequence continues at coordinate 2,913 of WFZC01000376.1, forward strand.
AGACTGTGAAGAGCTGTATCTGACCACTCTTATGTGTATTTGTTTATAAAAATCGGCCCAACAATTTTGACCCCTGACCATGCATTAAGGGCAATGGAACCGAACAGTGACTACTTATAACTGATTAAAAAATAAAATAAAAAAATAATGCTGCCAAGGAGGTGATAGGGACAAGACTGCAAGGAAACATATTTCAGGAGTACAACCTGTTACGAAATGAACGTTTTTTTAACGACAACAACTGGAGAAGAAGAATGAAACGCATTTCTCTATTTCTTGGTGTCATCCTGGCAAGCATAGCACTTGCCGGATCCGGGGCACTGGCAATGGAAGCAAAACTGGCCTCCAAAGTGGTCAAAGCGGGCACGCCGATCACTATCGAGGGAAGCATAGAAAAAGGCCAGGATATTTACATCGTGGTCTGTAACGACAAGATGTTTAAGCCGGCGGACTCTCCCGGGTCCAAGGAAAGGGCAAAACTGACCAAAAAATTCGGCGACACTGCCATTCCGCCGCTTTATTATGTGATTACCAACAAGCCTGATACCCTGGCAACGGTCACCAATGCCGATAAGGGACAGACCACCGGACCCTTTGCCTTTCCTCCGTTCAAGTATAAGGTAAAGGTCAACAAACTCAAAAAATGGAACGAGCTGGACGACTCGATCAAGCCCATGCTGGCTCCGGTCACCACGGCTGATCAGTGGAAGTTTCTCACCTTTACCCATGAGAAAAAATTCGGGATCAATACCATTTCCAAGGAAAAAGCGATTGGCGGCGGTAATGCCCGTATGGTTCTAGCCGATCAGGGCAGCCAGAACGAGGCATGGAACAAAGGGGTCAGCCTGAAGCTGGACAAGGAAAGTGGAAAATTTTCCATGACCATGACCCCCTATAAAAATATTGCACCCGATACCATGATGGCCGTTTATGTAAACGGTAAAAAGGCTGACACCTTCAAAGTTGAAAAATCAGGTTTTTTCTTTAAAACCGGAAATGTGTACATGAATCCGCTGGTTGTTTTCGGCGGTGCCTTTGTTATCGGTGTCCTCTTTGTCATCATGGGCGCTGCCGGCGGCCTTTTCACTGCCGCCTACCAGATTACCGTTATCGGCACCAAGGGTCCTGTCGGTATCAACGCCGGTAACACCATTAAGCCGACCAACCTGTTCCTGACCCTCTGTTCACCGCTGACCGGTCTTTTTACCTATATGAAGGAAAAACGGTTTGCCACTCCGGTAGCCATTCCCTTTGTCATAGGTATCCTTACCGGCGCATTCTTCATTGGTCCCCCTCTGTCGGCAAAATACCTGAATCTAGCTGCCTTTAAATTCTATCTTGGCATCATCTGCCTGGTGATCGGCATCAAACTCTTCATGGAGTCACTGCCATCTTCCATTGAAAAGAAAAAAGCCATGAAGGCCATTGTTGACAAATTCAACAAGGCCATTAAAGAGGCCAAGGAAACCGGAAAGGCCATGGAAATGGGCTCCATTGAATTTGAAAAATTCAATTTTATTAAATTCGACATGAAATTCTGGGGCGAGACCTTTGTCGCCAAACCATTGATGATGCTGATCGGCGGCCTGGTCATGGGTATCATTGCCTCGTCCTTTGGTGTCGGCGGTGGCTTTATGTTCATGCCGTTTATGACTACCATGGTAGGCTATCCCATGTATCTTGCCGTGCCGATTGCCCTGTCCGGTGCCTTTGGCACGTCGGTTGGCGGTATTGCCAAATATATCCTGGGAGGTTACCAGCCTGACTGGATCATGGCCGCCCTGATTGCCGCCGGCGCCATGTGCGGCGGTGTCATCGGACCGAAAATCCAGAAAAAACTCCCTGAAATCTTCCTGAAAAGGATGCTGGCCGGCGCCCTCATCCTTATCTGTCTGAAGTACACAGGACTGCTCTGGTTCATGCGTTAACCGCAGATACCGGACAAAAACAAAAAAGGGGATGTGATGAAAATATTCATCATATCCCCTTTTTAATTTCCCCGTAAATGACGGGGTGCGTCCATGTTCTTTACTTTCTATGGTGTCTCTTCATACGCATAATACTCGTAGGAACCAAAGAGTTTTTCATCCAGGATATTGGTTTCAAAGGCATTGAAAACAACCCCTACAATCCGCTCACGTCCTATCAACTCCACCAGTTTATGAAGATTTTCCCGCCGACTCCCACCCCAACGAACAACAAGGATAACACCATCCACCTGTCGGGCAAGCACAGCGGTTTCAGAGGCGGCCTGCATCGGCGGGCTGTCCAGTAAAATAATACGGTCGTCATAGCGATTTTCAAGCTCCTCGACAAGCTGACTCATTCTCTCGGAACCGAGCAGTTCCGCGGGATTGACAGGAGGTGGTCCTGCCGGAAGCAGGGAGAGCGTTTCCACCCCCGCAGACATGATCATGGGGCTCAGGTCATCACCATCACGTAAATAATTGGCAAGACCCTGGTTAAGCGGCAGACCAAAGAGTCGATGCAGGGCAGGCTTGCGCAAATCACAGTCAACCATCAAACAATAATGATCAATGCCCTGGGCCAGGACAACGCCAAGATTGGCACAGACAAAAGTTTTTCCTTCACCAGGAACAGCGCTGGTTATAAGCAAGCTTCTCGGTACAACGCCGGAATCGGGATGAAGAATTCTTGATCGAAGGGTCCGAAAGCTTTCCGCTGCCGGCCCGGTCACCATGGTGGCCTGACTCAGCCGTTCATCCCAGGAGCCCGATGATGTCCTCCTAACGGCCTTCACAACCGGGGCTCCCGTTGAAGAAGATCCAGACTGCTTGTTCCGGTTAGCAGGAGCTCCATCATCGCTTGCGGCCTTTTTTGTCGTGGCAGCAGCTTCCAGAGAATCAACCTTGTCCATCGCCTTTGTAAATTTACCCACAATTATCCTCCAATATGGCCAAGCAATTTATGCAGGGGGAGCAACCACTCCCCGGGGAGAATGGCCCCGAGAGGCGAAAAGGAACGGGTCGCGGGAATAATTTCAAGGGCGAGCAACACCAGGAGAACAATGATGCCGATAATTCCGGCCAGGTATATTTTTCTGTTCGATTTTTGTGAATTTTCAACAAGTTGTTCACAACCTGGCAACTGTAACTCTTTCACGCATTCACGTATCACATTGCCATCAATCACAGGTTGGTCATCGGCAAATCCGGTCAACAGGGCATGGTCGCAGATAATATTGATAAGCCTTGGTGTGCCCCGGCTGGCAGTATGAATAAGCGTCAAGGCATCCTCGGTAAAAATATCGAGATGCTTGGCTCCGGCCATGCGCAACCTGAAGATGATATACTGAACAGTGATGTCACGGGTAAACCGTTCCAGATGGAAGCGAATTCCAATCCGTTGCTGCAACGGCAACAGCCGTTCATCCTTGAGATGGGCATCAAGCTCGGGCTGGCCGACAAGAAAAATTGAAAAGACATCTCCACCGGTGGGGTCCTGGTTGGAAAGAAGCCGTATCTCTTCCATCTGGGCCACGGGAATAACATGGGCCTCGTCAATGATAAAGAGAACACGTTCTTTTTTTCGTCCACACTCCTTGAAGAATTTTGCCAGCTCCAGTAGGAACAAGGCCTTGTTTCCCTCCCAGGGAAGATCGTAGGCATGGGCCAGATAGGAAAAAAACTCATCCCGGCTCAGTTTGGGATTATTGAGCAGGCAGACATGCACATTGTCTCCAAGGGAGCGGACAAGGGCCTGGAGCAAGGTGGTCTTTCCGGTACCGACCTCTCCGGTCAGGACCAGAAATCCTTTCTTGGCCACTACCCCATATTCCAGGACCGCCAGTCCTTCTTTATGGGTCCAGCTCATGAACACCCGTTCCGGGTCCGGGCTCAGGTCAAATGGCGCCCGGTTAAATCCGTAAAATCGTTTATACATTCTTACTCAACTCTCTGTTGGTACAACGAAAAAGGACATCACGTCCCATTACAGTATAATCTTACCGTGAACATAGAGATACACCATGATCCCGACCAGCAGAAACGTGTAGAGAAAAAAAAGCCCTGCGGACAACACTGCCCTGAATCGTTTTTTCCTCGCCTCTTCAGGCAGTTCGATGTAGGGGACAGCACAGATCACCCTAACCCCGAGTTGGGACTCGATTTCACCGACATCTTTAAACGAGGTATCCACAAAATCAAGGAGCAGGGTCAGGCCGACACCAAGGCCACCGCCCGCGGCCAGGGCAAGAAGCAGCATCTTCTTGAAATCAGGCTTAAAGGGTTTATCGGGAAAGCGGGCTGGATCGACTATCTTAAATTTACTGCCCTTTTGTTTACGCTCCAGATGTTCCACGGAAGCCGCCTGCAAATTTTGCGACACCAGATAATCATAATTGCGACGCAGTTCATTATAATCCCTGGTCAAGGCGTTCCATTGCGCCTCACGTACCGGTGTCTTTTCAATCCACTGTTCATACTTCTTTATATCGGCTAACACCTTTTTCTGGTCATTCTTCAACTTCTTGATATTCAAATCAATGCCCCTGATCTGAAACTTCAACTGCTGGATTTCCGGATCAAGGGGAACATGGGAAACCGTATCTTTTGTTGTCGTGCCCGTGTCGGGATGGGCACGCAGGTCGGCCTCAAGTTTGGCGATCATCTGCCGGGTACGCCGAACCTCAGGATGTTTATCCGTATATTTTGCAAGTAATGAGGCAAGATATTGTTTGAGACGCTGCAAGCGCTCATATTTACTCATCGGCTGATCTGCAGGCCTGCTGCCTGATCCTGCCGATGGATTACCTGTGGCCAGGGCGTTGCCCAGCCTTTTGCGCAGGGATATCTGTTCCTGGGCCATCACCCGGGTGCGCTCCAGGTCCTGGATGGAATCCTGAATCCCCTGGTACTGTTCATGAAGCGCTGTCAACCGGGCCAGGTTGTCAGCCCGCTGCTCCGGCATCTCGTTATAATGTTGTAATTTAAAATCGCGCATGGCCTGTTCTTTTTTATCAAGTACAGCCTTGGCCATGTTCAGTTCCCCCTGGGTGTACTTGGACGTTTCCGTGGCCCGTTCCTCCCTGTACTTCAGGTTTTCTTCAATGAATTTTGCCGCAAGGGCATTGGTCACCTTGAGCACCTTGTCCTGCTGCTTTCCCTGGAAGGTAACGGTAAATGTATCCCCACGCGAAGACGGGGTTACTGAGATGTTTTTCCGCATCAGCTCTATCACATCCTCGATAGGCAATTTTTTCCTTGCCTCGGGATAGAGATCAAACTGTTTGATAAATTCCTCAAGGTTGTTTCGGCTCATTACCAGATCGCTGAGGGTGCTGACAGTTTCCCGTAACCGTTGTCCTTCCCGCTCTGGTGCCATACGGCCCGGGTTGATCTGCTGCTTTTCATAGCTGAGCAGGGCCGTGCAGTGATACAATTTCGGCATCTTCAGATATATGCCAAGACCAATGGTCAGGGCAGCCAGAACACAGGCCGAGATCAGCCGCCAGCGCTGGGCCAGAAGATCAATATATTTTTTTACCTGTTGACGCTGCTGATTTTCCATGATCTATAAGTATACTTTTGTAGAGAATCCTTATCTATCAATGTTTCCTGCCGGCATGGAAAACAACCCAAGGAACAGCCGTTGAAAACATGTGTAATTGGTGACATCCATGGCTGCCTTGAATCGTTGACCAGTCTGCTCGATATGGTGGTCGACAAGGCGGACACCGTGGTTTTTCTGGGAGATTATATTGATCGAGGCCCAAAGTCACAACAGGTGATCACCACCCTGCTTCAGCTTAAAAAAACAACCGGCCTACACCTGGTTTTTTTGAAAGGCAATCACGAATTCATGTTCCATAATTATCTCACCGGAGCTGATCGTTCAATATTTCTTCGGGTCGGCGGCCTGCAAACACTGCACAGTTATTCCATTTCCCCGGATCAGGGTGGCAATCTACTCCATTGCCTGCCGTCCGATCACAGATATTTTTTTGAATCTCTGGTCCTCACCCATGAAGACCGACACGGTATTTATGTCCATGCCGGCTTGCAACCGGGTGTACATCTGAGCAAACAGACCCCGGACTGGTGCCTCTGGGTCAGGGATCGGTTTATCCGTTCTTCTTTTGACTTTGGCAAACCAGTAATTTTCGGGCACACTGTCTTTCCAGAACCCCTGATGGAAAGCAACAAAATCGGCATAGACACCGGGGCGGTGTACGGCGGCAGGCTGACAGCCCTCTTGCTTCCGGACATGGAATTTATCCAGGTCAAGGGTGAAAAACATCATCCTTTTCCCTATTCTCTGTAACATCAGAGTATAACATCAAAAGATAAAACACAAATAATCATTTAGTAAACCAGCATGGCTGGACCATGATATATCATCCCAGCTACAATGAATGCTGACAATAAATAGTCCGAAAGAACACAGCTGCGCGGGCTATTTTCGGATAAACCAGCATGGCTGGGCCATATTTTACCGTTCTAGCCACAACAAATGATGAAAATAGTCCAAAAGAACACAGCTCTGCGGCTATTTTCGGATAAACGCCTGTCCGGAAATGGGGATTTTCGCTCAAGCTCACGGAATACGATAAAAATAATCCCACGCATATAGGTGATATTCCAAGCATCATTTTTCAGCATGACAAGGTAAGCGAGCATTCGAAACTCCGGGAAACCGGACAAAAAGACCATGATGGTCAGGCATCAGAAAAGTTCGTCCGTGGAAAAGGTCAATACATCGTCCAGACAAAAAGCCCCTGAAAACAGCATGAACAGCCGGTCAACGCCAAGGGCGATACCCGCTGTATCATTCAGTCGGGCAAGATCACGCAAAAAAGTTTCCGGCATCGCCGCTGCCCGGCCATGCTTCCTCATTGTTGCTATTTCTTCGGAGAAGCGTAGCCGCTGCTGGTCTGCATCCACCAGTTCCGAAAACCCGTTAGCCAGCTCTATTCCGCAACAGTAGAGCTCAAAACGCTCGGCCAGGTGCGGGGCATCCGGTTTGGGACGGGCCAGAGACCCTAACTGTGCCGGATAATCATACAGAAACAAGGGCCGGTCCCAGCCAAGGTGCGGCTCGATCTCCGTCACCAGGATTTCATCAAAGCGGTCCTCGGCAAGGGCGGCAGACGCTGTTGTGTCGGTATAGGACGCAAATGCCTCATCCACGGTCAGGCGCTGCCACGGTGGAGTCAGCCGCACCTCCCTGTTATCCCGCAGGATATTTCTTCCATCTGTGATGCCGGCAAGCGTAGAACAGGCAAAGGCGAGTTCCACCACGAGCTGTTCGCATTCCCGCATTAAATCCAGATAATCCCAGCCAACATGATACCATTCCAGCATGGTGAATTCAGGCGCATGCAGACGGCCCTGCTCCTGCCGGCGAAAACAGTGACATATCTGAAAAATACGGGTTGCGCCGCCGGCAAGAAGACGCTTCATGCACAGCTCGGGCGATGTCTGCAGCCACCAGTTTCCGCTGGCACAGGGAAGAATTTCCGATTCAGGGATAAGAACCGGCAGGCGAATGGGAGTATCGACCTCTAAATAGTCCCGTTGCCGGAAAAACAAACGCAGTGACTGAATAAAGTCACTGCGCTGTTTGAGTCCCGTGGGTGAGAGCATGCCGGAAGGCCCAAGCGTGCTGTTTGATCAATCAGGGAGAATACGCATGCCTTACGCGTTACTCCTTGACCCTGGTCATATAGTCACCGGTCCTGGTATCTATCTGGATTTTATCCCCTTCTTCCACAAAAGGGGGAACCTGCAACCGGTATCCCGTTTCCACGGTTACCGGTTTGGTGTCGGTTCCGGAGGTATCTCCCTTGACCCAAGGATCGGCACGGGTGACGGTCAGGTTGACAAAAATTGGCAGGCTGATATCAATGGGTTTGTCCCCGAAAAACAGGACCTGAACCTCCATATTGTCAACAAGAAAATTGATATTATCTCCAAGCTGCTCCCTGGTTATGAATATCTGTTCATAGGAGGAGGTGTCCATAAAATGAAATTCATCACCCTGGGAATAGAGATACTGCATGGTGCGCTCCTCAAGGTCGGGCTTTTCAAACTTGTCATTGGATCGATAGGTCTGGGTAAACTGATTGCCCGTTATCATATTACGCATTTTTGTTCGATACAGGGCCTGGCCCTTGCCCGGTTTGGAGAATTCAAACTCGGTAATTATATAGGGTTCGCCATCGATTTGAACTTTGAGCCCTTTGCGAAGATCTGATGCTGAATACATGCATTCACCTTAAAATACTGTTAATAAAATTCATTGCCCTCTTCAATCCAATGAAAATAAGTAAAAAATAGTACGCAATCTCTATCCATTTTGCAACAGCTTCCGCAAGGCCGGCGGATTTTTCATATAGCTCCTCTCTTTGCTTGTTTTCCGAAGACAACTCTTTTACAATATGACGGCAATAATCATTAGCCGGACATCATTTTATGACCATTACAGCAGGGATACTTTCCGATACCCACAGAACAGAGCCGGATGCGCGATTTCGCCGCCTGATCGAGCGTTGTTTCTCAGGTTGCGCGGTTATTATCCACGCCGGCGATCTCACCGATATCAGCATCCTCGATGTCTTTGCAGACAAAACAGTCCATGCCGTCCGCGGCAATATGTGCAGAGGCAGGGCGCAACAGATTCTGCCCCGGGCAACAACCTTTTCCCTTGGCGGTTTCACCATCGGCCTCACCCATGGCGCCGGACTCGGCCATGATATTGAAGCAGCGCTCTGGGACCTTTTTCCGGATGTGGACTGTGTTATTTACGGTCATACCCACCGACCGGTCTGTCATCGGCAGGCCGGACGCCTGGTCATCAATCCCGGCAGCTTTCAGGCAACAGGCCGCTGGGGCGCCCCCGGTACCTATGCCATTCTCGAGGTGAGAGACACCTTGACCGGGGCCATTGCCGAGGTTCCGGGCCGGCCATGAAAACCCTGTGGACACCATGGCGGATGGAGCACGTCCTGGGCTCGGCCGGGCAGCCGGAGGGCTGTCTATTTGAACCAAAAGGCAATGCGGCCCAGGATCCGGCTATCCTGCTTCTGTACCGCTCCCGCCTGCTGGTGGTCCTGCTCAACCGTTTTCCCTATGCAAACGGTCACCTCCTGGTGGCGCCGGCACGACACGTTGCCGACCTCGACAATCTCAGGGAGGATGAACGGAGCGCCCTGATGGACATGCTTGCCGACTGCACGGCAATCCTGCGCAACCATCTCCGTCCAGACGGATTCAACATCGGCCTTAATATAGGCCGGGTTGCAGGCGCCGGCATTGCCGATCATCTCCATTTTCACATTGTTCCCCGCTGGCAGGATGACCATAACTTCATGACGGTCTGCGCCGAGATCCGAGCAATTCCCCAGCATATCCAGCACACCTTTGATCTCCTTGCCCCGGATTTCCGCCGTCTTCTCAAGACAGGGGAGGCCCCATGAGCAAACCGCTGAAAATGACCCCCATGCTCCGCCAGTACATGGAGATCAAGGAACAGTACCAGGACGCCATCCTCTTCTACCGGATGGGCGATTTTTACGAGATGTTCCTCGATGATGCCATAACCGCCTCCAAGGTGCTCGGCATAACGCTCACCACCCGCTCAGCCAAGGATGCGGCCAACAAGATTCCCATGTGTGGAGTACCCTTTCATGCCGTCTCCGGCTATCTCGGCAAGATGATCAAGGCCGGCTACCGGGTTGCCATCTGCGAGCAGGTGGAAGACCCCAAAGAGGCCAAGGGCATCGTTCGCCGCGAAGTGGTGCGAGTCGTTACCCCGGGTGTCACCACCGACGAACAGATTCTGGATGAAAAGAGCAACACCTTTGTCGCCGCCCTCTGCGTTGACAGCCACAGAAAGAAAACGACTGTTATCGGCCTGGCCTTTCTCGATATTTCCACCGGCAACTTTCTCGTCAACCAGGTGGAGTGCGGGGATGGACTGTTTGACCCGGCCCTTGACGATCTCACCCGCATGCAGCCGGCCGAACTGCTCATTGCCGAAAATGACCGGGACATAATCGCACCACTGCTTGAGGATCTGCGCAGCCTGCTCGGCGATATCTGTCTCACCATCCGCGGCGACATGCATTTTGAGCGGGATGCCGCCATCACCACCCTGACCGAGCACTTCGGCACCACCAACCTGGCCGGTTTTGGCTGCCAGCAGCTGCCGGCCGGGACAAGGGCCGGGGGAGCGCTGTTATCCTATATTCAGGAAACCCAGAAAACAGACATCTCCCATATACGAAAAATAAGCCCCCTGGCCCAAAGCGGATACCTGGTTATCGATGACGCATCCCGGCGCAATCTTGAACTGACCGAGACCATCATCGGCGGCAAGAGGAGCGGCTCACTGCTCTCGGTCCTTGACCTGACCTGTACCCCGATGGGCGCCCGCTTTCTCCATAGCCAAATCCTCTTTCCCCTGCAGGACGAAGACAAAATCCATCAACGGCTGGGAAGCCTTGAGCAGCTGCTGGCCGATGGTCCCATGCTGGATACCATACGCCGACACTTGGGGGACATCTATGATATTGAACGTCTGTGCAGCCGCCTGGCCCTTGGCCAGGGCAATGCCCGGGACATGAACAGTCTGGGTATCTCGCTGGCCCGGCTGCCGCACATAAAAGAGCTGCTGCTGACAGCGCCGCCCGGCCTGTTGCAGTCAATCGGCGCGGAGCTTGATACCCTGGAGGATCTCTGCCAACTGATTCAACGGGCCATTCGTGAAGATGCGCCTGTTTCCCTGCGTGAGGGCGGCCTAATCAAAAAAGGCTTTCATGAAGAACTTGATGAACTGCTGGAACTGCTCCATGACGGCAAACAACTCATCCTGGGCCTTGAGGCCAAGGAGCGAAAACGCAGCGGTATTGCAAAACTGAAAGTCGGATACAACAAGGTCTTTGGCTACTTTTTCGAGGTCAGCCGCGCCCAGGCGGTGGAGCTTCCTGAAGATTATATCCGCAAACAGACCCTGGTCAATGCGGAACGTTTTATCACCCCGGAGCTCAAGGAACTAGAAAACCGGATCGCCACGGCCCAGGAGCGGCGGCTTGAGCTGGAATATTCCCTGTTTCTTGATATTCGCAGCCGTATTGCCTCCAATTCCGAACGACTACTGCAGGCCGCGGCAGCAATAGCACAAATTGATTTTCTCGCCTCCCTGGCCCTGGCCGCAAAAAGGTATCACTACGTCAAACCATCAATCAACAGCAATCAGGCCATTACCATCGAGGAAGGCAGGCACCCGGTTATTGAACGATCGCTGCCCACGGGAAGTTTTGTCCCCAATGACGTTCATCTGGACCAGGAAGAAAATGAACTCCTGATCATCACCGGCCCGAACATGGCCGGCAAATCAACGGTACTCAGGCAGACGGCGCTTATCGTCCTCATGGCCCACATCGGCAGTTTCGTTCCCGCCGACAGGGCCGACATCTGTCTTGTGGACAGGATATTCACCCGGGTCGGCGCCATGGATGACCTGCGGCGCGGCCAATCAACATTTATGGTGGAGATGAACGAAACCGCCAATATCCTCAACAATGCCTCCGAAAACAGTCTGGTCATTCTCGATGAGATCGGTCGGGGCACCTCGACATACGACGGTCTCTCCATAGCCTGGGCCGTTGCCGAGGCACTGGTCGAAAAAAACGATTGCGGCATCAAAACCCTTTTTGCCACCCATTACCATGAGTTGACCGAACTGGCCGTAACCCACAAACGCATTCAAAACTATTCCATTGCCGTTCGGGAATGGCAGGATTCCATTCTTTTCCTCCATAAACTGGTCAAAGGCGCCACCAACCGTAGTTACGGCATCCAGGTGGCCGCTCTTGCCGGGGTGCCGCAACCTGTCGTCAAAAGGGCCAAAAAAATCCTGCACTCCATTGAAAAGGGGGCTCTCAACAGAAAAAAAAGTTCCACTTGCGATAACACCCGCAACCAACATCCGCAGCAGCTTTCACTGTTTCAGACGGAGGAGAGCAGGCTGAGAAAGCTGCTTGCAAATGTTGACCCGGACAACACAACCCCGCAACAGGCATTGGAGCTCCTGTATGAGGCACGGCAACTGCTGGGTGATGATAAACTGGCAGGTTAAGGACGAAAAAACACCCAAGGGGACAAAAAATATTTATTTTACCTCCACACCGGGATACGCTATACTTAAAGGTGCCTTCAAAAATTAGATTTTTTGTTCGAGGTCAAGGAACAGGAAAATTAAAAAGCGCAGTATATTGACATATATGAACATTTTTCATTTTTCTGTGACGCAGAGATCGGGCGAAAAGGCAATTTTTCAAGGTAGCCTTAAAATAAAAGAATCACCTCTCTTATTAAACCTTCTTGATACCCGCATATTGATTGCAACTGATACTGCTCATTGATGCCAGGGTGAATCCGGAGGAAAAAATGTCACCTGTTCGTTCCCAACCATATTTTTTTGTGCCAAGACCTTACATGCCCTGTTTTATCCTTTTCCACTCGGCATCCGTCTGTTGAAAATCTGCGACATCATGCGGTTTCGGCATCCCGTCTCCTTGCCTGCGTTTTTTTTCACCGGCACCCACAGCCCAATCCTCTACCTTGCTGTTTTCATCTTCCTGACATGCTGTCTTCTTCCATCTTTTCCCGCAACCGTTCTCGGGGCACGGCCAACGCCCCAGGCAACCGTTTCCCATGAAAACAAACAACAGTATGTCCTGGCCAAGGATTACCTGCACAAATTGCAGCAAAATCCTGAACAAGGGAAAGATCGGCTGAACTGGCTTGCAGGGGTGCGAAACTTTCGCCGTCTTTATCTGCTGAGTGCCCGAGGGCCCTTTGCCCCCGCATGTCTCTACATGATGGCCGGCATGTACCAGGAGATGTACCACCGTTTTCATCTGCCCATTGACCTGGATGAATCGATCAATACCTACCTGCGGCTTGCCTCGGAATTTAAAGGCAACAGGCTTGCAGATGACGCTCTCTTTGCGGCTGCCCGACTTTACCAGAGGGGAAAAAACAACCCGAAACAGGCAGCTGAGCTGTATAAAAGAATTCTCAACCACTATCCCCATGGTGACCAGCATAAAATGGCGCAAAAGCAACTGAGCGACCTGGAACAGAAGGACGCAATTTCAGAACATGGTCGCCAACCTGTTTTAGCGGCCACGCCGGTCGCTGAAATTATGCCGGTCAGGCACTGGTCATCGGCTGATTATACCCGAATCGTCATCCCGGCCTCCAGACCTATAGCCTATTCGACCAATCTGCTGGAAAAAGACGGTGACCTGCCAAGGCGTCTCTATATTGATCTAAAAAACAGCACTATTGCCCCCCAATTTCAGGCCCCTGTACCCATCGAGGACGGACTGCTCAAACGGGTCCGAAGCGTCCGGCTCAACAGTACCACGGTCCGGGTGGTTCTTGATATTGAGTCGATATCCGATTACAAAATATTCAGCCTCAAAGATCCCTTTAAGATCGTTATCGACGTCCACGGAATCAAAAGAGGGAAAGCAAAGGTCGCAGACGCAAAACCGCCGGCACCTGTTCGCGATCACCCCAAAACAAAGCCAAAGGTCGGGGCAACAGTATCACTGCCGCCATCTGTTATCGTTCTTGAAGATTTCAGCAAGAAAAGGCCCCGTCATCGCTCCCGACGGGGAAGGCATCCCGTTGCCAGGGCCCATAAAAGCCCACAATCCTGCCTTTCACTTGCCCAGCAGCTTGGGCTTGGGGTACGAAAGATCATTATTGATCCTGGTCATGGCGGTAAGGATCCCGGGGCAATGGCCTTTGGATTAAAGGAAAAGGATATTGTCCTGAAGGTTGCCAAAAAGCTGAAAAAGGTACTGAGGAAAAAATATGGTTACCAGGTATCACTGACCAGAAAAACAGATATCTTCATTCCCCTGGAAGAGCGGACGGCCCTTGCCAATACCTCCGGAGCTGACCTGTTTGTCTCCATCCACGTCAATGCCCATCCTGACAAAACAACGCAGGGAATAGAAACCTTTTACCTGAATCTGGCGACCAATAACGAGGCAATGCGGGTGGCGGCACTGGAAAATGCGACCTCAACCCATAATATCAGCGAAATGCAGAATATCCTCACCGATCTCATGCAAAATTCCAAAATTATGGAATCATCACGACTGGCCAGGTTCGTTCAGAACAATATAATTTCCGGACTTAGAAGGGACAATTACCCGGTAAAAGATCATGGTGTCAAAAAGGCGCCATTTTATGTCCTGATCGGCGCCCAAATGCCTGCTGTCCTGGTGGAAACATCCTTTATAACCAATCCGATGGAAGCCAAACGCCTCAAAAAGGATTCCTTTCTCAATGAGATTGCCAGCCAGATTGGAGCTGGTATATCATCCTATGTAAACCAGCACATGGCAGCGGCCCAATACCGGTGAAGGCCAGCGGTGATTTTCCAGAAACCTCCCCCCTCCTCTGGAACCAAAACTTGTCCGCCAATCATAAGAGTCGCCTGTTTCCGCCGACCTACCAGTCAACCATGTAGCAGGTAAGGTCCCGACCTTCCAGCATATCTATTCCCTGCATATACCGATGCATCGACTCGGCGGCAACCTTGCCCTGGTAGACGGCCTTGGCTACTGTCTGCGGCCCGAGAACATCGTCGCCACCGGCAAAAATCCATTCAACACTTGTTGATTGCAGGGTTTTCGGATCAACGCGGTAGGTTCCCCAGGACTCGGATGCGAGCTCAATGCCTTTATCGGCATTATGGCGTACCTTCTGACTGATGGCAGGAATAATGGCATCGGCCTCTATAATAAAATTTGATCCCTCTTTAGCAACCGGCCGGCGGCGACCGGATGCATCGGGTTCGCCAAGCTCCATGCGTACACACTCGATAGCAGTGAGCTTCCCGTTTTCCTGAAGTATCCGTACCGGCGCAGCCAGCATTTCAATGCGCACGCCCTCTTCTTCAAGGTGATGGATTTCCATTTTGGAAGCTGGCATCTCTTCTTTTGTCCGCCGATACAGAAGAAAAACGTCCTTGGAACCCCGGCGCAAGGCTACCCTGGCAACATCTATAGCCACATTGCCACCACCGACAACAACAACACGGTTACCAATATCAAGGTCCTCGCCACTTAGGACACGACGAAGATAATCAACCCCGTGCAACACCCCTTTGGTGCCATCTTCACCTTCAATGCCGAGTTTTCTGCTTTCATGGGCGCCCACGCCGAGAAAAACCGAAGCAAAGCCCTCCTGCCTGAGCTGTTCAAGGGTCTTGTCCTCGCCAATGGTGGTGCCATAAACAATCTCAACCCCACAATGTTTCAGGGCGTATAATTCGGCGCCGATAATATCACGGGGCAATCGGTAATGGGGGATTCCCACAGACAACATACCGCCGAAAATAGGCAGGGATTCAAAAATAGTACACTGGTATCCCTGGTGGGAAAGAATGTGGGCAACAGTCATTCCGGCAGGACCCGATCCGACAATCGCCACCTTTTTTCCATTTGCCTGGGCGCATTCCCTGTACATGTTTCTGCCATTTGCCACCATCCAGTCGGTGAGATATCGCTCAAGCATGCCAATGGCTACAGATTCTCCCTTTTTTCCACGAACACAGCTGCCTTCACATTGAAACTCATGAGGGCAGACACGGGAGCAGACAGAAGGCATGGTGCTGGTTTCACGGACCTTCCAATAGGCCTCCTCAAATTTCCGCTCCCGAAGCAGGGCTATAAATGCTGGAATATCATTATGGATTGGACAACCGACGATGCAAGCCGGTTTTTTACATTGGAGGCAACGATTGGCCTCAAGTATGGCTGTTTCTTCATCAAAACCAAAGGTTACTTCCTTAAAGTTATGAATCCGTTCTTCAGGAGATAATTCCTTGGGATGCTGACGGGGGATTGCCAACCGTTCTTTTGGTTTCATAATACCTCCAATTGGAAAAAGGGGAAGGATTGGCTGCCCTGTGAATACCAGGAGGCCAATGAAAAAAAAGGCCGTCCCGAAAGGGACGGCCTGGATTAACTGAAACTGCGTAATTTATTGTTTGGCGAGTTCAGCGGTACGCAGACGGGCGAGAGCTCTTTTCAGAGCAGCTTCAGCCCGGGCACGATTTATTTTCTCGCTTTGTGATTGGGCCTGGGCAAGTCGTTTTTCGGCCCTTTCCCGTGCACGAAGTGCGCGATCGACATCGATCTCATGACCAAATTCGGCGCTTTCGACAAGAAATGTAATTTTATTATTGGATACTTCCGAAAATCCGCCGCTGACCATCAGGTACTTTGTGTTTTTATCTTTTTTAAAACTTAAAGTACCGGTTTTTATCGTACTCAAAAAAGGAGCATGATTTGCCAGGACGCCAAACTCACCACCGACACCAGGTGCAGTAACGAGATCAACATCGTCACTGACTACCGGCCCCGTGGGGGTAACGACTTCAAGATGAATTTGTGCCATCTGTTTATCCTCGGTTCAGCTTACGCCTTGAACATTATGCCTTGGCTTTCTCGGCTGCATCTTTCTCAACGGCCTCTTCAATGGTACCTACCATGTAGAAGGCGTTCTCGGAAAGTTCATCATGTTTTCCTTCAAGAATTTCCTTGAAGCCACGTACGGTGTCTTCGACCTTACAGTATTTACCATCCATACCTGTAAAAACTTCGGCAACATGGAAAGGCTGGGACAGGAAACGTTGAACTTTACGTGCCCTCTGAACCAGCAGCTGATCTTCCTCAGCAAGCTCATCCATACCAAGAATGGCGATAATGTCCTGCAACTCTTTATACTTCTGCAGAGCAACCTGCACACCCCGGGCGGTTTTGTAATGCTCTTCACCAACAACATTGGGGTCAAGAATACGGGATGTGGAGTCGAGCGGGTCAACAGCGGGATAAATGCCAAGCTCTGCAATCTGACGGGAAAGAACAACAGTACCGTCAAGATGGGCAAAGGTGGTTGCCGGAGCAGGGTCAGTCAAGTCGTCAGCGGGTACATATACACACTGAACAGCGGTAATCGACCCTTTGGTTGTCGAGGTAATACGTTCCTGCAGGGCACCAAGGTCGGTGGCCAGAGTGGGCTGGTAACCAACAGCCGAAGGAATACGTCCCAAGAGGGCGGATACCTCGGCACCGGCCTGGGTAAAACGGAAAATATTATCAACGAAGAAGAGTACGTCCTGTCCCTCTTCATCACGGAAGTACTCAGCGGCGGTCAAGCCGGTAAGAGCAACACGGGCACGGGCTCCGGGAGGCTCGGTCATCTGACCATAAACCAGAGCGGCCTTGGGCAGAACGCCGGATTCCTTCATTTCCATGTACAGGTCATTACCTTCACGGGTACGCTCACCAACACCGCAGAAAACGGAAATACCACCATGCTGCATGGCGATGTTGTTAACCATCTCCATCATAATAACGGTTTTGCCACAACCGGCGCCGCCAAACAGTCCCATCTTACCACCACGTGGGAAGGGAACCAGCAGGTCGATAACCTTGATACCGGTTTCCAGGACGTGTACTTCTGTGTCCTGTTCGGTAAATGCAGGCGCAGGCCGATGAATCGGCATCTTTTTGGAGTCGTCAATCGGTCCTTTACCATCAACGGGCCGACCGACAACGTTCATGATCCTGCCAAGCGCAGGCTCACCAACAGGGATAGAGATTGGCTCGCCAGTGTCACGACACTCCATACCACGAACAAGACCATCGGTCTGATCCATGGCAATGGTGCGAACAACATTATCACCAAGATGCTGGGCAACCTCGATAACGAGATTGTCCGGCTCATCACTGATTGCGGGATTAGACACAAACAGCGCATTCATAATATCAGGCAGATCACCTGCCTCGAACTCGACATCGACAACAGGGCCAATAACCTGTATAATTTTTCCAACTCTCGAATCACCCATTTGAAATGGCCTCCTCTATCAATTTAAATACCCAAGGTAGTCTCGTTAGCCTTTCAGCGCCTCAGCACCACCGACAATATCCATCAACTCGCCGGTAATGGCTGCCTGACGAGCTTTATTATACAGCTGAGTCAACTCAGCAATCATATCCTTGCAGGCGTTGGTGGCATTATCCATAGCTGTCATACGGGCAGCATGTTCACTGGCACCAACTTCGAGCATCGCATGATATATCTGAACATTGAGAAACAGGGGTAACAGAACCTCCATTATTTCCCCTGGTTCAGGTTCGTAGATATATGCTCCACTGACTGCGCTTTTCTGCTCCTCTGCCTCTTCACCCTTTTCAACAGGCTTGATCGGCAGAAGCTGTTCTACTTCGGGTTTTTGGACTGCTACCGAATGAAATTTTCCATAAATCAGATCAACCTGATCACTTTCACCCTTGATAAAGGCTTCGCTTATCCCTTGGGAAATTTCACGGGCGTTAAACATCTGAAAGTTGCCCATAATATCCTTGTAGGAGGTGCGAATCTTCCCGGTTCTCCGTAAACCCTGGAAGGCCTTGTTGCCAACCGTTACAATGGAGACCTTCTTACCTTCATCCTCATACTGTTTAATCAGTTTATGTACGGTACTGATGATGTGCGCATTAAAACTACCGCACAGGCCGCGATCGGAAGTAACGGCGACGATTTCGACGCTTTTAACCTCCCTTACCTCCATCAGAGGAAGATCGGCTCCTTCCATACCACTGGAAAGATCCCCCATGGCTTCCGCAAACTTGGCCGAATAGGGGCGGAAGGATTCCATCTTCTCCTGGGCGCCCCGTAACTTTGCCGAGGCGACCATATTCATCGCCTGGGTTATCTGCGAGGTCTTGGAGACACCGTCTATTTTATCTTTAACATCCTTTAATCCTGGCATGGGATTGATACCTCAGTGCTAAGCTTAATTCAAACCCTTGGTGGCCTTAAACGTCTCGTTAAACGCGGTTATCGTTTTCCGCATTTTTTCTTCAAGACTGGAGGAAATCTCTTGCTTTTCCCTTAACTCGGAGAAGATAGACGGTTCATTGCTTTCAATATATGTATACAGTTCCTGCTCATAATCAGCCAGGGTATCGACCGGGAACTCATCAAGAAATCCCTTGGTGCCGGCAAAAATAATGGAAACCTGCTTTTCCATTGGCAGTGGCTGATACTGAGGCTGTTTGAGAATCTCAACAAGCCGCTCACCACGGGTCAGCTGAGCCTGGGTGGCAGCATCAAGATCGGAACCAAAACCGGCAAAGGCGGCCAGCTCGCGATACTGGGCCAAGTCGAGACGCAAGGTACCTGCAACCTGTTTCATTGCCTTCACCTGGGCGGCGCCACCAACGCGAGATACGGAAATACCAACGTTGATTGCAGGCCGGACACCGGCAAAGAACAGACTCGGTTCAAGGAAGACCTGACCGTCGGTAATGGAGATAACGTTTGTCGGAATAAAGGCGGAAACGTCACCGGCCTGGGTCTCGATAATCGGCAGGGCGGTCAGCGAACCAGCGCCCAGATCATCACTTACCTTGGCGGCACGCTCAAGAAGACGAGAGTGGTTGAAGAAAATATCGCCAGGATAGGCCTCACGTCCGGGGGGACGCCTGAGCAGCAGCGAAAGCTCACGATAGGAAACAGCCTGCTTGGAAAGATCGTCATAGACGATCAGAGCGTGCTGACCGTTATCACGGAAGTATTCACCCATGGCACAACCAACCATTGCAGATACATACTGCATCGGGGCCGGGTCAGAGGCACAGGCGGCAACCACTGTGGTATATTCCATGGCGCCATGCTTACGCAAGGCTTCAACAACCAGGGCAACCGTTGACTTCTTCTGACCCGTCGCAACATAAATACAGTGTACGTCGGTATCCTTTTGAGCGATAATGGCATCGACACAGAGAGCTGTCTTGCCGATCTGACGGTCACCAATAATCAACTCACGCTGACCGCGTCCGACCGGAGTCATACCGTCAACAGCCTTATAGCCGGTATAACAGGGTTCGTGAACTGACTTACGGGCGATAACACCAGGTGCCAAGACCTCCATTTTGCGGGTTTCAGCACCCTCGATCGGTCCCTTGCCGTCAATAGGTTGACCGATACCGTCAACAACCCGACCTTCCAGAGCCGGACCAACGGGAACCTCGGCAATACGACCGGTTCTCTTGACCACATCGCCTTCTTTGATATAACGCACATCACCCATTACGGCGACACCAACGTTATCCTGCTCAAGGTTCAGAGCCAGCCCCATAATTCCACCAGGAAACTCGAGAAGCTCCATGGCCTGACAATTCTCAACGCCATAGACACGGGCAATACCGTCACCAACGGAGAGAACCGTTCCTGTTTCCTTCAGGTCTACATCACTTTCGTAGCCAGCTATTTGGTCCTTTATAATCTGACTGATTTCTTCGGCTTTAATCTGCATTTGACTATTCTCTCCCCTTGATAGATTCTTTTAATCCATTAAGTTGTGTTTTTATACTCCCATCAAGCACCAGGTCACCTACTTTGGCAATTACCCCACCAATAATGGAGGGATCGACACTGGTCTCAAGTATAACCTTATTCCCCGTGATCTTCTCCAGGGCCTGCTGGATCTTTCCCTTCAGGGTATCGTCAAGCTCAATGGCAGAAACCACTGAACCGTGACTGATATTCTGTTCCTGGTCAACCATGATCCGCATTTCTGCCGCAATATCAGGCAAAATGTCCGCTCTCTTTTTCTCAACAAGCAGAGCAAGAAACCTGGCCATGATTGCATCAGCCTTTGCCAACTCTCCGATTTTAGCCATCACCTTCAGCCTGGCTTCTACCGGATACAGGGGATTAACCAACGCATTCTCTACGGTTTCATCCTTATAGAGCTCGGCAATGGCGCTCAATACCTCGCTGTACTGTTCATTTTTCCCATCCTCTTTACCGAGGGAGAAAAGAGCCTTGGCATATCGTCGTGCTAAGATTGTCTGTCTCACTGTACCGCACCTACTCTTTCAAGATACTGTTCAGTAATCGTTACCTGATCCGCAGGGGTCAGGTTTTTAACGATCAACTCTTCAGCCATAGCGGCTGCCTGCTCGGCAACCTCATCGCGCAACTTCCGCTTCGCATCAACCAATTCAGCCTGCACAGCAGCCTCAGCCTGACGCTTGATATCTTCTGCCGCCTGCTCAGCTTCTTCAAGGATACGAACCTTTTCCGTTTCAGCAAGGGCAACAGCCTTTTCAACAATTGTCTCCATCTCTTTTTCCATGCCGGCAAGACGGGCTTCAAACTCCTTGTACTGACGCTCGGCTTCATCACGCTTTGCCTGCAGCTCTTCCAGCTCGGCCTTTATCTGCTGACGACGGCCCGCCAGCCCGGAGCTGATCGGCTTGGCCAGGAACTTGACCAGAATGACAACCAGAGCCAGGAAGTTCGCAGTCCGCCAAAAAAGGTCCTTGAGCTTGGCAGGCGTGATCATCGGATGATGCTCACCTTCCCCATGCTCTCCGGCCGCTTCTCCATGCCCCTCACCGCCAGCAAGTCCCTCTTCTATCCTCTCGGCCCCTGCCTCCACCTCGGCGCTGTGTTCACTGGCAAGTTTTTCCTCGTGAACAGCGACAGCAGTTTCACCATGCCTGGCTTCAGCTGCTGCCATATTTGCCTCATGGGCGGCCTCTATGCCGTGCAGTGCCTGATCATCAGCACCAGCGGCCGCCCCATGGCCAGCACCAAAGGCCATAGGCGCCGCACACAGGGCCGCGACCATCAGTCCCGGCAAAATAATTTTTACGATTCGAGCTCTCATGCTTCCAGACTCCTTCCAAGTATCTTTCCAGCCATTTCCTGGGCAAACCCAGCCACATTATCCCCAAGCTCTTTTCTGACCTTCTCGATCTGGGAACGCAACTCCGCAAGCTGTTTTTCTTTTTCACTTTCCGCCTCCTTACGAATGGCGGCCAGCTTTTCAGCACCTGCAGCCTGCGCCTCACTTCGAGCACCATCAAGAGCTTTTTTTGCCTGCATACTCGCTTCATGCATCTTCTTATCGACTTCCGCCTGACGATGACGGGCATTTTCTTCAAACTGTTCAACATCATGTGCAAGCGAATCCAGCTTCTGCCGCCGCTTTTCCAGGATACCAAGCACCGGCTTGTAAAGAATAGCATTGAGAATAACCATCATTACAATCATATTAACAATATGAATAAACAATGTGATGTCTAAGGTGATCATAGCAACTACTCCTGATGACTCTGAAAAAAGGTATTTTCCCCAATGGAAAGTGAATGGTGGTTCAGCTCACGTGTGGGATAACTACTTAAAAAAGGACATACTGTCAAATCTTTTTTCAGGAAAACAACGAATAAAAACAACATCACCTGCCAGCGCCATCCCGCTATTCCTGCGGGAATACCGCATTTTTCATCCGGTTCAAAAATATTGATACGAACAACAAGAAAATTCAAAGAACATCCCGCCCTCACCAGGACTCTCGTAGCCAGCGCACAAGTCTTCTCATCCCCTCGCCTGTGGAAACATCCGGTACATAACCCAATATCCTGGAGGCCGCATCATGGGAAAACCAGTGTGACCTTGCAAGCTGCAGGGCGACAAACCTTGTCATGGGTGGCTCATCTTTTCTTTTCAGAGCTGAATAAATCAGCTCCAATACTCCGCCAACGGCAAAGGCCACCGCCAAGGGGATCCTTTTCCGTACACGGTCGATATCAAGCTCGGCAAACAGGCCATTGATCCAGTGCCAGAGAAAAACAGGCTCCGACTGGCCGATAAAAAAGGCACGTCCACCGGCATCCCCCCTGGAGAGCAGGTTATCAGCCGCCAGCAGATGCGCCTGGACCACATTATCTATATAACTTATATCAACACGGTTACTGCCCCTGCCGACTATCTTCAGCCTGCCAGCCCGGCCCCGTTCAAGCAGCCGGGGAACAAGATGGGGATCTCCCGGTCCCCAGACAAGATGGGGCCTGATGGCCGTTGTCCGCAACCCTCCTGCATCGGCATCAAGGACCATACGCTCGGCCACGATCTTGCTGGTCACATAATGGCACAGCGGTTTCCGGGCATAGGGTGTTTTTTCATCAACGCCCTCAAGATTGCCGGCACCGGAGACCACGGACGGGGTTGAGGTATAAACCAGGGCAGGCACCCCGTTTTTCCGGCATGCCTGTATGCAGGCCGCCGTTCCCTGGATGTTTGTTTTTTCGTACTCCTGCCAGGGACCCCAGATTCCCGCCTTGGCCGCCACGTGAAAGACAAGATCAGCCCCCTGCAGGGCCTGATCCATAAAACTTTGGTCGGAGATGTCACCCTGGAGACAGGACACTCCCTGCGCCTCAAGCTCGGGATACCTCGAGCGGCCGATGACCGTTACCCGGTCACCGGCCGCCAGCAGCCGCCGGACAATCGCCGAACCGATAAAGCCGCCGCCGCCGGTGACCACAACCCTTTTCATGGTACCTCCACGTACATATTATCTTCACAATCCATCTTCACAGCCCCTGGCGCCGAGCCGTTTTTCAGCCCACCGGGCAAGTTTTTCCCTGAAGATTTTGGCATTATGGCGAATATCCACCGGAAAGCCGGGATGAACAAGAAAGGTGGAAATTCCTTTTGTCAATGGATATTCTCCGGCAAGTCTTTTCAACTCCGCCAGCAGCTTATCCTCCCCGACACCCTCCTTTTTCTCCACCAGGACAACGGGGACCTGGTTGCCCGGTCGGCCGATTCCGACCAGGGCTGATCTGAGAACATGCGGATGGGTATTGAAAATCCCTTCACAACAGATCGAATACATGGGCCCGTCGGCAGCATGGACAACATGCGCCTTGCGGCCGCAGAACCAGAGACGCCCCGACGGGTCAAAGTAGCCCATGTCTCCCATCCGGTGCCGGAAAGAATCACCGTCGGCTATCTTGGCCATCTCCGTTTCAGCCGGATTATGGTCATAGGCCCTGGTTACCACCGGCCCCTTGACCACTATCTCGCCGATCTCTCCGCAACCGAGTTTTCGCACCTGTTGCCAGTCGGCTATCGACCCCGCAACCGGCCTGATGACAGCTATTGTAATACCAGGCAGAGGCCGGCCCACGCAGACCCCTTTGCCTTCAGCCGTCAACTCCCAGCACTCGCGCAATATCTCGCGCCCCTCTATTGACGCTATGGGCAGGCTTTCCGTGGCCCCGTAGGGGGTATGGATCTCACCATCAGGTGGAATAATTTTCGCAACCCGCTCCACCAGTTCGCCGGAAACCGGGGCCCCGGCCATCAGAATTTTTTGCACCGGCAGGATAATTCCCTCGTCCAGGCAGTAGCGACTGACCACATTCCAGATCGCAGGACTGCCGAATGAATAGGTCACCCTTTCATCGAGCAGGGTACGGATAAACTTTTTCGGATCGACCCGGGCCGGCCGGCTCGGATCCATGTCAGGAATAACAGCGCGGGCACCAAGGGCGGTGGAAAAAAGGGCAAACAACGGAAAGGCCGGTTGGTCCACCTCCCCCGGCCCGATGCCGTAATAGTCCTGAATTAAGCGTAACTGGGCATGAAAGATGCCATGGGTGTACTGGACGCCCTTGGGCGGCCCGGTGGAACCGGTGGTAAAAATAATGGCGGCCAGGTCATCGGCGGCTGCCACAAAATCCGAATTGTCCGGCACGGGTTTCATGGATGACAGAGATTTTCCCATTACGCCGAAACCATGGCCAACGCAAATCCGCATGCGTACGGTGGCAAAGGGCCCGGGAAACAGACGGCTGAACAGCACGGCCCTGGGAATACCAATAAGGATATCCGGTCTGACCGACTGGATACAGCGCAAAAGATTCCGGTACCCCATGCCAGGATCAATGAGAATGACCACGGCCCCGATGGAAAAGAGGGCAAAGGTAAGGCCGATAAACTCCATGGAAGGCCGGACCATCAACATGACCCGGTCTCCCGGCCCGACACCGCCCCCCCGCAGGCGGGCGGCAAAATCCCGGCGGCACCGGTCGAGCCCGGCAAAGGAGAGACGCTGATAACGCCCGCGTATTTTATGGACAAGGGCTGTTTCCCCTCCTCTTTCAAGGGCAGCCCTTTGCAGCACAGCGGCTATATTCCGATTATCCATGGCAGGCTTCCACAAAAGGCGTTATCCGCCCGAGAGCTTCGGGCAGCACATCCTCGAGCACATAATGGCCGGCCTGTTGATACCAGCAGGCCTCTGCCCGTGGAAAACGACGGCGCCACTCCTCATAAAAGGGACGGTTAAAGCAGAAATCCTGTCCACCCCAGATAATCAGCATGGGCTTTTCCCGCAGACCGGCAAGAGAGGAGGCCACGCCCTGCAGGGTATGCCATGAGGGATGGCGGCTGTGCATGGGGATATCGCGGATAAACCGGTCGATGGCCACCCGGTTGCGCCAACTGTCATAGGGGGCGAGAAATCCCTCCTTCACCCCGGGATCCATGCGCTTGGCAACGGCCATGAAGGTGGCGGCCCGGGCAAACCCGTTCAGGCCGCGCACCAGCAGGGAACCGATAAGGGGCTGGCGGCAGACATTTATCCGCAGGGGAATCCGGGTGGAGGGAAAGGCCGCACTGTTGAGGACCACCAGGCCGGCAATTCGATCCGGATGCATACCGGCCCACCCCATGCCAATGGCCCCGCCCCAGTCATGGACAACCAGCACGCAAAGCTTTATCCGCAGATGATCGAGGAGCAGGCCGAGGTTTTCGATATGCTTTTTCAATCGGTAGGGATAGCGCCCCGGCTTGTCGGACAGGCCACAGCCCATGTGGTCCGGGGCGATGACCCGATAGCTGTCCCTCAACCCGGTGATCAGGTTTCGGTACAGGTAGGACCAGGATGGATTGCCGTGCACCATGACCACAGCCGGGCCGTTGCCCTCATCCACATAAGATAGAACATGGTCACCGATGGGGAACCGTTGCGACGCAAACGGATACTGATAAAGTTGCTCCTTCACCACTCAATCCCGAGCATCAGGGAATTTATTCCCGAGCCGATCCCGAGGATGGCGGCGCGGTTGCCCGGCAATAACCGCCCCTCGGCCAGGCCCATGGCCATGGTTATGGGGGCGGAGACCGATCCGACATTGCCGAGATGCGGCAGGGTCTCGAAATTTTTCCCCTCGTCCAGCTGCAGCCGTTCAAACAACAACCGGGCATGGGCCCGCCCCACCTGGTGGCAGAAAAAACAATCTATGGAACCGCCATCCCATCCGAGTTCATGACCAAAATCCTGCCAGCAGCGATGGGCCGTCTCGATACCCTTTTCAAGCAGCAATTCCGAATCGGTGGACATCAAGGTGCCCTGTTCCGCATTCTGGCCGCCCTGGCAGAGATCATTATGATCGGTATGGGCCCGGCAGCTGCCGCCGACAAGTTTATGTCTGGAATCGAAAATCCGGCTGTCACTCATCACCAGGGCCACGGCTCCGGAGCCAATGGTCAGGGAGGCAAAGAGCGGCTTTACCATTTTTCTGGTCAAGGTCGTATCGGCAAGCATGTGATTGATGGTTGATTCCAGCAGATCCTCGGCAGTCTCGCCGGCCACGACCAGCCCGCTTTTCACCTGCCCCAGTTCAATCATATTGGCCAGGGTAATCATGCCGTTGAGAAAACCGAGACAGGCATTGGAGATATCAAAAATCTGGCAGCTTTCGGGCAGGCCCAGGCCCCGATGGACAAAAGCGGCGGTTGCCGGTTCCATCATGTCCCGGCTGACCGAAGTAAACAGCAGGCAACCGATGTCTGCGGCCGGGATACCCGACTGGGCCAGCGCTTTTTTCCCCGCCCGAACAGCGCCTTCACTGGGCCGGGTACCGGGATGCCACAACCGGCGGCTCCTGATTCCGGTCATCATCTCCAACCGGCCCGTGGGGAGTTTCAGCCTCTCATACAGGGGGGCGAGCCGCTCTTCAAGGACGGCCGAGGTCAACTCGACCGGTGGCAGCTCATAGCCGAAACCGTGCAGACAAACATGGGAGTATCGCATAAAAACAGGGTGGCCTGTGGTCCAATCAAATAAATAATTATCCGAAAATGGCGCAGAGCGCCGAATAATGTGTAGCACCACGCATATTGCGTGGTGCTACAGAAACAAAACAGGCCCGCGGATGTTTTAATTTCAAGCCTGCTGATTTCATGGTCTTTTGTGCTGTCAATCCCCTGAAGACAGGTGAAACCTGTCGGCCCAGGAAATGAGCAGGGCAGCCAGGGCGATATCATCGAGAACTCCGATGACCGGTACCCACTCGGGGATCAAATCATAGGGAGAGAGAATATACAAAAGGCCGGAGCCAAGGATCAGTTTGACATAAAGCGGGGTTTCCCTGGCCATGAAAACCGCCATGGCATGCCTTGCCATCCGCATGATCTGAGAGAACGGATTGTCCACTTCCCTACCCCACAACTCCGGTAACAATGTCCCGGTCAAAATAGTTCATTCCCATGCCGGCATCCACCACCACGCATTGGCCGGTGATACCGGAAGAACGGGGGGAAAGCAGAAAGGCGGCCACATTGGCGACCTCACCGGTCTTCAGGGCCTTTTTCCGTAAAATCGCCTTTTCCGCATAGAGATACGAATCCACATACCCGGGAATACCGGCCGAGGCCGAGGTCTTGAGCAGACTGGGGCAAACAGCATTAAAACGAACTTCGGAAAAGGCGGAAAAACTCTTGGCCAGGAAACAGAGTGAAGATTCAAGTGCTGCCTTGATCGGCGCCATGTAACCGTAATTTTCCGCCGCCATTCTGGTCGTGGAGATGGAGATGGTGACCACGGAACCATCCTTTGCCAACAACTCCTTGAAATGGTTGGCAATGGCTATCAGGGAGAAACAGGATATATCCACGGCCTGGAGAAAATCCCTTTTCAGGGTCTGGTGAAACGGTTTCATGCCGTCGGAATAATTGGCATAGGCGATGGAATGAACCAGTCCGGCCACCGGCTGCTCAACAGAAGCGGCTATTTCATCCCTGACCCGGACGATATTAGCCTCATCCTCGACATCACAGACAAAGACCGGACTCTTTGGAAAAAGTCTGCCCGCTGTCCGCGCCCGTTCCCTTGAGCGGACCACATGAATCACCTCGGCCCCGGCTTCGACAAGGACCCGGCCAATGGCACAGGCCACCGACTTCTTGTTGGCAAGGCCGAAAACGACTATTTTTTTTCCTTTCAGCGCCAGAAAATCCATATCAGTCTTGATGAACTCGTAAAAAGTCCAGACAATGCTTGAAGATGGCTAAGTAAAAACACAGATATACAGGTAAGCGGAGCGAAGCGGAGACTCCGAGGAGTAGTGTTCGGTGGCGGGTCTTGACTATACATGTAGTATGCCAACGAGTCGCCACAGGACACACGACGCAGTAGATCGAAGTTTTTACGACGCCATCAGTCTTTTTTCACCATGCAGGAAAAATCAACCTGGACCGCCACCCTGGCGCCGACCCGGACAGCACCCCGGAGGAACCAGGCCGGGCCGACCTTTTCCCTGATTTTCGCCTCGATGGCGATGGTTGTTCCCGGCCTGACCTCCCGTTTGAACTTTGCTCCCTGGATCCTGGCCAGCACCGGCACCCCGGCGGCCGGACCGGACCCTTCCGAACTCCTGCCGATAAGAACAGCTCCGGCCTGGAATACCGCCTCGCAGAGCAGGACCCCCGGCATGAGAGGATACCCCGGATAATGGCCGCGGAATATATCCAGGTCGGGATCAAGATACTTTTCAGCCCTGATCTCCCGGTCGCTCAGTTCTACAACCCGGTCCAGCCAGAGAAACGGCGGCCGGTGCGGGATTGTCTCTTCAATAAAGTCCGACTCCGTCACATCCATCACAAGCCACCGGTGACCTCGAGAACACTGCCGTTGATATAGGCCGCGTCTTCGCCTGCCAGAAAAAGGACGGCAGCGGCCACCTCTTCAGGGGTGCCGAAACGGCGGGCCGGAACCATCTTTTTATATTCCCTGATTTGAGACTCGGTCAGTCCCTGGAGGAAGTCGGTGTCGATAAAACCGGGCGAAACACAGTTGACGGTTATCTTTCGTTTGGCAACCTCCTTGGACAGGGCCTTCATCATACCGACCTGGCCGGCCTTGGAGGCGGCATAGTTGGCCTGGCCGGCAAAGCCGAGATGACCCATGGGCGAGGTGATAAAGATAATGCGGCCATATTTCCGCTTCATCATCAGCTGGACACCGAACTTGGCCATGGTGTAACATCCGGTCAGGTTGACATCTATGACCCGCTGCCAGTCCTGCCGCTTCATCATGGCCAGGGCGCCGTCCCGGCGGATACCGGCACCGGCAACCAGAATATCCAGGGTTTCAAACTCCTCCTCCACCCGGAGATACAGCTCCTCGACCGCACCATAATCGCTCACATCCACCCGGTGCAGCTGCAGCCGCTGCCCGTATTGCGCGCAGGAACCGGCAAAGGCGGAAGCCGCTGCGTCATTGCCTCCGTAGACCCCGATAACCGTTGCTCCGGATTTCAGCAGGGCCAGGGTAACGGCCCTGCCTATACCACGGGTTGCGCCGGTAACAATGGCCCTGCGACCGGTAAAATCAGTCAACATCTATCCCAGAGAAAAGGTTCCCTTGTCCTTACCGCCGCCGACAAGCCATTCGATTTCCAGTTCCAGTTTTTTCCTGGTTTTCCTGCGGCCCACCTCTTTCTCGGCCTTGATCTCCACCTCGACCCGGCCTGGAATCTTGAGCCCTACTTTTTTTTCGCCCTGCTTGAGAATCACCTTGCCGTCGTCGACTTTATCCGCAACCTGACGCAACAGATCCGCGGCAGCGCTGCGACTCATTTTTTCCTCGGTCTTGAACAAAACCGTTTCCCGGCCCATGCCGACAACCTCCTCTTCTGTTACTGTTGTTGATCTGCAAGATAGGCATCCACATCATTGGAGACGATTATACCATAGTTAATCGCACCCAGCCAGCCACTCATGATAATGCCCACCGAGCCGACATGAAAAAGTCCGGCAACCTCCTTAAATATGGACCGGGAGATATCAAGGCCTTCAAACTTGGTGCCGAACGAGGTTCCCCTGGTATGGAGGGTATAACGGTTAAAGGTCTTTGGCGTCGCCGACTCTATGGTATCTA
>WFZC01000377.1 GCA_015489765.1 Desulfobulbaceae bacterium
GGGCAACATGAAAAGACGCATGGGAAAACAACAGGCAACAGAGTAAAAACAGGATTGATTGTTTCAATTTCATAACACTTTTTTTCTTCGCATGATTAACGGGCTGTCCATCAAAAAACCATTTTTTTCATTCCACTCCAGCATTGGGAGAGTAACTATTGATGAACTCGTAAAAAGTCCAGATAATGCTTAAAGATGGCTAAGTAAAAACACAGAGATACAAGGAGTAGTGTTCTGTGGCGGGTCTTGACTATACATGTAGTATGTCGAGAATCGCCACAGGACACACGACGCAGTAGATCGAAGTTTTTACGACGCCATCACTATTGACATTCTTTCCAAAGATGGCAACCTTACAGGGATAGATTTTACTCATGACTGCTGCCGGATAACCAAACTCCAAACAAATAAAATATATTGGTCACGAAAAGGTAACCATGGAAATATTTCTTGCAAAACCCCGGGGATTCTGTGCCGGCGTCAAACGTGCCATAGCCGTTGTCAATCAGGCCCTGGAACAATACGGGGCCCCGGTCTATGTCCTGCATGAGATCGTTCACAATACCCATGTTGTCGGCACCCTGGCGGACAAAGGCGCTGTCTTTGTCGAATCCCTGGAAGATATTCCCACCGGAGCAATCACCATATTCAGCGCCCACGGCGTTGCCAAGGCCGTTGAAGAAAGGGCCAAAGCGCTGGGGTTACATACCATTGACGCCACCTGTCCGCTGGTGTCCAGGGTACACCGCCGGGTGGCCAGACTCAACAAAATTGATTATGACGTCCTGATTATTGGACATAAAAACCATCCAGAGGTGGAAGGAACCTATGGCAGGGCCAATGGCAGGGTTCATATTCTCTCTTCCGAAGAAGATATTCATCGCCTGAGCATCGAGGATTCATCCAGGGTCGGATACGTCACCCAGACGACATTGAGCATGGATGACGCCGGCAGGCTGATCGACCTGCTAAAAGAAAAATATCCGGAAATAGACATTCCTGACCGGACAGATATCTGTTATGCTACCCAGAATAGGCAAACGGCTGTCCGCGAGCTGGCCCGCGAGGTTGATCTGTTTCTCGTGGTCGGTTCAAAAAACAGCTCAAACTCAAACCGGTTACGCGAGGTTGCCGACAATGGCGGCGTCAAGGCCCACCTCATAGACACCGCTGATGAAATTGATCCAGCCTGGCTTGAGGGAGTGGAAAAAATCGGGATTACCGCCGGAGCTTCTGCGCCCGAGGTCCTGGTAGAAGATGTTATCGCAAGGCTTCGGAAGCATGGAGCTGCCTTGGTCCGGGAGATGGAGGGAACCGAGGAATTTACCCGATTTAACCTGCCCCCCTTCCCTGACTTTACCTGAACCCGGCTGCCGGCAGGAGCCTGAGCGCAAATAATCAATGAAAGAACTGAAACTCACAACCGTTGAAGAATTCGACCGGGAAGATATCGAGGTCGGCAAGGCTAAAAAACGCCTCTTTATCGGCCTGGTCGCAGGGGCCGCCACATTTGTCATCCTCTTTTTACTGCTTATCCTCATCCTGCCGATCATAGGACTTGCCAATATCCATCCCTGGGCGCCCTATATTTTCAGCCTCATGATAGGCAGCCTGATACTGCTCGTGGTCTGGGCCACCTCCGGGCTCATACTCAACATCCTGTTCGGTCGATCCCTGTTCATGTTTTCCAGGATGCGGGGCCTGACCATACGGCTCTTTCTTCCCCTCATGACCCTGGTTGGCAGGATATTCGGCATTCCCAAGGACAGAATCCGCTCCTCTTTTGTCAAGGTCAACAATGATCTTGTGGAAAACCAGGTAAAACGTTTCCAGCCCAAGGAATTGCTCCTGCTCATGCCCCACTGCCTGCAGCGCTCCAAATGTAAGATGCGCCTTACCTACTCCATCAACAACTGCAAACGGTGCGGCAGATGCCCCATAGACGATCTGATCGGATTGAGCGAGCATTACGGCATCCACCTGGCCATTGCCACGGGCGGCAC
This sequence comes from Desulfobulbaceae bacterium, assembly GCA_015489765.1. Taxonomy (GTDB): domain Bacteria; phylum Desulfobacterota; class Desulfobulbia; order Desulfobulbales; family Desulfobulbaceae; genus DRLX01. The sequence continues at coordinate 2,004 of WFZC01000377.1, forward strand.
CATTGCCAGAAGAATAGTGGTCCAGCGCCGCCCGAAACTGATTCTGGCCGTGGCCTGCGAACGGGACCTTGCCAGCGGTATTCAGGATACCTATCCCCTGCCGGTGTTTGGTATCCTTAATTTCCGGCCCAATGGTCCCTGTCTTGACACCAACCTGCCCCTTGATATCCTTGAAGAGGCGATCCGCAGGTTCATGGATCCCCGTTGTTATCCAGAGAACCGACCTGTTTCCCTGGACAGGATGCGGCTTGTCAAAGGCGGTGAGCCCTCAGCAGAAGAACAACAGACAAAAAATATCGGGTAGGAATCACTGACCATCCTTTCAGACAACAACTTTATAACAGAATGAAAACCGTCACGACCAACAGGTTACGACCGGTTTTCCGGTAACGAACAATGGGAATTCCCGCAATGCAAAAACGGCGCATCGGCGCCTATATCATTAAACAGCTTCTGACCCGGAAACAACGATTTCCGCTGGTCCTGATGCTGGAACCGCTTTTTCTCTGCAATCTGCACTGCAAGGGATGCGGCAAGATCAATCAGCCCAGGGAAATCCTGGAACAGATGCTCACCGTTGACCAGTGCGTCGGGGCGGCCGAAGAATGCGGGGCCCCGGTGGTGACCATTGCCGGCGGCGAACCGCTCCTGCATCCTGAGATCACAACCATTATCGACGAGCTGATCCGGCGCAAACGATTTGTCTACCTCTGCACCAACGGCCTGCTGGTCGAACGGAAAATAGCTGAGTTCTCCCCAAGCCCCTACCTGACCTTCAATATCCACTTTGACGGCCTGGCCGAGCGGCATGATGCCGCCGTCTGCTTAGACGGCGCCTTTGACAAGGCGACAAATGCCATTAAACAGCTTGTCGGCGCAGGGTTTCGCGTCACCACCAACACGACATTTTTCAAAGGACAGACCGCTGAAGATGCTGGTCGTCTTTTTGACCATCTGTCCGGACTTGGCGTGGAGGCCATGACCGTGGCCGCCGGATTCAACTATGAAAACGCTGATGACCAGGACAGTTTTCTCGGTCGCGAGGGAACCAAAAGACTGTTCCAGGAGATTTTACGCTCCGCAAAAAAAACATGGACCTTCAATCATTCGGGAATGTACCTGGATTTCCTGGCCGGGAACCGTGATTTTTCATGCACTCCCTGGGGAAACCCCACCCGCAGCCTCAAGGGATGGCAGCACCCCTGTTATCTGTTAAACGACGGCTATGCACAAAGTTTTCAGGAGTTGATGGAAAAAACCGAGTGGGACCGATATGGGGTCGGCAATGATCCACGTTGCGCCGACTGTATGGTCCATTGCGGTTTTGAACCAACAGCAGTGCTGGAAACCGTCAAGCATCCATTACAGGCCCTGAC
>WFZC01000378.1 GCA_015489765.1 Desulfobulbaceae bacterium
CCTTTACCGGGGTACCCTTGATCGTGTTGCGAACGATTTTCAGGCCGGAATCCATTCTGCCGCTTTTTTTTCGGTATCGGTTGCTCCGGGCGCCCAGTTCATATTCGTACTCCATGCCGACCACGCCGTCGGGGAGATCGATTTCCTGGATGGCAGAAGGTGGTGTATTGGTGACGATGATACGGGTTGTGGCCGTTGCAGGGCCCAAAAAAATACAACCACTGCCTTGAGTCTGGATGGAATATAGGCCCGGGCTGCTGTAGACATGGGGCAGTGACCTTCTGCAATTGGGCATTGTGCACTGTGGGACGGCATTCTGCCAGCCACTTGCATCGCCGAAGTTGATCTGTAACGTACACGGAAGAGTAGAGGAATCAATATCTGCCGCAGAGGTTGCGGTTATGGATTGGCCGACCGTTGCGCTGGAAGGAGCAGTGATGCTCACCGCCAAGGCCGCTTGCGGCAACAGGGCGAGAAGAAAAAACGTAAAAATAAGGATGGATACTCTTTTGATGGCATACATGATAAACCTCCTCAGGGAAGGATGATTTTTTTGTATTTGCATAACATTGCTTAAAGGACCATTTAATAGTTAAAGGGAACCGAGGTGGACAGCGTACAGAATACCCGGGTATCTTCCGTGGTTGAAGCATTCTGCGGCGCGTCGCTGTTATACTGTAATTCCACGCCAATGGTCGGATGGGCCAGTTCCATCAGCCAGGGCAGGTGATAGTTGATCCGGGAGTAGCCGGTAAAGCCGTGCCGGTCACCGCTGTTGTCCGTGATCAGGGTGTGGTCATAGGTGCCGCCGAACTCATAACCGACCCGCTCGTTGAACAGGGTCCCCATGGTGTCAAGGGTAAGGACATAGTCATCGGTGCGGGTATCGGAGAGCAGGTCACGGTTCTGGTTGAGCGTCCCGCTCATGGTGACGGAGAAGGTGTCAAAGTTGATCGATGGACTGAGGGTAAAACTCAAGGTGGCGATGTCCGCGTCCTGGTCCGTGTCGTCATTCTGCCAGGAATAGCTCACCGACGAGTTGAGGGAAAAAGGCCCCTGGCCCATATACCCGGCATTGAACGACAGGGTGTCGGTGTTGAGGTTGGTCTCCGGGCTGTCCAGGGGCTCGTCCGTGGACTGGTCACTGGTGTGCTGGTAGCTGATGCCGAGCGGAAACTCCATGATGCCCGACCAGGAGTAATCGAACTGGCCGGACCAGGAGTTGGTGCGGGCATAGGCGGGGTTATCATCCACGTTGTCATGGTAGGCGGCAAGCATGATCGAGACGGCATGGACATCATACTGGAGAGAACCATTGCCGGTTATCCCCGCGTAATCCTTTTTCGGACTCAGGTTGCCCGGAATATCATAGTCGGGGCCGAATCGTTCGTAGGTGATATCGTAGTTGTACTGGTCCCGGCCGCCGCCGACCTCCAGCCGCCAGGCCTCATCATGGTTGCCGCCGAAGGTGTCGCCGGTGTTGGGATCAAAATCGGAGCGGTCGTATTCAAATTCGCTGAAGAGCAGGCCGTTCCAGAAATCCGTTGTCAGCAGAAAGCCGTACACCTCACCGGAGTTTCCCTGTTCCTGCGACCAGGAGGAATAGGAATTTTCCTGTTGTCCGCCCCGCATGTAAAAGCCCTTGATGTCCATGCGCCTGTCAAGCAGGTGGACGCCGCCGGAAAATCCGTACAGATGGTCGTCATCGTCAAAACCGATGCCAAAACCGTCATGGAGACCGAACGTGTCTTTACCGAACACGGAAAAACCGTTTGCGTACAGGTTATGGTACTCGAAACTGAGTTGACCGCCGTTTCGGGCCAGTCCTGCGAAGGTATTTTTTGATTCGACAATCTGCAGGTCTCCGACTTCAAGGCTGGTGTGCAGGTCAGCTCCCTGGTATTGGGCCTTCATCAGGACAGTGTTCAGGTCAAGCCCCTGCCGCTCCGGGTCAATGGAACCCTGGTTCTGAGCCTGGGAGTCGGACGTGGTTTCCCGGGGGCCGTAGGCATCATTTTGTCCGTTGCCGGAAAAATTATTTGTTCCCATTGGTCCGGAATGATTTTGTTCAAGCAAGCGCAGGTTGCCGCTGAGGCTCACCTGCCAGTCGCCCTTTTTGACCATTGATTGATGTTGCAGGGTGGAATCGAATGAGGTGCCGACAAAATCATCGCCATGATTACTGTGGAAATTACCGGCCTGCATGTTCATGGTCCATTCATTGGTGGTGGATGCCTGGTCAACTGTGGCGTACTGTCGCGAGGAAAAGGTGATTTCCTTCTCAAAAGGGCCGTTGGTGCCGTTACCGGCTATGTAGATGGTATGGGCGCCGGCGTCCAGCGCCATGGGCGCCCGGCAATGGAACCCCTTGTCGGTGATTTCGGCGGTGGCCGTGATATCGTTGTCATCAAGCATGACAAGAAGAGAATCCCTGTCCACGGGCGTGGTGAATTCCACCTGGATATCCGGGTGATTCGCCAGGATTTCCGCCCCCGCCCTTGGGGCAATCATGCGAATTACCGTGTTCCGCTCCCCTGCGGCCGCAGGACAGGCAGCGGACAGGCAGCAGAAAACGGCAACCAAGGAATGGAAGACAATGGATCCTTTAAACACTGCTCTACCTCCTTAATACGTTGAAATGACAATGAGCTGTGTACCTTGATTGAGAGGCGGCACCCATTCATGTATCGTCATCCCCGCGGTCTGTTGGGCGGGGATCCAGCGCCTGACCCATACCGAGCCTTCATCCTGGATGCCCGAATACTACCTCGGGCATGACGAGGTAATCGCCTCTAAGCCACAGGCACACGCGAAACTGTCTTCTGTCCTCTGATTCGCGGATAAACCAGCATGGCTGGACCATAATGTACCGGCCCAGCCACAACGAATGATGAAAATATCCCGAAAGGGCACAACTACACGGGCTATTTTCGGATAAACCAGCATGGCTGGACCAGATTGGCCGACCGCAACGAACAATGAAAATCTCCGACTCCGGCATGGGCAGCCATGTCCTCCGTGGGTGATTTTCGGATAAACCCGCTCCTACCGAAACAAACCAGCATGTCTTAGCGGCATCCCATTCATGTATCGTCATCCCCGCAGTCTGTTGGGCGGGGATCCAGCTTTTGACCCGTGCCCGGCCTCTCTACTGGATGCCCGAATACTACCTCGGGCATGACGTGATAACGCTTTATCGCCTCAGGCTGAACTGTTTTCTGTCCTCTGTCCTTTGATTTCTGTCCTCTGATTCGCGGATAAATCAGCTTCTACCGGAATAAACAACCATGAACCTGATGGCGTCGTAAAAACTTCGATCTACTGCGTCGTGTGTCCTGTTTCGATTCGTGGGCATACTGCATGTATAGTTAAGCCCCGCCACAGAACACTACTCCTCGGAGTCTCCGCTACGCTCCGCTTACCTGTATATCTGTGTTTTTACTTAGCCATCTTTAAGCATTGTCTGAACTTTTTACGAATTCATCAAACCTCACCTGTTATACAACTTCCTTTAATACGCCCGCTCGATAAAGGTAATCAACGGAGAATCTTTCAGGGTTGTGAGCATCTTTTTTCCTCTCGCCGCCGGCGCGGGCTGAAAACGTATCGTATAGATACCTCGTTTTCCCGGGCCATTGATGATCGTGCCGTTGGTTCTGGCCAGTAACTGTTCTATTTGTCGTAATCGGGCGTTTTCATGAAAGATGACATAAAAGATCGGCCCAGCCTGTGCCCCGATATCTGTTTTGTCGGCAGACAGGGTATGATAGGTGTCTTTTATGGGGGCTGAGGCGATAAAGAGACAGAGGACAATGGCCTGGACAGCAACAACCCCCCAGGCCAATTGTGGTCTGCGGAAATAATCGCGGATCGTTTTCAGCAGCGTCTGCAGGGATGAGATAAAAGGGGTTTGCTGTGGCTGGCTCGTCGGCAAGGACCCGGCAATGGATTCTTCTATTCGGGCAAAGAGCTCCGGATCAGCCGGTGGGATAACCGCTGCTGTTTCCTCCAGGATATGACGGGCGGTCGCAGCGTCCAGATTTCTCTGTTCTTTTGCCATGCCGGATAGGTTTTCAGATTTTGACATTGTTTTCTCCACGGATCACAAAAAAAATAGACGACTACAGGTCGTCACTGTTGATTCCCATTCGTTCAAGGGCGGTTTTCAGGGCGGCCTTGGCATAAAAAACCCTGGTTTTTACCGTGCTTTCCGGTATCTTGAGGATCTGTGCGATCTCCCGGTAGGCCAGATCCTGGTAAAATGCCAGATCCAGTATTTCCCTGTGCTTGGGCGACAGCAGATTCAGCGCCCGGCTGAATACCTCCTTTCTGTCGCCGGCATTAAGGTCGATTGCCGCGGCCTCGATTTCCGGATGATCGGCAATGTCCTCATGGTACCTTTTTTTGCCGATCTCTTTTAACGCGAGGTTACGGGCAATGCCGATCATCCAGGTCAGTACCTTGGATTTCCCCTTGAATGCGGCGCTGTTTTTCCAGACCTGGGTGTATGTCTCAACCAGTATGTCATCAATACAGTTTTGATCCTGCACCAGCCTGTGCAGGTATACCTTGATCCGATGACTGGTCTTTTCATACAGGATGGCAAAGGCATCCCGGTCGCCTTCTGCGGTCTGCTCAATAAGCGGCAGAAAGGGATCAGGACGTGCCGGTCTGTTCATGGGTACCTTGTATGGAAAGAATGGTTCATTTTTTTTTTTTTGCAAAAAATACCCGCAGAGGAAAAGAAAGCCCAATATTGGCCAGGGACAACCCGCAATTCATTGACAAACTGACTTTTCTTCTCGTGAAAAGAATAACATATGCACAACATATTGTCATGTTGGATGGAGAGAAAAATGAGGGATGTGGGTGAGATTATGCTTAAATGACAGATTTTTCAGTAGGCAGGGGGGAATCAGACTGCTGGTTGTCGGCAATAAGTGGAGAGAAAGGAGAACGGACGCAGAATGATTGCCGTTTGATTGTCAGATAAGGGATGAGGACATCAACAAGAAAGTTGAACATCCCTTACTCCAGCCTGGGCAGGCCTTGAGGCAGAAGGTTGTTGGATAATCCGGCATGCCTTAACGGTTCAACAAGATATGGAAATCAGCAAGTTACGCCTGAAACATGAACATGATTACACGCCCGGTTTCCGGGGGTGGAGCCCCTTTTTCTCCTTTCCGCCCAGGGCAGCCTGTGAACAGGAGCAGCACATGGCGCCCCCGTCCTTGTGGCACATGGCGGAAAGGCCGTGTGGTGTTTTGCGCAACCGGCGGCGGCAGAAGTTGATAAACAGGGCAGTGGCGGTCAGGACAACAAATGTCAGAAAAAAGTAGAGGAAAAAGATGGGAATCAGCCTCCAAAATCATCAAAATGGATATTTTCCCGCTCCACTCCCAGGTTTTCCAGCATCTCAAGGACCGCCCTGGTCATCATTGGCGGGCCGCACATATAATAGTTGATATCTTCGGGAGCAGGATGGTCTTTGAGGTAATTATCATAGAGGACCTGGTGAATAAAGCCGGTGTGTCCCTGCCAGTTGTCCTCGGGCTGGGGATCGGACAGGGCAAGGTGATAGGAGAAGTTGGGAAATTCTTTTGCCAGGGCCTCGAATTCCTCGGCATAAAAAACCTCCTGTTTGGAGCGGCCGCCATACCAGTATGAGACCTTGCGTTTGGTTTTACGCCCTTTAAAAAGTTCAAAAATATGGCTGCGCATGGGGGCCATGCCGGCGCCGCCGCCGATGTACACCATCTCGGAGTCGGAATCATCGATGAAAAATTCGCCGAACGGGCCGGAGATGGTGACCGTATCACCTGGTTTGAGCTTGAAAATATAGGAAGAGGCAATGCCGGGCGGCACGTCCGGCGGGCTGCCCGGCGGCGGACTGGCAATGCGGACGTTGAGCTTGATGATGCCCTTTTCTCCCGGATAGTTGGCCATGGAATAGGCGCGGGTAACCGGGACAAAGACATGGGATTCGTACTGGAACATTTTGAAGTGGGTCCAGTCGGAGTAGAACCGTTCGTCAATGTCAAAATCGCGGTAGGCAAGGGAATGGGGCGGCACCTCGACCTGGATATATCCGCCGGCCTTGAAGTCCACTTCCTCGCCGGGTGGTAGCTCGAGGACCAGTTCCTTGATAAAGGTGGCCACATTGTTGTTGGACAGGACCTTGCACTGCCATTTTCTGGTTTCCAACATCTCCGGCGGCAGGGAAATGTCCATATCATGCTTGACCTGGACCTGACAGGCAAGACGCACTCCGCTGTTGGCTTCCCGCAGACTGACATGGGAGCGTTCCGTGGGCAGGATGGTTCCGCCGCCCTTGTGCACAGTGACCTTGCACTGGCCGCAACTACCGCCGCCGCCGCAGGCAGAGGGCAGAAGAATGTCCTGCTCGGCCAGGGTGGTAAGCAGCTTGCCGCCGCTTTCGACAGTCAGGGTTTTGTCCTCGTTGATACGGATGTTCACGGATCCGCCGGGCAATACCAGCTTACGGGTCACGGTGATCAGGGTCACCATGATAAGCTGGATGATCAGAAAACAGATGACCCCGACATAGATTTCGTTCATACCTTGTTACTCCACTTCTTCAATCAACTTCGTATATTCGCAAAAATGGTCCGGTTTACCCCAGTTTCAGACCGCCAAGGCCCATGAAGGCCAGGGCCATCAGGCCGGCGGTGATAAAGGTGAGGCCCAGTCCCCGCAGTCCGGCCGGAGGATTGGAGTATTCAAGTTTTTCCCGGATGCCGGCCAGGGCAACCACGGCCAGGAGAAAACCGCCGCCAGACCCGATACCGTAGGCCACACTTTCACCAAAGGTATAATCACGTTCGACCATAAAGAGTGTTGCCCCGAAGATGGCACAGTTAACGGTCAGAAGGGGTAGGAAAATACCAAGCGTGTTGTAGAGCCCGGGCATGAACCTGTCCATCACCATCTCCATGATCTGGACCACGGCGGCAATGACGCCGATATAAATCAGGAAGCCAAGAAAGGTGAGGTCGACATCAGGCTGCCCGGCCCAGGCCAGGGCGCCGGGTTTGAGCAGGTCATTGAGAATGAAATTATTGATCGGCACGGTAATCGTGGTCAGCGTCAGGACAGCGATTCCGAGACCGGCTGCGGTTTTTACCTTTTTCGAGATGGCCAGAAATGTGCACATCCCCAGGAAAAAGGCAAGGGGCAGGTTTTCAATAAAGAGCGAGGTGAGGATAATGTCTAGATAATGACCCATCAGTCGTTCTCCTGTTGCTCAGGGTCCACCGTGCGCATCAACCAGATGAGCAGGGCGATGAGAAAAAAGGCGCTGGCCGGAAGCAGCAGAAGGCCGTTGCGGACATACCAGCCGCCGTTTGACGTCAGTTTGAGGATTTCGATCCCGAACAGGGAGCCGGAACCAAACAGCTCCCGGATAAAGGCTACCGTCATCAGGATAAAGCCATAGCCAAGGCCATTGCCCAGGCCGTCGATAAAGCTGGCCTTGGGCGGGTTATTCATGGCAAACCCTTCCGCCCTGCCCATAACGATGCAGTTGGTGATGATCAGGCCCACGTAGATGGACAACTGTTTGGAAAGGTCAAACAGAAAGGCCTTGAGGATTTGATCGACCAGGATGACCATGGTGGCAATGACCATGATCTGGATGCCGATGCGCACCGAGCTGGGGATATGGTGGCGCACCAGGCTGATGACAAAGCTGGAGCAGGCAACCACCACGGTGACGCAGACGGACATGACAAAGGCGGTGTCCATCTTGCCGGTAACGGCCAGGGCCGAACATATTCCCAGCACCAACAGGGCAATCGGATTTCTGTGAAAAATGGGACGGAGCAGAAGCTCCCGGGTCGTTGTTTCAGCCATTTTCTCCCTCCTCCTGTCCATTTTCACTTCTGAGCCGCTCGAGAAAGGGCTTGAATCCCTGGTCGTCAAACCAGAAATGGAACAGGCGTTGAACGCCGTTGCCGGTCAGGGTTGCTCCGGAAAGGCCGTCCACTTCATAGGATGCGGCCTTTGCTTTGGCCTTGGAAGCGCCTTTGGCAACCTTGATCGCCACTTTGCCTTCATCATCATAGATTTTTTTGCCCTGCCAGCCGGCCTCCCAGGCGGGATTTTCTATTTCACCGCCCAGGCCCGGGGTCTCTCCATGCTCGTAAAAGGCAATGCCGTCTATGGTACGCAGGTCGCTGTCTATGGCCACGTACCCGTACATGGTCGACCAGAGACCCTTGCCGCGGATGGGCAGGACGATCTCTTTCAGTTTGCCCTTGTCCTTTATGAGGTAAACCAGTGAATATTTCTCAAGACGGCGCAGGCCGGCGATGTCCTCATCCTTTGCCAGGGGGTGACTGAGCTGCGGGTCATTGGTCGATGCCAGTTGGTCAAAGGTTTTCGGGTCCATGATCTCAGGGGGGACAAAGGCGCCGGTGGCAAGGTCGATGACCCTTGGCTCAACCTGGGCAAACAGGGTGTCGATGTCCTTGTCGCTTGCGTTGCCATGCAGCAGACCTGCTGCCAGCAGGATGTTCTTTTTACGTTCCATGGCCCGGTTGCTCTCCTGCAGGGGCCTCAGGCCGACCGAGGCCAGGGACACGAGAAAGGAACAGACAAAGGCCAGGACCAGGACCGAGTAAAACGGTTTGAAAAAGGATTCCTTAGCCATGGCGGAGCATCCTTCGTTTGATGTTGGCCTGTTCGACAAAATAGTCGAGCAGGGGGGCAAAGACATTACCGAGCAGGATCGCCAGCATGACGCCTTCGGGAAAACCGGGATTGGCAACCCGGATGAGAATCGCCAGCGCCCCGATCAGGACCCCGTAAATCCATCGGCCGGTGAAGGTATGGGGGGCCGTCACCGGATCGGTGGCCATGAAGACCAGGCCAAAGGCAAAGCCGCCCAGGACCAGGTGCCAGTGGGGCGGGACCGAAAACATGGGATTGACATCGCTGCCGATCATATAGAAGAGAAGGGAACAGCCGATACCGCCCAGCAGCATGCCCAGCATCACCCGCCAGGAGGCGATCCCCACCACCAGCAGGGCGGCGGCGCCTATCAGGCAGGCAAGTGTTGATGTTTCTCCCATGGAGCCGGGGATGGTGCCGATAAAGGCCTGCCACCAGGAGATGTTCAGGGAGGAGAGGGCATGACCGGGGGCGCCGGTGGCCAGGGTGGATAGGGCGGTGGCGCTGGAAACGCCGTCCACGGCCGTCCAGACCTGATCGCCGCTCATCTGGCCGGGATAGGCAAAAAAGATAAAGGCGCGGGCGGCCAGGGCCGGGTTCATAAAGTTCATGCCCACGCCCCCGAACACCTCCTTGGCAAAGATAACGCCGAAGCTGATGCCGATTGCCACCTGCCACAGGGGAATGGTGGGCGGCAGGATCAGGGCGAACAGCAGGCTGGTGACCAGAAATGCCTCGGACATCTCATGGCCGCGCACCAGGTTGAAGATACACTCCCACAGGCCGCCGACCAGAACACTGGTCAGGTAGATCGGCACAAAGTAGAGGGCGCCGTGGCAGAGGTTGGAGACAAGACTGTCGGGATTGCAGCCCACGGCCGCCAGCAGGTGCCCGCGCCAGCCGCCGGGACAGGGGAGGCCCAGGGCGGCAAGGGCGGTGTTGGCCTGGTAGCCGGTATTCCAGATTGCCATGATGACGCAGGGCAACAGCGCCACAATGACCGAGATCATGATACGTTTCAAGTCCATGGCATCGCGGACATGCGGCGCCGTGGCAGCCCGTTCGCCGCTTCCGAGCAGAAAGGAGTCGGTGGCCTCGAACAGGGGGAACCAGCGATGGAGACGGCCGCCGGGCCGAAAATGGGGCGCGGCCCGGTCAAAAAGTTTTTCAAGCAGTTTCATGAAGTTTCTCTAACTACGCTCTATTACAAAATATTATCAGCATTCTCTGTCGATTCTTGTCAGCATGGCCCGCAGCATGGGGCCAAAGTCATTCTTGCCCGGGCAGACAAAGGAACAGAGGGCCAGGTCCTCTTCGACCAGCTCCAGGACACCAAGGGCAGCCGCCTTTTCCAGATCATCGGTGGCCAGGCTTTTCAGAAGCGAGGTAATCACCAGGTCAAGGGGCATGACCTCTTCATAGACGCCAAGGGGAAATATCACCCGCCGTCCACCCCAGGCAGCCGTGGTCATGGCAAAGGATTTTTTCTTCATGAAGGCGGAGAAAAAAAGTTTTTTGATGGAATACCTGTCGCGGCCGGGCATGAGCCAGCTGAACAATCCCCGGCCGCTACCCTCATGCAGGGCACAGACCTGGTGATGATATTTGCCGAGGAAACTGTGGGTCTCGCTGAATCGGCGGCCGTTGAGCACCGAGCCGGAAAGCAGACGGATGTCATTGTTCTGCGCTTCCTGTGGACAGAGATCCCGCAGGTTTGCCCCGGCCCTGGTCCTGATCAGGCGCGGATTCTCCATTGCCGGACCTGCCAGGGAGATAATCCGTTCGGTCATCAGGCGGCCGGTGCGAAAAAGATGGCCAACGGCGATTACGTCGGGGTAACCGATGGACCAGACGGTTTTTTTCTGGCAGACCGGGTCAAGAAAATGGATATGGGTCGAGGGCAGGCCGGCTGGATGCGGACCGTGGAACTCAGCGTTTATAATGCCGCCGATGTCCCGGCCTGGAATCTCCGGGCTGCCGTCGGTGCAGAGATAGGTGGTCGGCGCCAGCCGCTGGAGCATTTGCAGCCCCAGGACAAAGTCCTCCCGGTGTTCATTGATAATCACGACCGGGTCCGCGGCCAGGGGCCGGGTGTCCATGGTATTGATGAACAGGGAGTTGGGTCGGGAATCAACAGCCGGGATCTTGTCATATGGGCGGGTGCGCAGGGCCGTCCAGAGGCCGGACTTGATCATGCTTTCCCGGATGTCCTCGCCGCTTAATCCCTCTGGACCAAAATCCGCGGGAATAGGAAAGAGCCGTTCCTCATTACCGTCAATCCGGATGATAATGGCCTCGAATCTGCGTTTGGGGCCACGCTGGATTTTGATCACCTCTCCGGCCGCTGGCGAGGTGAAGCGGACGCCGGGATTTTTTTTGTCAATAAACAAACATTGACCCAGCGCCACATGGTCGCCTTCGGCAACGGAAAACCTGGGCCGCAGGTCGACAAAATCATCGCCGAGCAGGGCCACGGTTGTTACCGGGTTTCCCGGACTGATCTCCTGCCTGGGAGCACCGGCAAGGGGCAGGTCCAGCCCTCTTTTTAGATGAAATACATTCATGATGAACTCATAAAAAGTTCGAACAATATTTTAAGATGGCTAAGTAAAAACATAGATATACAAGGAGTAGTGTTCCGGGGCGGGTCTCAATTATACAGGTAGTATGTTGTGAATCGCCCCGGGACACACGACGCAGTAGATCGAAGTTTTTACGACGCCATCATTCATGTCAGCCTGAAAAGCCCTCGCTCTGGTAATGATTGAGACCTTTGTCGATGAAATACCCCTCGCAGTTGGGCATGTCGCGCAACATGGCAATGGCCTGTTTATGGCCCATGACCATGGCGGCGGTGGCCAGGCCGTCGGCCAAGGCAACTGTGGGAGCGGTGATGGTGGCGCTTGCCAGTTCCGGCGGTGAGTAGCCCGTCCTGGGATTTACGATATGATGACGTGAGTAATCGGCATCATAGGCCTGCATGTAATCACCGGAGGTGGCAACCGCATGATTGCTGGTCTTGAGTACCATCAGTTCTCCGGACGCGGAGGGGCGCGGGTTGCGAATACCGATTCGCCAGGGTTGGTCGCCCGGTTTTTTGCCGGTAACCATCAGGTCGCCGCCGGCCTCGACATAGGCACTGCCGAACCCGTGCTGCCGGAGCGTCTCCACGCCCTGATCAACGATATATCCCTTGCCGATGCCGTCCAGGGTGATGCCCATGCCCGGCCGGGCCAGGATGATTTTGTTTGCATCAATGGACAGATGATTAAATCCGGTCAGGGCAAGGGCCTTTTGTATTTCTGTCTGTTCGGGAACCTTTCTCTTCTGCTGCAGCTTGACCAGGGGCAGAACGGTAACGTCAAAGGCGCCGCCGGTCTTGTCATGGACAAACCGGGCCAGCTCCAGCACGGTGATCAGGTCCTGATCGGGATCGGTCAGGGTTCCGGTTCGGTTAAGCCGGGCCAGCTCACTGGCCGGATTATGTCTGCTCAGTGTGTTTTCCAGTCCATGCATCCTGTCAATGGTTGCCTGGAGCGCTGTTTCCAGGGCGCTCCTGTCCGGGCCGTACAGGGTCAGGTTGAGGATGGTGCCCATCATGGGCTCACTTTTTTGCACGACCTTGCAGGAAGTTTTCTTTCGGCTCTGGCCAAGGGTCCATCCGGCTCCGGCGGCCCCGGCAACGGCGACGATCTGCAGGAATTTGCGCCGATCAATGCGCAGGTTGTGTTTTGTGCCTGTCTTCATAAATGGCCTTTGAATGTGAGATTGAAATTGTCAGGAGCCCGGTGCCTCCACGGTATGCGCGAACCTGCCGACGGGTATCAGGGCAACGACCAGAAGGTGAAACAGAGGTACAGCCGGATTCAGGACCGCTGGGGAGCAAGGGCAAACGATGCTATCCATACTACATTTGGGTAGTATTCAACAAGTATTTTTGTAAACGTTCACCAGCACCCCATTTTCGATCGATCAGACCTCCTCACATAGCGAGCTATAGACTTGTCGGCCTGCTTGAACAAATATGGGGCACTGGTAAACGTTTACAGGCCTGAGTTCGATTTATTGGGTTGCGGGTGAAACCCGCCTTGGCAACGTATAGCCCTTGGTGAAAAACGGTTACGTATTTTTCATAACAACCGGTCGACGATGGTCCGGGCCTCCTGCTGGATACGTTGCAGATGCGCCTGGTCAATGAAGCTTTCCGCATAGATTTTATAAATATCTTCGGTGCCCGAAGGACGCAGGGCGAACCAGCCGTTATCGGCAACCACCTTCAGACCGCCGATGGGCGCGTTGTTGCCCGGGGCCCGGGTGAGGATCGCTCGTATCGGTTCTCCGGCAAGGGTTTCTTCCTGTATATCCTCCGGGGAAAGGTTTTTTAAAACCTGTTTCTGTGCGGGTGTTGCCGGCGCTTCCATGCGCGCGTAGATCGGTTCTCCGAACCGATTGGTGAGTTCTTTATAGTGCATGCCCGGATCGCGTCCGGTTTTGGCCGTGATCTCGGCGGCAAGCAGGTTCATGATAATGCCGTCCTTGTCCGTGCTCCAGACCGTGCCGTCCTTGCGAAGAAAACTTGCGCCCGCGCTTTCCTCGCCGCCAAAGAAAATGGTGCCGTCGAGCAGTCCGTCGACAAACCATTTGAACCCCACCGGCACCTCGATCACCTTTCTGCCGAGATCAGCCGCCACCCGGTCAATAATGGAACTGCTGACAAGGGTCTTGCCGATGCCTGCCTCTTTGTTCCATTGCGGCCGGTTTTTCGCAAGATAGTTGATGGCAACACTTAAGTAATGGTTGGGATTCATTAACCCCATACCAGGGGTGACGATCCCGTGCCGGTCAAAATCGGTGTCATTGCCAAAGGCGATATCAAAATTTTTCTTATGTTCCACCAGTCCTGCCATGGCATAGGGAGAAGAACAGTCCATGCGGATTTTGCCGTCCTTGTCGCAGTGCATAAAGGAAAAGGTCGAGTCAAGGCTGTCGTGGAAGACCTCCATGTCGAGGCCATATCTGTTTGCAATGACTGGGTAATAGGCCAGGCCGGAGCCGCCCATGGCATCGGCACCGATATGAATACCTGCCTCTCTGATGGCCGTCATATCGACAACATTTTCAAGATCATCGACATAGGGGTCGATAAAGTCATGGTATTCGACATGTTTATTGGTAAGGGCGTCCTGCAGCGAGATTCTTTTGACCTGGTCCAGGCCGTCTTCGAGGATAGCATTGGCCCGGTCCTGGATCCAGCCGGTCACTTCCGTGTCGGCCGGTCCTCCCTCGGGCGGATTATATTTAAATCCCCCGTCATCGGGCGGATTATGCGAAGGCGTGATGACGATGCCGTCACAGCGAGGCCCCTGTTGCCGGTTATGGGTGAGAATGGCATGGGAGATGACCGGAGTCGGCGTATAGCCGAAATTTTCGGCGATCCGGACCGTCACCTTATTTGGCGCCAGCACCTGCAGGGCCGTCAGCTGGGCCGGCCAGGACAGGGCATGGGTATCCATGCCCATGAACAGCGGCCCTGATATTGCGGCCTGGTCGCGGTAGTCGCAGACAGCCTGGGTAATGGCCAGGATATGCGGTTCATTGAAACTGCGCTTCAGCGAACCGCCCCGGTGGCCGGAGGTGCCGAAAGAGACGCGTTCGCTTTCCTTTGTCAAGTCCGGAACCAGGGTATAGTAGGCGGAAATAAGCTCGGGCACATTGACCAGCATGGATTTGGGCGGCAGTTTTCCTGCCAGGGGATGGATACTCATTTTTTCTCCTTACCTGTTGCGCTGTACGGGGTTCCACCTGAAGACAGGGGGATGATTTCCAGTTTATGGTTGGCTTGCGGATGGGCAGGGGACGGGCCTTCCGTCTGCAGGATGTATGTCCCGGCAAGGGAAAATTCCTGCGCATAGCCTTGGGCTATATCGGTCCAGTCATCCGGGTGGTCCGGTTCCAGAATCGGCCACACACCGTAGGAAAAGAGCAGGGTGCGGCAGGTTCGTTCACTCCGGCTGACCCCGAGGATCCAGGTCGGCAGGCGCCAACGGCTCAGGATGCGGGCCGTATGACCGCTGGCCGTCGGCGTCAGTACCGCGGCCACAGTCTGCAGCCGGGAAATGATGTTTTCGACGCTGATGCTGATGGAGTCAACAATGGTTGCCCGTGGGGGCGGCGCAGGTTGGCATTGCCCGGCCTGTTCCAGGTGGTGGGCCGGAATGGTGGGCTCTGTTGCCTTGGCAATCCCGGCCAGCATCTGCACGGATTCAACCGGATAGTCACCCATGGCCGATTCTTCTGAGAGCATGACACAGTCGGTGCCGTCTAAAATGGCATTGGCCACATCGGTAGCCTCGGCCCTGGTCGGTCTGCGGTTATGGGTCATGGACATCAGCATCTGGGTGGCGGTGATAACGGGCTTGGCCTGCAGCTTGGCCCTGCGGGTGATGAATTTCTGGGCAACGGCAATCTGTTCTATGGGGATTTCAACCCCGAGATCACCGCGGGCAATCATAATTCCATCGGAGACGGCAAGGATTTCGTCGATATTGTCGCGGGCACCGGTCCGTTCAATCTTGGCCAGAATAAACGGGTCATGTCCCATCGCATGGGCTGCCTCGCGCACTTCGATAATATCGGCGGCGGAATTGACAAAAGATTGACTGACGGCATCGACCCCATGCTCAAGGGCAAACTGCAGACATTGCCGGTCCCGTTCGGTAAAGGCGCTGATGCCAAGATCAATGCCGGGGACATTCAACCCTTTTTTTGAACGCAGCTCCCCGCCCGCTTCAACCCTGCAGATGATGTCCGGCCCTGTGACGCGTTCAACCTTCAGCTGAATAAGGCCATCGGCAAGAAAGAGAATATCGCCCGGCCCGACGGCCTGCGGCAGGGTCGCAAGTGTGATGGAAACGCGGTGGCTGTCGCCGGGACAATCATCTGCGCTCAGGGTAAAAGAATCGCCCCGGTGCAGGGTGATCGGTTCCCTGGTAAAACTGCCGATCCGAATTTTCGGACCCGGCAGGTCGGCCATGATGGCCACCCGTTGTCCTGTTGTGTCGGCGGCGGCACGGATATTTTTTATGGTCCGGGCATGGGTTGAAAAACTGCCGTGCGAGAAATTTAACCGGGCGATATTCATCCCGGCCCGGATCACCCTGGAAAGTATCTCGACGGTGGCCGATGCCGGGCCGATGGTGCAGACGATTTTTGTCTTGTGGAGCGGCAGGGATGTCATGGCAGGGCTCCTCCGGCAGGGGCGATCGTTACACCCGGATGTCGTTGTCGGGTGTCCATGGGAAATGATTGTATAAAAAATCTGTTTCATGGATTCCCGCCTGACAGACTGCAGGAATGACAGGGGCAATCGTCACACCCGAGAGTTGTTGTCGGGTATCCATGGGAAATGATTGTGTAAAGACCCGTATCATGGATTCCCGCCTGACAGACTGCGGGAATGACAGGGGCAATCGTCACACCCGAGTGTTGTTGTCGGGTGTCCATGTAAAGACGCCTGGTTAAGATATTATTTGGATTCCCGATCAAAAGTCTCTTTTGCAGCATGGGATAAAGAGATGGTCATAATGCAGCAGTATGGATTTAAAGACTTTTGACGGTTCCATCGAACACGATACTCTACTTTATTTTTCATTTCAAAAAGATTTGGAAAATGTGGCGGCAGGAATTCTTTTTCAGTGTGAGGAAATAATTGTTTTGGCGGTAAGAAAATTTTTTCTACCGAATTTCATCGTGGCAATTCGTTTCGCAATTATGACCAAGGCCCATTCTTATGACAGGGTGATTTGACTACCTGTCAGTGTTGAATTACAATTTCACTGTAAAGGTAATTCAACTGGGGTGAAATTATGCGTAGTACAGTTACCAAAAGAGGGCAGACAGTTATTCCCGCAAAGATACGTCGTCAGTTCCAGATAGGACCTTCAGATGGTCTGGAGTAGTTTGTTGAGGATAATACAATTCGGGTTGTGCCCGTGAAAAAAGACCCTGTCGCAGCCTTTCGCGGGAAAGGGAAGGGAGGGGCAACAGCCCGGCTATTGGAGGAAAGGCTTGCAGACCGGGTGCACGAATGAAATGCTATGTCTTTGATACGTCTGCATTCTCACTTTACGGGATAATGAGCCCGGTGCTGAACAGGTTGCAGACCTTCTCTATCGCGCGGAACGTGGCCAGGTGAAAGTGTTGATCTCTTTTATCTCGCTGATGGA
>WFZC01000379.1 GCA_015489765.1 Desulfobulbaceae bacterium
CTTCGTGACCCAAACAAAGTGGTACTCAATTTTAAATTTTGTATGACTCCCTTGACGATATTTCATGCGGAGGCATTATAAAGCAACCGCTAGCAAAATGCTATTCGCCTAAAAGGCGAAGGTTTTAACCTCCAACAGAAACAATAAAAAAAGGGCGGAGCCGCCGGCCCCGCCCTTTTTTGATACTTTTTTAATACTATAGCGATGTTACCCGAGCATCACGGGGCAACCCCCATCTCCTTTTCCTTCTCATGCACAGCCAGACGGGTCTTGATAGCCGTATCAGGAATCAGGGACATGGAGTCAATACCCAGCTCAACCAGGAAGGTGGCAAATTCAGGGAAGTCAGACGGGCCCTGACCACAGATACCAATCTTTCTCCCGCGCCTCTTGGCGGTCTTGATCACCATCCGGATCATCTCTTTCACCGATTCATCACGCTCGTCGGCAATACCGGCAATAAGGCCGGAATCACGGTCAAGTCCGTAGGTCAGCTGGGTCAGGTCATTGGAACCGATGGAAAAGCCGTCAAAGATATCGGCAAAGGCGTCAGCGGAAATAACGTTTGACGGTATCTCGCACATGACATAGAGTTCCAGGCCGTTTTCGCCCTGGACCAGACCACAGTCACGCATAACCTCAATCACCTTTTTCCCCTCTTCCGGTGTCCGGCAGAAAGGAACCATCAACTTGATATTGGTCAGCCCCATGTCATTACGCGCCTTGAGCAGACCCTGGCATTCCAGTTCAAAGGCGGGCCGATATTTGGGATCATAATAGCGGGAAGCGCCACGCCAGCCGATCATGGGATTTTCCTCTTCCGGTTCATACAAAGTGCCGCCGAGCAGATTGGCGTACTCGTTACTCTTGAAATCGGAAAGACGGACAATAACGTCCTTGGGATAAAAACCGGCGGCTATGCGGCCGACACCCTCGGCAACCTTATCGATAAAAAACTGTTTTTTATCCGCATAGGCCCCGGTGCGGGCGTCTATCTCCGCGGCAACGGCCTGTTCTTCCGGATCACTGGAATTTTTCAACTCCTCGTAATTATATAGGGCCAAAGGATGAATACCGATATGGGAGTTGATGATAAACTCCTCGCGGGCAAGGCCAACCCCGTCATTGGGGATCTGGCACTCGGTAAAGGCCTTTTCCGGGATGGCCAGGTTCATCATAATCTTGGTTTTTGTCTTGGGCAGGTTACCAAGATCGAGCCGTTCGACTTCAAACTTCAGCAATCCCTCATAGACATAACCGGTCTCGCCCTCGGCCGAAGACACGGTGACCTCCTGACCGGTTGTGATTTTCTCGGTCCCGTCCACGGTACCGATAACACAGGGTATACCAAGCTCACGGGAGATAATGGCCGCATGACAGGTCCGGCCGCCCCGGTTGGTAACAATGGCGGCGGCTATTTTCATGATCGGTTCCCAGTCAGGGTCCGTCATGTCCGTCACCAGCACCTCGCCTTTCCGGAATGTACCTATATCCTTGGCATCGGCAATACAATGGGCCACACCCTGACCTATCTTGGTACCGACAGCCAGACCTTCCACCAGGACCTTGCCCTTTTCCTGCAGCTTATAGGTCTCCATGGCGCCCTTGTTGGCCTGGGAATGCACGGTCTCGGGCCGGGCCTGAACAATAAAGAGATTTCCGGTCCCCACCTCTTTACCGTCACCATCCTTGGCCCACTCAATGTCCATGCCCTTGCCGTAATGGTCCTCGATGATGCAGGCCCATCTGGCAAGCTGCAGGATCTCGTCATCGCTGATGACATAGGACTGCCGTTCCTCAGGCGTGGTTTCAACATTTTTGACCGGCTCCTCGGATGAGGGATCATCGTCATAGACCATCTTGATCTCCTTGGAGCCCACCTTCTTGCCGACAATCGGCCGTTTACCCTCTTTGAGGGTTGGTTTGAACACATAATACTCATCCGGGTTGACCGCTCCCTGGACCACATTCTCTCCAAGCCCCCAGGCGCCGGTAATAAAAACCGCATCCTCAAATCCGGACTCGGTGTCTATGGAAAACATAACCCCGGAACAGGCTGAGTCGGAACGAACCATCTTCTGAATGGTGATGGAGAGATAGACGTCAAACTGGCCAAAACCCTGATGCTGGCGATAAGAAATGGCCCGATTGGTGAACAGGGAGGCAAAACATTTACGACAGTTTTCAATGATATTGTCATAGCCGTGAATATTGAGATAAGTCTCCTGCTGGCCGGCAAACGAGGCGTCGGGCAGATCTTCTGCAGTGGCCGAAGAGCGAACGGCGACATCAACATCCTTGCCGTACTCGTCTTCCATCTTTTTATAGGCCTCGATAATGGCATCACGCAGCTCATCGGGAAACTCGGCATTCCGGATAATTTCCCGGCATTTTTCCCCCCTTTCCGCCAGGTTCTCCATGTCTTCAATGTCAAGGTCGGCAAGCACGTCCCGAATCTGCTGCTCAACCCCCGCCTCTTTCAACAGATACCGATAGGCATAGGCGGTAACGGCAAAACCATGGGGAACTGCAACACCTTTAGCGGTAAGATGCTGATACATTTCACCAAGGGAAGCATTTTTCCCACCCACCAACGGCACATCTTCAATACCGATTTCATCAAACCAGAGAATAAACTTCTCATCGTGCGCTTGTCCCATGTTTCTCTCCCTTGCTGGTATCAAATTTGGTCATACTCCCGGAAATACGCCTGCTGTTGCCATTGACATCCGGGGTCAGAGGTAAAATCCACATTAGCTGTGATGAACTCATAAAAAATCCAGACAATGCTTACAGATGGCTAAGTAAAAACACAGAACACACGACGCTGTAGATCGAAGTTTTTACGATGCCATCAGCTGTAAAGTATATTGCAGAGGCTTTATCAATAAAAAATTTTTCTCTTTCGGTCAACCCAAACAATAAATTCTTTCCAAGGCAGTTCAACAAGTTCTCTTTTGTCCCTATAACGTTTTCGGATACGATTATTACAACAGTCAACTGATACAAAACATGGATCCTTTTTTCCGATGAAAACTTCCTGCCTGGTCGGCGATCCGGCACACACCGCAAAGACACCACCATCTACCGAGATGGTGCCAACATGCCAGCCGCAATGAGATGGTAAAGGGGGAAGGCGAAGAAAAATGCTTTTTTCCAGTCGGGCGGAAATAGGTGCTTGCCGAAATGGTTATTCTTCCTTAAAGTAGCATTTATCAACTAGGATGAACTGGTAAAAAATCCAGACAAAGCTTAAAGATGGCTAAGTAAAAACACAGGTATACAAGAAGTAGTGTTCCGTGGCGGGTCTTGGCTATACCTGTAGTATGTCGAGAATCGCCACAGGACACACGACGCAGTAGATC
>WFZC01000380.1 GCA_015489765.1 Desulfobulbaceae bacterium
CCTTAGTTTTTCTTTTGCTCACTGTCTTTATGCCAGACGGGCAGGGGCGTGAGCGGACCGCTCTGATACCCCATCTTTTGCTGCAGGGCAAGGAGGGCCTGGATTCTTTTCTTGTTCTCCGGATGGGAGGCAAAATAATGGCCGATATGCCCGGGATCGAGGTTTTTCGGCATGTGGGTGAAAAAATCAGTCGATCCGCCCGCATGGCCATATACACAGTTCACCATCTGCAGACCAAAGGCGTCGGCCTGCTCCTCCTGACCCCTGGAAAACCCTGATTCCGTCACCTGTGCCATCCGCGCCGCCAGCCGGGCGATACTGCCATCCGACGAGCCCGTCAAGGTGGAAATAAAGGCAAAGACAAGACCTCGGCCAAGGCCGCGGAGATGGTCCCTGTGCATGAAATGGCCCAGTTCATGGCCCAGAATAAAGGCCATTTCATTTTCCGAACGGACGATCTTTAACAGGCCGCTGAAGACGATGATCCTGCCTCCGGGCAGGGCAACGGCATTGATTGCCTTTGAATTGGCAACCTGGACGGTCACCGGGTAGGGCAGGTCAACACATCCATTTTTTTCCATGGTGTTGACAATGGTTTGTAGCCATTTTTCTCTTGCTGTTGGTTTGTTATGGGGTGGAAACCTGGAGGAGAAAACAGAGGCCATCTTCTGTTCAGTTGCCGGCGAGATATGGCTGACCAGCAGGTCGGCGCCAAGGCCAAGCAGCAGGTACATGATGGCGATGACGGCGAGCAAGCCGCCGAGGAGGATCAGCAGCTCCCGGAGCGGAGAGACCGGGGTAACGTTATGATTACGTCCGGGAAGTCTGGGGGTGTAGTTCACTGTTGCCTTAACTTGATGGCGGTGCCATAGGCCAGGGCCTCGATGCAGCCGATATTGCGTTTGGAACTGTATTTGCCGATCGCCGAGGTCTCGATACGCACGTTGACGATGACCGCCGCGTCCGGGGCCGATTCCTTCATCCGCAGCAGGGCCTCGCGCCTGGCCCGGTCAAGCAGGCTCTCGTACGAAATAATCGTGCCGCCGAAAATATTGCGCAGGCCGGCAAGCAGGCGTTTGAAATAATCAATGGAGATTACGGCGCTACCCTCTACCAGGCGTGATGAGCGGATTTCCCCGTTCGGATAGGGGATATCTTTCATGGTGATGGCAGGAATATGCAGCAGTTGTTTTTCCCGCTCGTAGATGGAGCGGTAATGGCGTTTCTCCGCCCAGGTGCCGGCAAAATAGCCAAGAGCGGTCAAAGCTAGTATGAGTATCAGGTCATTCATGGTTTACTCCACCCGGACGGCGGTCCCGTAGGCATAGAGCTCGGCGGCGCCCTGGGCCACGGAGGAGGTGGAAAATCGGACATTGACCACCGCGTTTGCCCCCAGGTCAACGGCCTGCCTGACCATGCGCCTGGTTGCCTGGTCGCGTGATTCGGAAAGAAGCTGGGTGTATCCCTTGAGCTCACCGCCGACAATGTTTTTCAGGCTTGCCATCAGGTCGCGACCGATATGTTTTGCCCGGATGGTAGACCCGGAAACAAGGCCGAAATGTTCGACTATCTTTCTGCCGGGGATGGTTTCAACATTGGTGATCACAATGTTTTGTCCGCTTACGGTCTTCACTGTTGAGTGTTCTCCTGAATTTTCCACCAAAATCATACCTCCTTATGGGTAATTTTTTGTATTGGCACATATTGATTCATCATAATTTTGGTGTATCACCCCTGTAAGGACGGTGTCAAGAAAATATGGTGTTGACGGGACGTGTCCCTGCCCGCATACTCTGCAGGCAAACATTGTGGATTATATGGGTTGATGAAGCAGTGGGTGTGTTTCAGTGAGATGAAGCTTTCCTGCCCCTTTGCAGCTCGCTGAGATGGGTGGGCAGGATAATGGTGACCGTGCAGCCCTGGCCGAAGGTGGATTCAATGGTGATTTCACCACGATGTTCCCGGATGATCTGGCGGACATAGGGCAGGCCAAGACCGGTGGATCCCTCCTTGGTGGAGTAGAAAGGTTCGAAGATATGCTCCAGGACCTCCGGCGGGATCCCCGGACCATCGTCAATAACGGTAATGGATGCCCCGGTGGGCACCTGTTTGGTTTCCACCCGGATGGAGTCTCCGGCGCTGCAGGATTCGAGTGCATTACGCATGACATGTAGCAGCGCCACTTTCAGGTAGCGGGCATCTCCTCTGCAGAACAGGGGCTCCTTCGCCGGGAAAAACGTGATGGAGATACCCTTTATCTCGGCCTCGGCCTGGATAATTTTGACACTATCTCTGGTCAGTTCATTGATCTCTATGGCGGAAAAATGATCCTGTCCGGCATCCTGCAACTCTTCAAACCTGTTGACAATGGCCTCCAGTTTCGAAGTCTGGTCAAGGACCGTCTCGCGATAACGCCTGTTGCGGTCCTGGTCTTCCTGCCGGCAGGTCATGCGCTGGAGAAGACCGCTGATCACCATCACCGGGTTTCTTATTTCATGGGCAAGCTGCAGAGCCAGCTCGGCTCGGGTGCGGTCACTAACCACGGATTCGATGTCCTTGTTGAGCTCAAGAAGTTGGGAGCTGGTCTCTTCCACTTTCTTTCGGTCCCGGATCATACGGTTCATGATCAGCAGCATGCTGCCGAAAAACAGGGTAGAGGCAAAAATAACAATAAAGGTAACGGTAATCAGACTGCCGGATATTGGTGCGATCTTTTGCCAGATAGCTGCCCGGTTGGTAAAGAGCAGGTAGTACTTGACAAAATGGCCCACGGGCCGGATCAGGCAAAAGGAAAACAAAGCGCTCGTCAGCCAGAGAATATAGGTGGAAAGGGCGTTTTCTCTGTCCCTGAAATAGAGTTTGACGGCCTGCTGCATACAGAGAGTCGACAACACCAGCATGGCCATGCTGCCGCAGATATCAATCAGGTAGAGGGGGATCAGGGAGAGGAGCATTGCTCTTTCAACCTATCGCTTTTTAAGGGAAGTCAAGGGCGTTCCGTTCATGCGCCGCAGGGCCAGATATATACAGAGGATGGCCGGAACACAGAGCAGATGGTCCATCTTGAAAATGTAATAGAGCCAGTCTACGGGAGTATGCAGGGCTACCCACATCCTGACGCCCTGTTTGTTGGTGATGAAGTCGGTTGCCGGGACGTGGATGGCAAGAACATGGGCGATAAAGGCCCAGCCGTTCCAGAGGGCGAGAATGAGAGCGCCCAGGGCCATGAGCTGCCAGGATTTTCTGACCGCCAGGTGCGACAGGCGAATACGGATGGCAAAACCAAGCATGGCCAGTCCATAGAGAACATGGCCGATGAGGTGAACGTAGATTCCCTCCGGCGGACCATGGGACTGGATGGCATGGGCCGGCCCGGCACAGGAAAGCTGCGCCAGGAGGATGAGGCCCAGGGCCTGCAACAGAGGTATTGGCCGATTGACGCGCATGGTTTGCGTTACCTGCCGCTAATTTGTACGATTTTCCCCGTTTCCCTGGTGGAGTAGCCGCCCATTGTTTCCACCGCTCCCCTGAAATCCCGGGACTGAATGATTTCAAGCAACCGTCTGATCATCGGCAGTTCAAGAAAGGGAGTAGGGATGATCAGGTCATACCGTTCTTCGGTAAGGGGAACAAAGTCAAGGTCAAGGGCGCGGGCCGCCGCCAGAATACCGAGTCCGGCGTCCGCCTTGCCGGAAAGGACCGCCACCGCCACTGCCATGTGTGTATACTCCTCATGGTCATAGCCCTCAATTTCATCCGCGTCAAGCCCATTTTTATCCAGTTCATAATCGAGCAGCACCCGGGTGCCTGACCCTGCCTGCCGGTTGATAAATCGGACATCGCCTTTGACCAGGTCATCAATGGTCCGTATGTTTTCCGGATTGCCCTTCCTGACGATAAATCCCTGCATGCGATGGACAAGGGTGATCAGGCTTACCTCCATGCCGGGCAGGTATCGTCTGATATAGGTGGTATTATATGCGCCGCTTTCCGGATCGAGCAGGTGTGATCCGGCGATATGGGTCATCGTGTTTTTTATGGCCATGATACCGCCCAGAGATCCGACATGGGTGGAGGCCAGGGGATAGGCAGGGGTTGATTTTTTTAGAAAATCATGCAGCAGGTCAAGGCAGAGATCGTGGCTGCCGGTACAGAGGATGGTCCGGGCAATTGTAGTCTGCGGCCGCAGTAAACGGATCTTGATCCGACTGTTTTTGCTCTCGCCTTCGGATTCGGCGCCGATCGTCAGCATGGAGTTGGCCCGGGTCAGGGTGGTGATGGCGCCGGCGCCTTTTTTTAGCGGCACGGTAACATAATGATCACCGATCTTACCGGTAATCATGCGGCGAAATTCCTCTATCCCACCCCTGGATGGAATGTCCTTGGCAAGGACAGCGGTAATCTCTGTTGCCGGTTCCTTTTCCATTCCCTGCATCCGGGCCAGCAGGGGCAGGGCAAACTGCTCAAAGGAGATGATGGCGGATACGGGATAACCGGGATTGCCCATCACCGGTTTACCGTCAATGATTCCCAGAATGGTCGGCTTGCCGGGCATAATGGTGACACCATGGACCAGCACCTCGCCCAGTTCCTCGATCACGCGCACGGTATAATCGGCGCTGCCTGCCGATGATCCGGCATTGAGGACGATCAGGTCGGCATCCGAGGCCACCGCTTTTTTGAGGTGTTGTTCAATAGTGGCAAAGTCATCACCAATAATGGGGGTGACGGTGACAACCGCGCTGGCCTGCTCCGCCAGTCCGGCCAGGACCGCTGAATTTGATTCAATGGTCTTGCCCGGCGGCGGGGCCTGTCCGGACGGGGCAAGCTCAACCAGTTCACTGCCGGTGGGAATGATGGTCACCCGTGGTTTTTTCCGTACCCATACCTTTGGGCAGCCAGCGGTGAGCAGGGCGGCCATGTCCGGCGGCGTGATTCGGTGATGGCTGGGAAAGAGCAGCTCGGTGGCCACGTTATCCTCACCCACCTTGCGGACGTTTTGCCAGGGATAGACCGGCGCTCGGATGGTTCCCCGGCCCTGGTCCTCATCGAGGATGATGTTTTCAATCATGATGACCGCATTTTTATCCTGTGGCAGTGGGTGGCCGGTATTGATCATGACCGCCTGGCCCGAGCTGATATTAAGGGTAATGGGGTTATCATCGGCGGCGCCGAATGTTTCTTCCGCCCGGACGGCAAGTCCATCCATGGCGGCGGAATGAAAAGAAGGCGAGGAAAGCCGGGCGCTGACCGGTCTGGATGTTATGCGGCCGCATGCCTGCCGGGCCGGGACCTCTTCTTCGCCGGTCCGAAAGTCCCGGAACCGATCGAGAAAGAGGGCCAGCGCCTGCTCGCGTGAGCGCATGTCAAGATATATTTTTCGTTTCATTGTCATTGGTTATACAGGTGTCGATGTGTGTGCCAACCATGATAGGGGATATGGCGATTTGCCATATTATCTGCATGCGTGGTACTCACCGGCAGAGGACTTTCTGCTTTTCTGAAGAGTTCAGGGAAAGAGCAGCGCCCGTGCCCGGGCATTGCGGTCCAGGCCCTCCACATCCCGGCCGATGACCAGCAGGCCGTCGGCTGCAACCAGCGGCCGCAGCAACCCGGATTTTCCATAAACCGGCGTGGCTATTGGAAGCATATCGTGATTGTTTTTCTCCAGGCTGACCCGGACGTATTCCTCGCGTCCCGTGAGCGATGGAATCTGCTCACCGCAGATAACCGGGATTTCCGTCAACCCATGCGTTGGGGCAAGGCCGGAAAAAAGACGGAGCAGCGGCCGGACAAAGAGATAAAAGACCACCATGGCCGAGGCCACGTGCCCGGGCAGGCCGAAAACCGCTTTGTTGCCACGGGCCGCCAGCAGGGTCGGTTTACCGGGGCGGATGGCTACCCCGTGCGCCAGCAGTTCACTGTCGTGGAGCCCTTCAAGTACCTGCAGGGTAAAGTCCCGCCGTCCGACAGAGCTGCCGCCGGAAAGGAGCAGCATGTCGTTTTCCGCCAGCGCCTGTTCACAGACGGTGAGCATTTTTTCCAGGTTATCTTCGATTATGCCATAACAGGCCGGTATGCCGCCGGCCTCGGTGACCAGGGCGGCCAGGGTTGTCGAGTTGATGTCCCGGATCTTGCCGGGCGCAAGGGGCTGGTCCGGGGCGACCAGCTCATCTCCGGTGGAAATGATGCCGACCCTTGGCAACCGGTGAACATGGAGACTGGTTATGCCCAGACCGGCGAGCACACCCAGGTCCTGGGGCCGAAGTGGTCGTTGCTGGGGGATGATTTCCGCGCCCTGTTCAAAATCCTCACCGGCCCGGATAACATTTTCCGTCGGGGCCACCGGCCGGAAAATTTCCACGGTCCGGTCATCCAGCAGGTGGGTGTATTCCACCATGACCACCGCATCGCCCCTGTGCGGAAGTTCACCACCGGTCCAGATATGGACGGCCTGGCCGGGTTTGAGGGTGAATTCCGTGCCCGGATAGCCCATGGCGATTTCACCGATAATTTCAAGGAGGGCCGGCTCCGATTCCGAGCAGCCGAAGGTATCGCGGGCCCGGACAGCAAAGCCGTCCATGGTGGAGCGGGAAAAGGGCGGCAAAGGTTCCCCCGCCCTCAGGCTGTCTGCGACCACCACCCGGCCAAGGCCGGCGGCGGCAGCGATTTCTTCACCGGCCAGAGGGGAAAAACGGGAGAAAAGCCGGTAAAACTCGGCAGAGCTGATCAGTTGAAAAAATCCTTTCATGGCTGCGTCCTGGTCAGGATGATTGAACCGGCAGTTATCATAATGGCGCCGGAACCACGGTTCAGGTCTTTCAGTGACCGGCTGCTGGTGAATAGAGAGCGCGCTCTGTCGGCGGCGTATCCATATGCGAGCAGGACGGATCCCAGAACCAGACAGACGATTGTTGCGCTGAGCATGACATCAATAGTGCTAAGGCGCTGCAAATCAAGGAATGAGGGCAGAAAACCGAGGTAAAAGAGGATTACCTTGGGGTTGCCCAGGGTAACGGCAAGGCCGCTGGTAAAGTTTTTTGCTGGAGAAAGACCAGGTTTTTGTGTTGGGCATATCCTCTCCTGGTGTACAGGAGAGGACCAGATACGCAGACCTGAAAAAATCAGATAGATTCCGCCCAGGAATTTAATCGCAACAAAGAGATCGCCCATCAGTTCGGCAACAGCGGACAGACCGTAAACAGCCAACAAGAGAAAAAAAAGATCACCACAGACAATGCCTGCGGCAACGGCCGCGGACTGGGAGAATCCGGAGGCCAGCGACCTGGCGACAGTCGTAAAAACCCCGGGGCCGGGAGTTACGGCCAGGACAAACATGGCCCCGGCCAGGGAGATGGCATGCAAGAGAGTCATCAAGATTCTACAATGGGTATGGTTGTGTTTATGAATCGCCAGTTTTTTGACCGGCTGAAGGCAGCCTCAGGGTATACATAACCTGTCTGCCCTTGCCTTTTACCTCGATTTCCTTGCCCCTGGCAAAGGGAAATCTGTCGCCCAGGATTGTCCGCGTTTTGTGTGATACATTCACATGCATGGGAGTGCCAAGTTCTTCCATACGGGCGGCAATGTTCACGGTATCGCCGAAAATATCATAGAGGTATTTTTCCGTCCCGACCACCCCGCCAACCACGGGCCCGCTGTGAATTCCAACCCGGATTTGCCAGCTATACCTTGCCCGTTGATTACGTTTATCCAGAAATTCGATCATTTCCAGGGCTGAGCGGACAATATTTTCGGCATGGTGGGGGTCGGGTTTTGGGACGCCGCAGACAAAAAGGTAGGCATCACCAATGGTTTTCATCCGTTCACAGTGATGCCGGGTTGCGATGGCATCAAAACCGGTAAATATTTCATTGAGCTCGCTGATGATTGTTTCCGGGGAAAGGTGCGAGGAAGCGGCCGTAAACTCCACTATGTCGGCAAAACAGACCGTGGCCTCTGCAAAGAGTTTTGGCGCGCAATGGCCGGTTGCAAGCAACTCTCTGGCAATGCGGCGGGGCAGGACATTTTGCAGCAGGTCTTCGGATTTCTGTTTTTCCTCCTGCAGAAGCATGTTTTGCTGGGCCAGCTTTCGTTGCAGGTGCCGGATGCGGAGATGGGTGCAGATGCGGGCAATGACCTCGGCCGGATGAAAGGGCTTGGTGATATAATCGACTCCTCCGGCCTCGAACCCACCGATTTTATCTTCGGTGGCATCGAGGGAGCTGATAAAGATGACCGGTATATCCCGGGTTGCCGGCTCATCTTTTAACTGGATACAGGTTGCGTACCCGTTCATACCCGGCAGGAGAATGTCAAGGATGATCAGGTCGGGCAGGACCGTGGTGACAAGCTTTAACGCCTCCTCGCCGGAGGCGGCATTTATGACGGTATAACCCTGTTTTTGCAGCAGTTCGCCGAGTATTTTTCGGTTGACCGGTGAGTCCTCGACAATCAATATGGTCTGTTGCTCATTCATGGGTGTTAATTTTTCAGACTGTTGATCGGCGCCGGGATCTTGCCGCCAAAGCTCATAAACCGTGACGACCTGCCGACATTTTTTACCTCCAGCAGGGCTGATTCGCCAAACAGGCCGCCAAAGGAGACAAAATCACCGGCCTCCTTTCCCGGTACCGGGATGATGCGCACCGCCGTTGTCTTGGAGTTGATCATGCCGATGGCCATTTCATCGGCAATAATGGCGCCGATGGTGGCGGCGTCTACACTTCCGGGAACGGCAATCATGTCCAGGCCAACGGAACAGACCGCGGTCATGGCTTCGAGTTTTTCCAGGGGCAGGGTGTTGTCTTTCACCGCTTTTGCCAGCTCCGCATCCTCGCAAACGGGAATAAAGGCCCCTGAAAGGCCGCCGGCGCTCTGGCTGGCAAAGGTGCCGCCTTTTTTCACCGCATCGTTTAAGAGGGCGACGATGGCGGTGGAGCCGGGCGCGCCGATGGCATCGACCCCCATGATCCTGAGAATTTCACCAACCGAGTCCCCGACCTTTGGCGTTGGCGCCAGTGACACATCGACAATGCCAAACGGTATGCCGAGAACCGAAGAAACCCGCCGCCCGATCAGTTCTCCGCAACGGGTGACTCGAAAGGCGGTCTGCTTGATAACTTCCGCCAGTTCATGCAGGCCGGGCGTGTTGTCCGATTCCGCTAGTTTTCTCTCCAGGGCACGGGCAACAACACCCGGACCGCTGACCCCGACATTGATCACCACCTCATGCTGGCCCGGACCATGGATGGCCCCGGCCATGAAGGGATTGGCCTCGGGCTGGTTGGTAAAGACCACCAGCCGTGCGGCGCTAAAGCCGCCGGTGTCGCTGCTGTCTTCGGCAAGCTGCTTGATCACCCGGCCCATCACGGCCACCGCATCCATATTAATGCCGTATCTGCTGGAGCCCACATTGATCGAGGCGCAGACTTTTTTCGTTGCCGCCATGGCATCCGGCATTGCCTCCATCAGGGTTGCCGCAGACCTGCTGGTTCCGTTTTCGACGTTGGCGGAAAAGCCGCCCAGGAAATCCACTCCCACCTCACTTGCGGCCTCATCAAGCGCCCCGGCGATATCGACAAAGTCCGCGTGGGAAAAACCGGCCCCGACATAGGCCACCGGTGTGACGGCTATCCGTTTGTTGACCACGGAAATGCCGTATTTTTCGCTGATCTGTTCACAGACCGGCACCAGGCGTCCGGCATGTAGACAGATCTTTTCCTTGATTCTGCGGCAGGTTTCGGCACAACTCCTGCTTCGGCAGTCCAGCAGGTCAATGCCCATGGTGACGGCGCGGACATCCAGATTTTCCTTCTGGATCATGTCAACGGTGGCCAGTATTTGATCTGAACGCATCATATCATTCCAATTTCGTTGGTAGCCCTGAAAATATCCTGGTGCTGCAGGAGCAGGGACAGGCCGTTTTCGGTACTGAAATCCTCGAGGTGGGTGCGTAAAACCTGCATGGGCGGGCAGCGGCTCAGGTCAACCAGCAGGATCATGGTGTAGGTATCGTCACTGCCTGTGGTCGTTGACAGGTCCAGGATATTGATGGAATGATCGGCGCAAAACCCGGAGACCAGGGCGACAAAGCCGATGCGGTCACTGCCGCGCGCCGTCAGCACGTACCTGCTGTTCATGGTTGCCGGACCGTTGTCCGGCGGCCCTGTTACCGGCTTGACCGACACTTCAAAGGGATGCTCGGAGTCAATGGCGGTCAATGCATCCACTATGTCCTGTCCGGAGAGCTTTTTCGGAAATGAGGCGTACAGGATCATGCTGAAATATCCCTGCAGGACCTGCTGCCTGGTATCTGCCAGGTCTCCGCCCATGGCCGAGATCGTCCGGGTGATATCATGGATGATGCCGATCCGGTCCGCGGCCATGACGGAAATGATGTAACGTTTATGATTATCTGACATTTTTTACCCATTATATTCAAAATCACCACAACGCAGATCAACGCTCAGCCATCTGTTTTCCAGTCGTGATGGCCTGCCGATCAGCAGTTTGACCGTTTCCGCCGCCTGCAGCGAGGCCACCAGGGCGGCCGTAAACGAGAGTACGGGTACAGACCCGCTCTCCGGTGTGCTGTTGCCATAGAGCCTGTGCACCAGATCGCCGCCGGCAGGCTGGACACCAACCTGGCCGTACCATCCGTTGACCGCCCCATGGACAAGAGGAATCCGAAGCTTGCGGCAGCGCCCGGCCAGTTCCAGCCGGGCCGGGCCGTTGTCCAGGCAGTCAACGGCCACATCCATTGCCCTGGGAATATCGGTTTCCCTGAAATCATGGGGCATGAGTTCCACCCGGCAGTGATCGCTGATTTCCCTGATACGCGCCGCCATCACCTCGGCCTTGTTTTTGCCAATGGTTTTTCGGGTGGCGCCGAGCTGCCGGTTCAGGTTTGAGACCGAGAAACAATCCGGATCAACAATGCGCAGCCGTCCAACACCTATCCGTGCCAGATTTTCAATCACCAGGCCGCCAAGACCGCCGCAGCCGCATACGGCCACAGCCGAGCGGACCAGTTGTTCTTGTTCGCCGGCGTCAAGGGCGCCCTGGTTGCGAAGGAGTGGGTCGGGCCGGTCGTTCAGCATGGTCTGGTACAAATAAAGAGTTACAAATCTCAGAGAATCCTTGTTCTCAAATATTGTACCAGAAAACAGTGTATAATCATTAACTAATTTGTATTTTGCGGAAAAAAGCGGGCAATGACCGTACGCCCGGCGCGTTTTGGCAGGCTCCATTACCGGCAAATCCCTGTTTTCAGTTGTCAAGAACAACCGCTTCTGCTATAAGGCCGTCATGGAAAAGATGTAAGTAGGCAGGGGCACCGTATCTTCGCACGGTCGCGACTGTTCGTATAGTAGGCTATAACGATCAGTCGCGCCTGCACGAATCTACGGCACCCCTGACTACTTACAAGTTTAAGGTATATGAAAACACATGGTTACAAATCCTGTGATCAGTTATGAAAAGATACCAATGGATACGGGCGGGGAGTGCAGACCGAAAATAGAGTATCCCTGTCTCTGGCAGTACAAGGTGATCACCACTGACACCGTCCGGGTGCGGGAGATAATCAGTGATCATCTTGGCGATGCCCCCTACAGCCTGTCCACGTCAAACATATCCAGCAGCGGCAAGTATATCAGTATGAATCTCGAGCTCACGGTGAACAGCGATTACCACCGGCTGCGGATTTACGAGCTTCTCTCCATCCATTCCGTGGTGAAAATGGTCTTATGAGCGGTAAGTGGTTAGGGGCACCGCATCTTCGCACGGTCGCGACTGTCCGTATAGTAGGCTATAACGACCAGTCGCGCTTGCACGAATCTACGGCACCCCTGACCACTTACAAGTTTAAGGTTATGAAAACACATAGTTGCAAATCCTGGGACCAGTTACTATGAGCGAGTTCCAGCAATATACAGAGGATCAGCAGGAGCGGGAAGCGCCCTTTGATTCCAAGTTGATTCCGGTCATGCGGGAAGCGGTCCTGACCGTGCAGATGGTGTTGTATCGGAGTCTGAAAGAAAATATGGCCACCCGTTTTGCCGACTGGCCGCCGGAAAAACAGGGACGACTGGCAGGAGCGGTGGTCAATAATCTGTTCGGCACCGAGGCCCTGGATCCCGGTGTGACGGAATTTGCCCGCGCGCACCGGGAACTTGTTGAAGATGAGTTGCGCGGACTCTCTGAAAATTGTGAAGACCTGATCCCTTTTCTGACCGATGCCCTGCGCATGCAGACCATCTGTGATAATCAGGAGGGCATTCATTCCCTGGGATGCCTGCTGATGGCCAGGGAGTTGGGAATACTCAGGGAAGACCGGGCCCTGCCCCTGCCGTCAACCTTTATGCTCTCGGTCCGAAATCTGGCCGCGGCCCATGGTATTATCGAGAAAATGGAGGCCGCTCCTCCGCCTGAAGAACCACCAGAGTAGCCCCCCATGAGCCGGCGTCCTCCCCGGCCATCCGAAAACTTTTTACTCCCTCAAGCCGTCCCAGGATCGCGTGTACCGTGCGCCGCAAGGTTCCTGTTCCCTTGCCGTGGATGATCCGCACCTGGAGGATGTTTTTCTTTCTGCATTCCCGCAGGTATTCCGGCACAAGATTCTTGATCTCCCCGGGTCGAAAACAGTGCAGGTCAAGAGTGCCGTCAACAGGCAGGGTGATTGGTTCCTGCCGGGAATGTTTTGTCAAAGAAATCTCTCCAATTGTGATGAATTCCTGTCAGCCTGCAATCTATAATCAACAGGTTCCGTCTCTGCAGCCGGTTACGGCAAGTTTTTTTGCATTCGAAAGTGGCGCGGGGCGCCGATTTATGTGTCGCACCGTGGAGCGGAGCAACAAGAGCATTTTTCTTGTTACACCGCTCCGCGATGTAACACAATAATCTTTGGGTCTTACATGAGGTCGCATGCCCGCTCTGCGGGTAAACGAATTCACCTGAAATATAGTATTTTTTATTGTTTCTGTTGGAGGTTAAAACCTTCGCCTTTTAGGCGAATAGCATTTTGCTAGCGGTTGCTTTATAATGCCTCCGCATGAAATATCGTCAAGGGAGTCATACAAAATTTAAAATTGAGTACCACTTTGTTTGGGTCACGAAG
>WFZC01000381.1 GCA_015489765.1 Desulfobulbaceae bacterium
ATATAATCTTTTGGGGACTTTTTTATAAACAAAATTTATAGCAGGTTAAATTATTTTGAATTTGCCTTAAATAATACCACCATGTAGCTTACTGCGCTATTCACTTAACAACAGTAACAGGAGTAACGGAAATGACCGAAGAAGCCCTGCATACCGGTTTTGTTCATCAGATGTCGGCGCCCCCGGACCCGGGTCTGGTTGCCGATGGTTTTACGCTGTCTGTTTTCATCATTCTCGGAGTGATTTTTGCCATAGCGCCCCTTGTTGCCTGTTATCTCCTCTCTCCCCGCGCCAGAAATACATATCTCGGGTCCATTTACGAGTGTGGTATGCCGGCGTTCGGTGAGGCGATTTCCGCCCGCTTCGGTGTTTTCTACTACATGTATGCCCTTATCTTCATAGTTTTTGAAGTTGACGTACTCTACCTCTTTCCCATAGCCCGTATTTACAGGCAGGGGGTTGGTATCACCGGTTTTTTCGAAGTGATTATTTTTGTTTTCATTTTATTTATGGCGATAGTTTATGCCTGGAAAAAAGGAGTCTGGAAATGGGAGCGGGAAGCACTGTCCCTCCGATAATTCATTTTGCCCAGCTGGAAAAAATCTTCAACCATGCGCGGGCAAATTCGCTATGGCCGTTGACCTTTGGTCTGGCCTGCTGCGCCATTGAAATGATGCATGCCGCCGGTCCCCGTTTTGATCTTGACCGTTTCGGCGCCGGTGTTTTCAGGGCAACCCCGAGACAGGCAGACCTTATGATTGTCGCCGGCACGGTCACTGAAAAAATGGCGCCCACGGTTGTTCGGCTCTATGAACAGATGCCGGCGCCGAAATGGGTGATTGCCATGGGAAACTGCGCCATATCCGGCGGGCCGTTCAAGCTGGATTTCAACTATAACGTTGTTGAGGGGGTGGAGCGGCTCATCCCGGTCGATGTGTATGTTCCCGGATGCCCGCCCCGCCCCGAGGCCCTTGTCGAGGCCTTTTTGAAACTGGAAGAAAAGTTGACCGGAAAACGAAGATTTCCGGAAGCCCCTGTTATTCCAAGGAGAACAGAAGATGGCGACGACTAATCCCCTGCAAAAAGCGCTGGATAAGGTTGGTATTGAGTATAAGCCTACCGAATTTCCAAACTGTGGTCTCCACTGCTCGCTTGTTCTGGAAAAAGAGCAGATCCAGCCCCTGGCCAGGGCCCTGGCAGGAAAAGGATTTTTCATAGAAACCGTGACAGCGGTTGACAGGATAAAAGAGAATATTTTTGAATGCATATACCTCTTTAACCACTATGATCAATCCCAGCGTCTGCTGGTCAGGGTTCCCCTGCCCCGAAACAGGGCCGTTCAACCATCCATCGGCAGGATATTTCCTGGGGCGGTCTGGCATGAACGGGAGACCACCGAGATGTTCGGCATCCGTTTTGAGGGCTGTCCGGACAGCCGCAATCTGCTTCTGCCCGAAGACGCCGATTTCCATCCACTCTGCAAAGATTTCAGCGGGGTATCATGAACAGACCTATTCAACCCACATATACCCTGGACAAGGTGGGCGAGGAAAATTTCGCCCTTAACCTTGGTCCTCAGCATCCCGGTACCCACGGTGTACTGCGCGTGGTCCTGCACATGGACGGTGAGTATATTCTGCAGGCTGATCCGGTGCTCGGATACGGCCATCGGATGCAGGAGAAAATAGCGGAAAATATGACTTATCCGCAGGCCCTTCCCTATGTCTGCCGGATGGATTATCTCGGCGCCCTTTCCTATAATCTCGCCTGGGTCCTGGCGGTGGAAAAACTCTGCCAGTTTGAGGTGCCGGAGCGGGCCGAGGCCATCAGGGTAATCGCCACCGAGTTGAACCGCATCTCGAGCCACCTGCTCTGGTGGGGTGCCTTTCTTCTTGATCTTGGTGGTTTCACGCCATTTTTACAGGCCCTGACCGATCGGGAACAGATTCTCGATCTGTTAGAGGAGATCACCGGCTCCCGGCTCACCTACTGTTATTTCCGGTTCGGCGGCCTGCCCTCGGATGTGGATGAGGAGTGGTTGACCAGAGTCCTTGCTTTTATCAAGGAATTTCGGGACCGTCTGCCCCGATACCATGACTTGGTCACCGGTAATGTCATCTTTCATCACAGGTCCAAGGATGTGGGGGTTATCCTGCCCTTTGACGCTGCCGGATATGGACTTTCCGGTCCCATTCTGCGCGGTTCGGGCATTGAATTCGATGTGCGCAAGCATGAGCCATATTCCGGCTATGACCGCTACGATTTCGAGGTCCCGGTTGACCAGAACGGTGATTGTCTTGGCCGATACAACGTGCGGATGGCGGAAATAGAGCAGTCCCTGCGCATTATTGAGCAGGCAATTGGTTCCATCCCCGATGGCCCGGTGCGTTCCAAGGTGCCCAAACTGATCAAGGCACCGGCAGGTGAAGTAGCGATGGCCGTGGAAACCCCGCGCGGACAACTGGTGATTTACATTGTCAGTGACGGTTCCAAGAAACCATATCGGGTCAAATATCGGGTGCCATCCTTTGCCAATCTTTCCATCTTTGCAAAGATGGCAAGAGGACAGCTCCTTGCCGATGCCCTGGCCATCCTGGGCAGTCTGGACATGGTTATTCCGGAGGTGGACAGATGAATATTTCCCTGCTCGGCATAGTTGGTTATCTGGTTGGTATTGCTGCCCTGGTTGGTCTCAATGCCGTAATTCTGGTGTGGCTGGAACGAAAGGTTGCCGGACATATGCAGTTCCGTCTTGGCCCCATGGAGGTCGGCCCCCACGGCATCCTGCAGACCCTGGCCGATGGTATCAAGCTGGTTTCCAAACAACTGGTCATTCCCGATGAGGCGGACAAGCCGCTTTTTCTGCTGGCCCCCATCGTCTCCCTGGTGCCGATCTTTGCCGCCATGGTGCCGCTGCCGTTTTCAGAGACGGTCCAGGCCTGGGAACTCAATATCGGCCTGCTCCTGATAATTGCCCTTGGCCTGCTCAACACCCTGGGCATTCTGCTGGCGGGCTGGGGTTCCAACAATAAATATGCCCTGCTCGGAGGCGCCAGGGCGGTGGCCCAGATTCTGGCCTACAAGATTCCCCTGCTCATCTGTGTCATGACCATTATCATGATGACCGGATCCTTCAGTCTGCGGGATATTGCCATTGCCCAGAAGGACACCTGGAACGTGTTGTATCAGCCGATACTGTTCATCGTTTATATCATTACCGTCACCCTGGAGACCAACCGCAGCCCCTTTGATTTTTCCGAGGCGGAAAGTGAGCTGGTTGCCGGCTTCCATACCGAGTATTCCGGCATGGGTTTCTCCCTCTTTTTTCTCGCCGAATATTCCTACATGTTCATTGCCGCCGGCTTGGCGACGGTACTGTTCCTCGGTGGCTGGCATGGTCCCTGGTTGCCCGGGGTGGCCTGGACCCTGATCAAGATCTACTCGATTATCTTTCTTATGATGTGGTTTCGCTGGACCTTTCCCAGGGTGCGGATTGACCAGATGCTCTCGTTTGGCTGGAAGATCCTGCTGCCCCTTTCTCTGATCAACTTTATCATTACCGCAGGGGTACTGGCGTTATGATGGACTGTTGCTACATAAAAGAGGTTGTCAAGGGTTTTTTTAGCCTGTGCACCGGTATGCGGGTGACCATGGGCAATGTGTTTACCCGGCCGGCGACCATCCAGTGGCCGCGAAAAGCAGCGCCGCTTCCAGACAGGTTTCGTGGTCATATCATGATGCTTGCCAATGATAAAACCGGCTTTCCAAAATGCATTGCCTGTACCTCCTGCGCCCGTAACTGCCCTTCCCGGTGTATTACCGTGACAGGGAAAAAACCGGAGGGAGCAAAAAAGAAGGTGGCGGATCGATTCGAGCTTGATTTTACCAAATGCTCCCTCTGTGGCCTTTGCGTGGAGATCTGTCCGGTGGGAGCGCTGGATTTTTCCAGGGATTATGCCATGGCGTCATATACACGCAATGACTTTGCGGCAATGGATCTGTTGCAGGGGCTTGGTTCACCTTTTAAGGATGCGTAGTAGTTCGGTGTTTTTGCCGATAATCCGTAATTTTGTTGACAGGTTGCAATCCGTCAAACGAAAAGAGCGAGAGTACAATGTTTGATACAGTCATCCATGATGTTTATTACCTTTCCTTTGCCATGATCCTGGTCCTGGTTCTTGGCGGGGGAATCATTGCGGTCACTTCCAAAAGTCTTATTTACTGTTTTTTTGGCCTGGTCAGCTCCCTGCTCGGTGTTGCCGGCCTCTACTACAATCTGGGCAGTCCCCTGGTGGCGGTGATGCAGATCATGATCTATATCGGCGCTGTCTGCGTGGCCATTGCCTTTGGTATTTCCCTGACCCGGAAAACCGAGGATGAAGGGGTCAAACCACCCGACATCAAGGCTGCCATACCCGTTGTTCTGGTGACCGCCATGCTTGGCTCCACCCTCAAAGGACTCGAAGGCAGGCATATCGTCGCCTCGGCCCATAAAGCCGATGAAAGCCTGATCGGCTGGATGCTGCTCAAGGAGTATTTGCTGCCCTTTGAGATTATTTCCATTCTGCTGACGGTGGCTGTTATTGGTGCGGTCACCATCGCACTTATCAACAGGAGGATAGGCTGATGGAATTTCTCGCCACCCTGCCCAATAATCTGCTGTTGTATGTGGTTGTCGCCCACGCCCTGTTTGCCATCGGTCTGTACGGCATGCTCTTTCGCCGGAACCTGATCGGCTTTCTTATCTCCCTGGAACTTCTCCTGCAGGGAGTTGGCATAAATATCATGGCATTTGGCACCTATCTGGTGCCGGATCCGATCCAGGCCAGGATCACCACCCTGTTTATCATAGGAATTGCCGCCGCCGAGGCGGCCGTGTTCCTGGGTATTGCCGTGGCTGTTTTCCGTAACTACCAGACCATCGGGGTTGATGAACTGAGCAAACTCAAAGGATGACGGCGTTGTAAAAACTTCGATCTACAGCGTCGTGTACCCCTGGGATACATATTGATTTTTTATTATTAATTTTTATTTGGATCAAATGGTGGAACAGACAACATTTTCCATATTACCCGTTCTGATTGTGACCGTGTCCCTGGTTGGTGCCGGTTTGATCATGCTCTTTCGTGACAACCCGAACCGCAGGGAAACCGTGTCCGTGGTCACCGGAGTGGTCAAGTTTCTCATGGTCCTTGCCATGGTGCCTCCGATATTACACGGCCAGGTTATCCGCTGTCATATCGTTGAGGTTCTGCCTGGATGTTCACTTGTCTTCAGGGTTGATGGTTTTTCCATGGTCTTTGCCCTGATCTCCTCTTTTCTCTGGATCCTGACCTCGTTTTATTCCATCGGTTACATGCGTGGCCTGAAAGAACATGCCCAGACCAGGTACTACACCTGTTTTGCCCTGACCCTGTCCGGGGCGCTTGGTGTGGCCATGTCCGGGTCCCTGTTCACTATGTACCTGTTCTATGAACTGGTTTCCATCTTCACCTATCCCCTGGTCATGCATCACGAGGACGGAGAGGCCAAATGGGGCGCCAATAAATACCTGGTCTACCTGATGGGAACCGGCAAGCTCTTTTTCCTGTCAGCGGTGGTGATTACCTATGTGATTTCTGGCAATCTCGACTTTGGCCCCCACGGAATCCTGCCGGCAGATGCGAATCCGACCCTGTTGATTGTTCTTTTTGTCCTCTTTGTGGCCGGCATTGCCAAATCCGGTGTTATCCCGCTGCACTCCTGGCTGCCATCGGCCATGGTGGCGCCGACACCGGTTTCGGCCCTTCTCCATGCGGTTGCCGTTGTCAAGGTCGGCGTTTTCTGCGTTGCCAGGGTTATCTACAGTGTCTACGGACCGGAATTGATGCAGCGGCTCGGGCTGGTGATGCCCTCGGCCTATTTCTTCTCCGCCACCATTCTCATCGCCTCGATGATCGCCCTGACCCATGATAATCTCAAGGCCAGGCTTGCCTATTCCACGGTCTCACAGCTTGCCTATATCACCCTTGGTTTTGCCCTGGTATCGGTCAACTCCATGACCGGCGGCGCCATCCATATAGCCAACCACGCCTTTTCCAAGATTACCCTGTTCTATTGCGCTGGCGCGATTTTTGTCGCCACCGGCAAAAAATACATCTCCGAGTTGGACGGCATTGCCCGTTCCATGCCCATCACCATGACCGCTTTTGCCATTGGCGCCTTTTCCATGATCGGCGTTCCCGGAACCGCCGGCTTTATCTCCAAGTGGTTTCTCGGCCTCGGCGCCCTTGATGATCACTCCCTGCTGCTTCTGGTGATTATCCTGACCAGTTCCCTGCTCAATGCGGGATATTTTCTGCCGATCATCTACCGGGCCTTTTTCTTCAAACAGAAGTCTGAAGACCGGCACCTGCGGGAGGCACCCCTGTTTATGGTTGTTCCCCTGTCGGTCACGGCCGCCCTTACCATCTTTTTTGGATTTTTTCCACAGCCGTTTCTCCGGCTTATCGCGGAGGTTCTCTCATGATTGTTCGTTGTATTGCCTGGATGCGTAAACACTACTCACTGGTGGAGAAGAGTTTTCTGGCAGTGCTGGCCCTTCTTCTGGTCGGAGACCTCTGGGTACCCAGACACCATGTCCATTTTCTTGGCGATGAGATTCCTGATTTCTGGGCCCTGTTTGGGCTTGGCGCCTGCGCTCTGATTATCATTGGTTCCAAGTGGCTGGGCCATGCCTGGCTGTTTCGTCCGGAAGACTACTACGAAAGGGAAGGAAACAAGTAATGGCTGCTACCTTTTTTTTCCATCCGGCCCTGCTCTTTTTTGCCGCCCTGCCGGTTGTCCCCCTGCTGAAAGGGGTCTGGCGGCAGGCCCTGGTTCTGCTGGTGCCGTTGTTGGCCTTTACCCTGGTTCTCGGTTTTTCTCCGGGCACCCATGGCGTTGTCGACGTGCAGGGATTGCACCTCGTCTTTGGCCGGGTCGATAAACTGGCTATCATCTTTGCCAATGTCTTTACCCTGATGTCGATCATCGGCGCTGTCTACGGACTCCATGTCAAGGAGCCCTGGCAGCAGGTGGCAGCCATGGGCTATGTCGGGTCTGCGCTTGGCTGTGTGTTTGCCGGTGATTTTCTGACCCTGTTTCTGTTCTGGGAAGGGCTGATGGTCTTTTCAACCGCCCTGGTGTTCCTGCGCAAGACCGAGCGGTCAACCAGGGCCGGGTACCGGTATTTTCTCGTCCATGTGACCGGTGGCCTGATGCTGCTCTGCGGTATCTTCCTCCACTATCACCAGACCGGATCCATTGCCTTTGTCCGTTTCCACCAGGAGACGGCAGGTCTGGCCGAGTACCTTATCCTGGCCGGTTTTCTGCTTAACGCCGCTGTGCCGCCCCTGCATGCCTGGCTTCCCGACGCCTACGGCAGCGCCACCGTGGTCGGTTCGGTATTCATGTGCGCCTATACAACCAAAACCGCCGTCTATGCCCTGGTCCGTTCCTTTCCCGGCTTTGACATTCTTATTGTCCTGGGAGTCATCATGGCCCTGTACGGTGTTGTCTACGCCGTGCTTGAAAACGATGCCAGGCGTCTGCTGTCGTACCATATCATCAGCCAGGTCGGCTACATGGTCACCGGGGTCGGGATCGGCACCGCCCTGGCCCTCAACGGCGCCTGCGCCCATGCCTATGCCCATATTCTCTATAAATCCCTCCTGTTTATGGGGGTGGGCGGAGTCGTTCATGTCACCGGTCGTTCCCGGTTCAGTGAACTGGGAGGATTGTGGAAATACATGCCCTATACCCTGATCTTTACCCTGATCGGCGGGCTCTCCATTTCCGCCTTTCCGCTCTTTTCCGGCTTTGTCACGAAATCCATGGTGATCTCCGGCGCCTGGGAATCTCATCTGAACTGGGCCGCCCTTGGTTTGACCCTGGCCGCCGCCGGTACCTTTCTTCACACCGGTTTGAAGGTTCCCTATTTTATCTGGTTCTGGCGCGATAAACCCTCCTTTGAGCCGCCGAAAAAAGATGCGCCGCTCAACATGCTGGTTGCCATGGCCATTGCCGCCTACTACTGTGTGCTTATCGGCGTCAATCCCGAAGGACTTTACAAACTGTTGCCCTTTGACGCCCATTATCATCCCTATACGGCGCAGCACGTCATGGAGTCGATGCAGATTTTGCTCTTCACCATGCTGGGATTCTTCCTCTTGATCAAAAAACTCTATCCCGAACCCAAGGTCGGCCTTGATCTTGACTGGTTTTACCGGCGCGGCGCCGTGGTCTTCATGGCCTTTTGCCAAGATGTCCTGCGGATGGTTGATGAGCAGGTGATAAAAAACCTGCATAAAACCTTTGCCCTGCCGCTTCTGCGCTCTTTTGCCCGGGTGGCGAACTGGAATGACCAGCGGGTGGTGGATGGCGCGGTTGATAACTCCGCCCAGGCCGTTCTCCGCCTGGGTGACCATATGCGTGTCTTTATGCAGCCGGGAATTCTGTCGCGATATATCGCCCGCACCCTGACGGTATTGGCCGGTATCGCTCTGCTGGCCCTCTACTTACGATAATCTTGGAAAGAAATACAAAGACAAACAGATGACTCCACTTGCAACGCTCCATAATTCACCACTTGGCTACCCTGTTTTAAGCCTGATTATTTTTCTGCCGGTAATCGGGGCCGCCCTGCTGGCATTGATCAGGGACGAAGAACAGAGCCGCTGGTTCAGCCTGATTATTCTGACCCTGACATTTTTCTTCTCCCTGCCGTTGCTTGGTCATTTTCAGGCCGATGTGCTGGGTTTTCAATTTGTTGAACGCCATGCCTGGATCCCGGGCCGCGGCCTGAACTACTTGCTGGGAGTTGACGGCATCAGTCTGCCCCTTGTCCTGTTGACCACCTTTCTCGGGCCGGTGACGATTCTCTGTTCCTGGCGCTATATCACCCATCGGGTGCGGGAATGCATGGCCTGTCTGCTCCTGACCCAGGGTATTCTGACCGGTGTCTTTGTCGCCCTTGACATGGTCCTGTTCTACTTTTTCTGGGAGGCCATGCTGGTCCCCATGTTTCTGCTCATTGCCATCTGGGGCGGGCCGAGGCGGAAATACGCAGCCGTGAAATTTGTTCTGTATACCCTTGCCGGATCCATATTTCTGTTGCTGGCCATTGTCGGCCTGTATGTGAAGGCCGGGAGCTTCAGCTATCCTGTCATGCTAGGTCTGCACC
The DNA here is from genome assembly GCA_015489765.1 of Desulfobulbaceae bacterium. Taxonomy (GTDB): domain Bacteria; phylum Desulfobacterota; class Desulfobulbia; order Desulfobulbales; family Desulfobulbaceae; genus DRLX01. The sequence goes on from WFZC01000381.1 coordinate 9,203, forward strand.
TGGCGCCGACATGGCAGTTTTGGATTTTCATGGCCCTGCTGATCGGTTTTGCGGTCAAAATTCCCATGGTACCGCTCCATACCTGGCTGCCGGCTGCCCATGTCGAGGCGCCGACGGCCGGATCGGTCATTCTTGCCAGCGTGCTTCTGAAGATGGGCACCTATGGTCTGCTTCGTTTCAATCTCACCCTGGCGCCGGTTGCCAGCGTAAGTCTGGCCCCATATATCATGGTTTTTTCCGTGGTCGCCATCCTCTATGGCGGCCTGCTCTCCCTGGCCCAGGAGGACATTAAAAAGCTGATTGCCTATTCCTCGGTTGCCCACATGGGATTTGTCACCCTGGGAATCAGTGTTCTCAATATGCAGGGATTCCAGGGGGCCATGCTGCAGATGATCAATCACGGCCTGACCACCGGCGGTCTTTTTCTGCTGGCCGGCATGCTCTATGAACGCACCCACTCCAGGGAGCTTGCGGTCAACGCGGGGCTGGGACGGCTTATGCCCGGCTTTGTCTTTTTTCTCGGCCTGTACAGTCTTTCCTCCCTGGCCTTTCCGGGCACAGCCTCCTTTGTCGGTGAATTTCTCTGTCTAAGCGGCGCTTTTAACCACTCGATGCGCCTTGGCGCCTGGGTAATTCCGGGCGCCCTTATTGCCGCCGCCTATATGTTCCGAATGTTTCTCACCGTGACCTGGGGCAAGGGCGGGGACCCGAAACTGGCCCGTGACATCAACCTCAGGGAATGGGCCAGCCTGTTGCCGCCGGCCTTGCTGGTGGTCCTGTTTGGATTTTATCCGGCGCCGATACTGAGGATAATGAATCCTGTGCTGGAGGCGATAATAGGCAGGTTACCGGTGGAAAAAAGTATTGATATGGCGGCAATGATCAGCCATTCGCTGCACGGTTTTCTAAATTAGGATTACACCCCACATCCAGGTTGACAGCAGATAACAAGAGGACGATAGATGTTTAACGGTATATTACCCGAAATTATAATCAGTATAGCCGCATTATTTTTCTTTGGCTGCGCCCTGTTTGACTATAAAAAAATATTTCCCTGGGCCGTCGGGTTCGGGGTTGCTGCAACCCTTGCCAATCTTGTCAGCCTGCACGAACAGCACAGCTTTTTCCATGGCGCCTTTATGGTGGATGGGTTCAGCCGTTTTTTCAGTTTCTTGATCTGCGCCTCCTTTCTTCTTGCCTGTGTTATTGCCGGCAGGCTTCGCCAGACCGACCAAGAAAAGACAGGTGAGTTTTTCTTCTTTGTCGCCATCGGCACCCTGGGCCTTCTGATTGTCACCGGGGCAACGGAGCTGCTGACCCTGTTCATCGGCCTGGAGATTTCTTCCTATCCCCTGTTTATTGTTGCCTCTTATCGGAAAGGTTTGGGATTTCAGTTCGAGTCGGTTGCCAAGTACATGGTGTTCGGAGCGGTATCCATGGCCTTTATGCTCTACGGTATCACCTATATGTACGGCGCCTTTGGTTCCACCTTTTTTGCCGATATTATTCCCGCCATTGCCAACCATCTCGATGATCCCATGGCCATTTTGGGCGTCATCCTGTTTATGGCCGGTCTGCTGTACAAGCTTGCCGCCTTCCCCTTTCATTTCTGGGCCCCGGATGTCTATGCCGGCGCCGCCGTCGAGGTGGTGGCCTTTATTGCCGCTTTGCCCAAGCTTGCCGCCGTGGCCCTTCTGGTGCGAGTTTCTTCCATGTTTATGGGAATGGACGGTCTGGTTCCGGTGTTGACCATCCTTTCCATTCTCTCTATGACCCTGGGTAACCTGATGGCCCTGGCCCAGAATGAACTGAAACGGCTGCTGGCCTATTCGGCGGTCTCCCATGCCGGTTACATTATGCTCGGATTGCTGGCCCCCGCTGATGGCGGGCTGCAGGCGGCCCTATTTTACGGGGCTGTATATGCGCTTATGACCCTAGCTGCCTTTCTGGTTGCCATCGAGGTGGCCGGAGATGAGCATGACATTCCCCTGGAAAACCTGCGAGGTCTGTGGAAACGGTCGCCAAGCCTTGCCATTATGCTGGCGGTCACCTTTATTTCCCTGGCCGGACTGCCGCCGATGGCCGGTTTCACCGGCAAGCTTTTCCTGATCATGTCCGTTTGGAAGGCCGGATATTTCTGGCCGGTACTTGCCGCTGTCCTCAACACCCTGCTCGGGAGTTTCTATTACCTGCGGGTGATAAAAATTTCCCTGGTCGGCGGCCGGGAGGAGGAAGAACCACTGTCGTTGCCGGTATATGTGCGTCCCCTGGCCGTTGCCCTTGGTCTGTTGATTCTCTATCTGGGCCTGATGCCCGGTTCCCTGCTCAATCTTGCCGGGGCCGCGATAGCAGGTTTGTAGTCCGACAGTACAGGGAGTGAAAAAGGGGAGCCGGCAAAAGCCGGCCCCCCTTTTTGATTGAGCTATGTTGGATACGTTTCTCAGTCGAGTTTTTCCATCTCCCGGCCGCAGCAGTTGGGCACCGAATCTCCGGGCTTTAAGTGGGCGTACTTGTTACAGATCGCGCAATAGACCGTGCATTCTTCATCTACCGTGTCCTCGCTGTAATGAGTCTGGCCGCCAGGAACATTTTCGATCACAAAGCGGGCAATATTTGATTTGGTCGGAATAAACTCTCCGATTGGTTCCAGCTTTTTTGAGTCCTGGACACAGTCGACCACCACCCGCCACAGGGTCTCCATATCAGCTGTTTCCTGCGGAGTTTCCGGATGAAATTCAACAACATTTTTATCGACAATTATTTTCATATATTCTCCTGTTTTTTTGTTGACTAAAACGATGAATCCCTGGAAAGCATAAACTATTTTCTAAAAAATAGACCAGTAAAACTGGGGAGATACGGGTAGGCTCAGGTATTAAATAATATCCTCTACCGAGCTGATCTCCTTGCCTGCCAGAAAATCCTTCAAGGTCTGGCCGATGGTGTTTCCGAGCTGGATACACTCGTCAAGATTACTCTTTTCCGGCACATACTGCACCTTGAGTCCCGGGTGACAGATGGTGAATTTCATTTCGGTCATGGCCTTGTTCATCAGTTTAACGGCCTCGCCGGACCAGCCATAGGATCCGAAGGCAGCCCCTATCTTGTTGGTCGGCCGCAGTCCGCGCATATACATCAGAAAACCGGCCATGCGTGGCAACATGCCGTTGTTGAGCGTCGGACAGCCCAGGACAATGGCGCTGGCCTCCAGCACATCGGTCATGACATCACTGCGATGGTTGACCTGCAGGTTGATCATCTTATAGGGAATACCCTGCTCCTGTAATCCCTCGGCAATTCCCTTGGCCATCAGGCGGGTGGAATCCCACATGGTATCGTAGATGATCAGGGCGTTACCCTTGCCTTCGTGGACGCACCAGCGGCCATAGGCCTCCAGAATTTTATCGATATGCGTGCGCCAGACAACACCATGATCCGGGGCGATCATCTTGATGGGGAGGTTCATCTCCGCCACCTTGGCCAGCAGTTTTTTCACCAGCGGCGAGTAGAGAGTGAGAATATTGGCATAATACTTGGTCGCCTCATGCATCAAAACGTCAAGGTTGATCTCATCGTCAAACCGTTCACTGGTGGCCAGGTGCTCTCCAAAGGCATCGCTGGAAAAGAGGATCTGATCTTCTTTGACATAGGTAAACATGGAATCCGGCCAGTGCAGCATTCGCGTTTCCAGAAAACTGAGAGTTTTTTCACCCAGGCTGATTTCTTCACCGGGGCTGACG
>WFZC01000382.1 GCA_015489765.1 Desulfobulbaceae bacterium
AGATTTGCGCCTACCTCGACAAATGAACAATTAGCGCTGGCCGGGAAACTGAAAAAAGAATATCCGGACATTTACCTGCAGACCCATCTATCTGAAAATCGCGAAGAGATCAACTGGGTGCGGCAACTGTTCCCGGAGCGGCAGAACTACCTTGACGTCTACCATCATCACGGTCTTACCGGAAAAAGGAGCGTCTTTGCCCACTGCATTCACGTAGAAGATGGTGAATGGGACCGACTGCGGACAACGGAGTCGGCCATTGCCTTTTGTCCGACCTCCAACCTTTTCCTGGGAAGCGGCCTGTTTGACCTGCATCGTGCCCGCAAAGAAAAGGTGAAAGTCGGCCTGGCCACCGATGTCGGCGGCGGCACCTCATTTAGTATGCTGCAGACCGCGAACGAGGCCTATAAGGTCCTGCAGCTGCGGCAACAGAACCTTTCGGCCACCGAGGCGCTATACCTGGCAACCCTGGGCGGGGCCAGGGCGCTTTGTCTTGATCATCTGCTCGGTAATTTCCTGCCCGGCAAGGAGGCGGATTTTATCGTCCTTGATCCCGAGGCCACCCGGCTTCTGTCCATGCGGAGCCAAAAGGCGCGAACCGCCAACGAACTGCTCTTTGCCCTCATGATTCTTGGTGACGACAGGGCAGTTGTTGCCACCTATGTGAACGGGCACCTCGTCCATAAACGACAACCCGAGATTGAACCACGCAGATGAATACCACCCCCCGTCTTGAACTGCAGGGAATGACCAAGATTTATCCTTCGGTCATTGCCAATGATTCCATTGATCTCCGTATTTATCCGGGTGAAATCCACGCCGTGCTCGGGGAAAACGGCGCCGGCAAGAGCACGCTCATGAAGGCCATCTACGGAGTTGTCAAGCCGGACAGGGGCAGGATCCTCTGGAACGGCAAGCCGGTCGTTATCCAAAACCCGGCCCATGCGAGAAAACTCGGCATCGGCATGGTCTTCCAGCATTTCTCCCTGTTCGAGACCCTGACGGTGACCGAAAATATCGCCCTGGCCATGGATGATTCGCCACGCCTTGAGCCCCTGGCCGAGCGCATCAGGACGGTCTCCGCCGATTATGGCCTGCCCCTTGACCCGGAACGGCTGGTGCATTCACTCTCCGTCGGCCTCCGGCAGCGGGTTGAAATCCTGCGCTGCCTGCTGCAGGAGCCGAAACTGTTGATCATGGACGAACCCACCTCGGTGCTCACCCCGCAGGCGGTGCGCACCATGTTCGATACCCTGCGCCGTCTTGCCGCCGAGGGGTGTTCGATCCTCTACATCAGTCATAAACTCGACGAGATCATGGAACTGTGCCATAATGCCACCATTATCCGGGGCGGCCGGGTGACGGGATACGCGAAACCGGCCGAAGAAAGTGCTGCCGGTCTTGCCCGCATGATGATCGGCAAGGAGCTTCCGGTCTGTTCCCAAAAACGGCCGCAGATCTCCGGCAAAACAAGTCTTACGGTCAACAACCTGTCCACGAAGTCAGCGGATCCCTTTGGCACGGACCTTAGGGAGATCAGTTTTTCCGTGTCCGAGGGCGAGATTGTCGGCATGGCCGGTATCTCCGGCAATGGCCAGCAGGAACTCCTCTACTGCCTGAGCGGCGAACGACTCGTTGACGACGAGAACGTCATCACAATGTACGATGTACCGGTCGGCCGCCTGAATCCCGACCAGCGGCGCAACTTAGGGCTTGGCTTTGTGCCGGAAGAGCGGCTGGGCCGGGGTGCGGTGCCGGGCATGTCTCTGACCGAAAACACCATTCTCACCGCCCATCGGCACGGAATGGTCAAAAACGGGTTGCTGCGATTTCGCAGGGCGGCCGAATTCACCCGCCGCTGTATCACCGGTTTTTCCGTGAAATGCGGTTCCATAGAGGACCCGATTACCAGCCTGTCCGGCGGCAACATGCAGAAATATATCACCGGCAGAGAAATTCTCCAGCAGCCAAAACTGCTGATAGTCTCCCAGCCCACCTGGGGGGTGGATATCGGCGCCGCCAATGTCATCCGGCAGGCCATGATTGATCTGCGCAACAACGGTTCCGCCGTCTTGGTGGTGTCCGAAGAGCTGGACGAACTCTTTGAAATCTGCGACCGGCTGATTGTCATTGCCCAGGGCAGGGTCTCCCCTTCCCTGCAGGTACGGGAAACCAACAAAGAGGAAGTAGGCCTCTGGATGAGCGGTATGTTTCCCGGCGGCCCAAAAGAAAAAACAGCCCATAGTCCTCAGGAGCCAGGGTCCCATGTTTGTTAAGATAGAGCCTCGCCCCGAGCCGTCACGGGTGATGAAATACTGTTCACCACTTATTGCCGCCCTGCTGATGCTCATCAGCGGCCTTATCATCTTTACCCTCCTGGGCAAGGATCCGATGCAGGCCTTTTTTGCCTTTTTCATAGAACCGGTCCACGACCTGTACAGCGTCGGCGAGCTGTTTATCAAGGCCGCGCCCCTGATGCTCATCGGCACCGGCCTGGCCATCGGCTTCCGGGCAAACATCTGGAATATCGGCGCTGAGGGACAGATGGCCCTGGGCGCCATTTTCGGCGGCTATATAGCAATCATCTTCCACGGCAGCAGCAGCCATTTTGTCCTGCCCCTGATGATCCTCTGCGGCGCGGCAGGCGGCATGCTCTGGGCCGCCATCCCGGCGCTGTTAAAGACTGTTTTTAATGCCAACGAAATTCTTGTCTCCCTGATGCTCAACTATGTGGCCCTGCTCCTGCTTGAACTGCTGGTGCATGGCCCCCTGCGGGATCCAAACGGTTATGGTTTTCCCCAATCGGTCCTCTTTTCCGATTCGGCCATGCTGCCGATCCTGATCAAAGGGACCCGCCTCCACCTTGGCGTACTCATCTCGATTATCGGTGTCGGGATCGGCTGGGTGTTCCTGGAAAAAAGCTTTACCGGTTACCAGCTCCAGGTTGCGGGCCTTGCGCAAAAGGCGGCAACCTATGCCGGATTCGACTACAAAAAACTGATCTGGATCGGCATGCTCGCAGGCGGCCTGGCTGCTGGAATTGCCGGAGTGTTGGAAATTGCCGGTCCTATCGGCCAGTTGCTGCCCTCGATCTCGCCCGGTTACGGATATGCGGCCATCATTGTCGCCTTTGTCGGTCGGCTGCATCCCGGCGGCATCTTTCTTTCCAGTCTTTTGATGGCGCTGCTCTATCTCGGCGGTGAATCCGGCCAGATGAACCTGGACCTGCCGTCTGCTGTCACCGGCATTTTCCAGGGCCTGCTGCTCTTTTATCTGCTGGCGGCCGATTTCCTCATTTATTTTCGGCTCCGTATCACCCGCAGGCAACGAAAGGAGGGATAATGGACTTTGCTATCTTTCTCAAAATACTTGTTGCCGCTGTTGCCGCCGGCACCCCTTTTGTCTATGCTGCGCTGGGAGAACTGGTCACCGAAAAATCAGGGGTACTGAACCTGGGTGTCGAGGGCATGATGCTGGTAGGAGCGATCACCGGTTTTATTGCCATGGCCAAAACCGGCAGCCTGCTACTGGCGGTTGCCTGTGGCATGGCTGCCGGGGCGCTCATGGCGGCCATCTTTGGCGTTCTCACCCTGACCCTGATGGCCAACCAGGTTGCCAGCGGCCTGGCCCTGACCATCTTCGGCGTAGGCTTAAGCGCCTTTCTCGGCCTGAACTATACCAGTATCGCCCTGCCCGGTATCGCCAAGCTGCATATTCCCCTGCTCAGTGATATTCCGGTGCTTGGCAAACTCCTTTTTTCCTATGACATTCTGGTGTACGGGTCCCTTGCCCTGTTTTTCCTTGTCTCCTGGTTTTTATACAAAACCAGGGCCGGGCTGATCCTGCGCGGGATCGGCGAGGCCCCGAAATCGGCGCACGCCCTTGGCTACAACGTCATAGGAATACGCTATCTCGCCGTCCTGTTCGGCGGCGCCATGGCCGGTCTCGGCGGCGTCTACCTGTCAGTGGCCTACACCCCGGTCTGGGTCCAGGGCATGGTTGCGGGCAGGGGCTGGGTATCGCTGGCCCTGGTGGTGTTTGCCACCTGGCGGCCGCTGCGGGTACTGTTCGGAGCCTACCTGTTCGGCGCCATCACCATTGCCCAGTTCCATATCCAGGGGCTGGGTATTGACATTCCCTCGCAACTGCTGTCCATGCTGCCCTACCTGGCCACCATCATCGTCCTGGTTATTATCTCAAGGGACCTTACGGCCATACGATTGAATTCACCGGCCTCGCTTGGTATAACCTATCACCCGGAAAACCAGTAACCATTCATTTCACAAAAGGAGAACCAGATGATTACAAAAAAAGGAATTTTCTCAATTGCCATCCTTGCCGCCTGCGTGCTGGGATTGGCCCTGTCCGCGACCGCTGCGGAAAAACTGAAAATCGGCTTTGTCTATGTCAGCCCCATCGGTGATGCCGGCTGGACCTATCAGCACAACCTCGGCCGCCTTGCCCTGGAAAAAAATCTCGGCGACAAGGTCGAGACCAAATACGTTGAAAAGGTCCCCGAAGGCCCGGAGGCGGAACGGGTTATCAGGAACCTTGCCAACAGCGGCTATGACCTGATATTCACCACCTCGTTTGGCTACATGAATCCCACCCTGAAAGTGGCCCGGATGTTTCCGAAAAAATATTTTGAGCACTGCACCGGCTACAAAACAGCCAAAAATGTCGGCACCTATATGTGCAGATATTACCAGGGCCGCTACCTTGCCGGCATCATCGCCGGCAAGATGACCAAATCCAATATCATGGGCTATGTGGCCGCCTTTCCGATCCCGGAAGTTATCCGGGGCATCAATGCCTTTACCCTGGGCGCCAGATCCGTCAACCCGGACGTCAAGGTCAAGGTGATCTGGGTCAACTCATGGTTTGATCCGGGCAAGGAACGCGAGGCGGCCGAGGCCATGATTGCCCAGGGCGCAGACGTCATCACCCATCATACCGATTCAACGGCGCCGGTGCTGACCGCGGAAGAAAAGGGCGTCTATGCCATCGCCTATCATTCCGATATGTCCAAGTACGGCCCCAAGGCCCAGTTGACGGCCGTCACCCATAACTACGGTAAATTCTATACCAAGGTGGCCCAGTCGGTGCTCGATCATACCTGGAAACCGGAAGCGGTCTGGAGCGGCATTAAAGAGGGATCCATCAAACTGGCGCCGATCAATCCCGTTGTTCCCAAGGACGTGGTCGCCCTGGTGGAAAAAACAACCAAAGAAATAGCCGAAGGCACATTCAAACCTTTCCACGGTCCCATCAAGGACCAGAGCGGCAAACTGATTGTTGCCGCCGGCAAGGCCCTGACCGACAAGGACCTGCTCGCCATGAATTATTATGTTGAAGGTGTCCAGGGAAGTATCCCCAAATGATCCATACCCCGGCTTATATACTAATGCAGGCCTTGCCCGCACCCCAAGTCTGTAGGGGTGGCTTCAGCCGCCCCTACAGGACAGCAGCAATTATGCTGCATATGCAAGAGAACGAGACAATCGGTTAAAATAACGAGCTTTTCTTCATGAAATTTTCTCGGAGTCTACGCTTACCTGTTTTTTATAACAGAAATTCAGGCGTAATATACTGATTTTTCATCATTATTCATCAGACAATGGGCCTGCTGCAGGCCCATTGTCCCGGTGCAGCCGGGACAAACGTGAAAACCAATAATATACAATTAATAATCCGCCTTCTTATTCCCCTGGGTGCTGTTCTGCTGGCCCTGCTGATCGGTGCAGTCATGCTGCTGTCACTGGGAGCAGATCCTGTCAGCGGCTATGCCACCATGTTCCGCGCTGCCTTCGGCAGTCTCGACGGATTTTCCGAAACAGCGATTAAATCCATTCCTCTACTGCTGATCGGCGTCGGTATCTGCATCGCCTTTCGGGCCAATGTTATCAACATCGGCGGCGAGGGCCAGATGGTTGTCGGGGCCCTGCTGGCGACCATAATCGCCCTGGCCTTTCCCGCCCTTCCCTCGCTGGTGTTAATTCCCATGGTCCTGCTGGCCGGGGCGGTTGGCGGCGCATTCTGGGGGGCCATAGCCGGGGCGCTGAAGGCCTGGTTTAACGTCAGCGAGATTCTCTCCACCATCATGCTCAACATCGTTGCCGTCCAGGTTATGAACTTTCTCCTGCGCGGCCCGCTGATTGACCCGGCCGAAGTTGCGAGGGGAACGGCCATCCCACAGACCATGCGTCTGTCGTCCAACGCTGACCTGCCCATTCTCATAGAGGGTATGCGCATGCATCTCGGGGTCGTTATCGCCCTGGGTATGGCCGTTGGCGCCTATTTCCTGCTCTGGCGCACATCCATGGGATTTCGCCTGCGGGCCGTGGGTTACAATCCGGACGCCTCCCGCTATGCCGGCATTTCCGTGCCGAAAAATGTTACCGCGGCTCTGGCCTTTTCCGGCGCCATGGCCGGTATTGCCGGCGCCATCCTGGTATTCGGCAGCGAGTCACACCGGATGGTGACCGACGGCAGTTCCACCGGCTTTACCGGCAGCGCCGGCTTTAACGGCATTGTCGTTGCCCTGCTTGCGGGCCTGCATCCCCTGTGGTCGATTCCATCGGCCCTGCTCTTCGGCGGCATGCTGGTTGGAGCCAATGCCCTGCAACGGGCGGCCCAGGTCCCCTCGGCCCTGATCATCGCCTTGAATGGTCTCATCGTTGTCTTTGTCGTCAGTTCGGAATATTTCAAGCAACGGATGGGGTCCGCCCCGCGGGTGGATGACGGGCCTGACCCGATCGAAGAGGGAGGAAACAATGGCTGATTCCCTTGCCGTGCTGATTATTGTTTCCACCATTGCCTCGGGCATCAGGCTGGCGACCCCCTTTCTGCTGGCCTCCCTCGGCGAGGCCCTGGGCCAGCGAAGCGGCGTCCTTAACCTTGGCGTTGACGGGGTGATGCTGCTTGGTGCCTTTGGCGCCTACTATACTGTTTTACAAACCAATAACCCCTACTACGGTCTGCTGGTCGGCATTGGTACCGGCCTGGTTCTCGGGGTGTTCTACGGATTTATAACCCTTAATTTACGAGCGGAACAGGGGGTCAGCGGCATTGGTATCTATCTTTTCGGCCTTGGCATGAGTGACCTGCTCTTTCAAAAATTTGTCGGCACGCCACGGCCCATTCTGCCGTTCATGCCCCTCCACTTTCCCGTTCTTTCCGACCTGCCCATCGTCGGCGAGATGCTTTTTCAGCACTCGATCATCGTCTATATCGCCTTTGGCCTGGTGCCGGTGATGAGTTTTATACTTTACAAGACCACCTACGGCCTCAACATCCGCGCCATCGGCGAGAACCCTGAGGCCGCCGACAGTCTCGGCGTCAGTGTCATGGCCACCAGGTATTCAGCCATCATCATCGGCAATGGGCTGGCCGGTCTGGCCGGGGCGGCCCTGGCCATAGAACTGGGCATCTTTCAACAGAACCTGACCAATGCCATGGGCTTTATCGCCATTGCCCTGGTCTATTTCGGCGCCTGGACACCAACAGGGGTTATGCTCGGTTCTTTTCTCTTCGGACTTGTCCAGGCCATAGTTCTGCAATGCAAAACCTTTGGCGTCATCCCCCGCTCCGCCTCCGACCTGGCCGCCATGGCCCCGGCAATCATAACGATCCTGGCGCTGGTCGTGGTGGCAAAACGGTTCAAACAACCGGCGGCGCTGACCAAGCCCTACGTACGAGGCGGATAATTGTCCATCCGCATGGCATTTCCATCATTTCATAAAGAGGAGACCTAACAATGAAACGAAGTTATCTCTACCTGGCGGCCGTTCTGTCGGCCCTCTTCCTGCTGGCGCCCTCGTCGATACTGGCCGCCGGCAAGACCCTGCGCGTTGCCATTATTGCGCCCAGCGCCCGGAATGACCTGGCCTTTACCCAGAGTATTGTCGACGGCATCAAGGCCATCCAGAAGGAACGTCCCATTGAACTGGCCATCACCGACGGCACATTCGTGGTTGAAGACGCAGCAGCAGCCATTCGCGACTATGCCAAAAAGGGGTTTGACCTGGTCATTGCCCACGGCTCCCAGTACGGCGGCTCCTTAAAGGAAATCGCCCCGGATTTTCCCAACACCGCCTTTGCCTGGGGAACTTCAGCCGATACCTTCGGCCTATCCAACGTCTCCTCCTATGAGGCGGCCTCCGATGAAGGCGGCTATGTCATGGGCGTTATGGCCGCGGCCATGAGTAAAAAGGGTGGTGTCGGGGTTGTCGGTCCGGTCGAGGTCGGGGCTGCCAAACTCTATGTTGACGGCTTTGTCAAAGGCGCCAAGGCGCAGAATCCAAAAATCCGGGCCAAGGTCAACTATATCGGCTCCTTTTCCGATGTGGCCCTTGCCGCTGAGGCGGCCCGCGCCCTGATGGCATCCGGGGCCGATGTCCTGACCGGCACCTCGCAGATGGTGGTCGGCGCAATCGGCGCCGCCAGGGCAAAGAGGGTGCCCTGGTTCGCCACCCAGGCCAACCAGACCGAGCTGGCCCCTGAAATCGTCGTCGCTTCCCAGGTCTACAAATGGGAAGTGGTGCTGAAAAAGATCCTGGCCGATCTAGACAAGGGTATCAAGGGCGGCAGGAAATATCAGATCAACCTTGCCAATGGCGGCATTGTTATCGAGTTCAACGATGGCTACAAACTTGCTCCCAAGGTCAAGGAACTCGGCCTGAAAACCATTGCCGGCATCAAGGACGGTTCCATCAAGACAGGCAACAAGTAAAGCGGGACTGTACCGCAGGCATCCGGACATCAGAAACTTTCCTGATGTCCGGACCTGTTGTTTTACGCGCCCATGCGGCGGTAGATTTCAGAAATACAGAAAAAGACAATGTCGCAAATCAATAGCAATACGCCCATGCTGCAGATGCGGGGAATCACAAAACGATTTCCCGGCGTCCTTGCCAGCGACAACGTCGACTTTGATGTCCGGGCTGGTGAGGTGCACACCCTGCTTGGGGAAAACGGCGCCGGCAAGTCCACCCTGATGAAAATACTGTATGGCTTGTACCAGCAGGATGAAGGCGAAATTCTGTTGCACGGCAAACCGGTCAGGCTGACCTCGCCCGCCCATGCCATAGCCCAGGGCATCGGCATGATCCACCAGCACTTCATGCTGGTACCAACGCTGACCGTGGCTGAAAACGTGGCCCTGGGCCTTAAATCAAGTCGAGGCCCGCTCACCGACCTGAAAACCGTCTCCAGGCGAATCACCCGGCTTTCCAAAACCTTCGGCCTGCAAGTCTACCCGGATGCCTATATCTGGCAGTTGTCCGTCGGCGAGCGGCAAAGGGTCGAGATCATTAAAGCCCTGTACCGGGACGCCTCAATTCTCATCCTCGACGAACCAACAGCGGTCCTTACTCCCAATGAGGTTGATGATATCTTTGTGATCTTCCGGAAGCTGGTCAGGGATGGACGCGGAATCATCTTCATCTCACATAAGTTACAGGAAGTACTTGATCTCAGCGACAGGATCACCGTTCTCCGCCACGGCCGGGTAACGGGTACCACCACTCCCGACAAATCCGACCGGCACGACCTGGCCCGTCTGATGGTCGGTCGTGAAGTCAAACTCGCCCCGGACAAACACCAGGTAGAGCCGGGTGAACCGCTTCTGGTCATCGAAGATCTCTTTGTTTATGGAGACAGGGGCAAACAGGCGGTCAAAGGGCTGAATCTAAAAGTCAGAAGCGGTGAGATACTTGGGATTGCCGGAATATCGGGCAACGGTCAGCGGGAACTGGCCGAGGCCATCGCCGGTCTGCGCAGGCCGAAATCCGGTCGAATTATGATAAACGGCCACGATACCACCGGCTATAAACCAGGGCAGATCCGTAAAATCGGCCTTTCCTATGTTCCGGAAGAACGGATGAAAGACGGCGCAATCGGTGAATTCGATATCAAGGAAAACCTTATCCTGCTCAACCATAACCACAATCCCTTCTGCAAAAAAGGATTTCTCTGTTTTGGTGAAATTTGCGCCCACAGCAAGCGGTTGGTCAGGGAATACGCGGTCAAAACCCCCGGCATCGACACCATGACCAGCAACCTTTCCGGCGGTAATATCCAGAAGGTTATCATGGCTCGGGAGCTGGATGCCGAACCCAAGGTGCTGCTGGCTTCCCAGCCCACCCGGGGTGTTGATATCGGAGCAGCAGAGTATATCCATGAACGGATTGCCGAACAACGGCAGCAGGGCACGGCATCCATCGTCATCTCCGAGGACCTGGATGAGGTCATGGCCCTTTCCGATCGGATAGCGGTCATGTTTGACGGACAAATCATGGGTATCATCGAGCGAGACCAGGCCACCCGGGAATCCATCGGCCTGTTGATGACCGGTGAAACACAGGCGCCTGTTGAAACGGTATGAAGATCAGCAGGACAGAGTTTCAGCAATGGCCGGGCAAGGTCATCACCCTGATGGGCATGTCCGGGGTGGGAAAAACCACCCTTGCCGGCGTGCTGCCGGCAGACACCTGGTTTCACTATTCCGTCGATTACCGGATCGGCACCCGTTACCTGAAAGAACCCATCCTCGACAATATCAAAAGACATGCCCTGCAGCAGCCCTTTCTGCGGGACCTGATCCTGAGCGACTCGATTTCCTTTCGCAGTAACATCACCTTCCAGCATCTGAAACCGGTGTCCACCTTTCTGGGAAAAATCGGCAATCCGGCCATGGGCGGTTCCAGTCTCGAGGAATTCAAACGGAGACAGCGGCTGCACAGGGAGGCGGAGATACAGGCTATCCGGGATGTGGGCCCCTTCATCGACAAGGCCAGGACCCTGTATGACCGTCCCCATTTTCTCAACGATACCGGCGGCTCCATCTGCGAGCTGACCGATGACGAAGTTTGGGACGAACTCTCCAGACACTCGGTTATCATCTATCTCCGGGCCGACGCCGACATGGAGAAGATGCTGATCCAGCGGGCCCAGGCCGATCCCAAGCCGCTCTATTATGATGAGGCGTTTCTCGATCACCATGTAGCCGAATATCTCAAAATAAAGGGGCTGGCCCACACCGATGAAATGAACCCGGATGATTTTGTCCAATGGGTTTTTCCCCACCTGATCGCGCACCGGCGGCCCCTGTATGAACGTATCGCCGAAGAATACGGCTATACCGTGGATGCGGGCCAGGTACTCACCGTCAACAATGAGCGGGACATGCTCGCTCTCATCAGCAAGGCCTTATAATCCAATGGACCACATTCTTTATCTGCAATGCCTGATCTGCGGCAAAAAATATTCGCCGGGGGATATTGACTACATCTGTCCCGAGCATGGGACCGAGGGCATTGTCGATGTACACTACGACTATGATCTTCTGAAAAAACGTATCAACCGGGCAACGCTGGCAAAAAATCCGGATTATTCCATCTGGCGCTATAAACCCCTGCTGCCGGTGGATACCTATGCGCAGACACCACCGCTTGCCATTGGCTGGACCCCTCTTTACAAGGCGCCCCGGCTCGCCAACCAGCTCGGGATCAACCACCTGTGGGTCAAGGATGACGGCCGGTTGCCCACGGCCAGTTTCAAGGATCGGGCCAGTGCCGTGGCCGTGGTCAAGGCCGGGGAACAACGGGCCGAAATCATCACCACCGCCTCCACCGGCAACGCGGCGGCCGCCCTCTCCGGCATCTGCGCCAGCGTGGGACAAGAAAATGTCATCTTTGTGCCCGAGTCGGCGCCACCTGCCAAGATCGTCCAGCTGCTGGTGTATAATTCAACGGTTATGCTGGTCAAGGGGACCTATGACGACGCCTTTGATCTCTGCCTTGAAGCGGCCGGTGAATATGGCTGGTACAACCGCAATACCGGCTATAACCCGTACATGACCGAAGGCAAAAAGACAGCCGCCTATGAGATCTGTGAGCAGATGAACTGGCAGGCGCCGGAGGTAATCCTTGTCAGTGTCGGCGACGGCTGCATCATCGGCGGTCTGCACAAGGGGCTCAGGGATTTATGCGCCCTGGGCTGGATTGACCACATGCCCCGTCTCATCGGCGTCCAGGCCGAGGGCTCAAATTTTCTCTACCAGGCGTGGAAAAATGGGGAGGATGTGCTGGGCAAGGCCCCTGTTTGCGGGCAAACGGTTGCCGACAGCATCAGTGCCGGTCTGCCCAGAGACAGGATCAAGGCGTTGGCCGCGGTCACCGAAACCGGCGGCGCCTTTGTCCAGGTCAGTGATGATGAAATCCTGGCCGCCATCCCCCGGCTGGCGCAGGGAACCGGCGTCTTCGGCGAACCGGCCGGGGCCGCCGCCCTTGCCGGTCTGGTCAGGGCCAGGGACGAGGGTCTGGTCGAGACAAACGAGCGCATCGTCATCCTCAATACCGGTAGTGGTCTGAAAGACATCAACAGCGCCATGACATCCGTGGAAATGACAGGCGTTCATCCGCACCACATCGAACCGTCCCTTGATGCGGTAAAAGCCATTGTTGATGAACTCGTAATAAATCCGAACAATTCCTAAAGATGGCTAAGTAAAACACAGATATACAGGTAAGCGGAGCGAAGCGTAGACTCCGAGGAGTAGTGTTCTGTGGCGGGTTTTGACTATACATGTAGTATGCCCCCGAATCGCCACAGGACACACGACGCAGTAGATCGAAGTTTTTACGACGCCATCAACAGATAACCATATTGACAACATAACAGGAACCCCCATGCATAACCTCATCGATCTTACCCTGCACGATCAGGCAAAACTGGACAATGCCGTCAAACGGGCCAGGGAGCAGAATATCATTATTCCCACCTTCAAGCAGATGATCAATCCGGCCCTGATCCCGGATAC
>WFZC01000383.1 GCA_015489765.1 Desulfobulbaceae bacterium
AGTGGAAATTTCAAGGTGTTTGATCGCTACTGCACCGGCGCCGGCAAGATACAGGTTGTCAGAAATCTGCCTCGGGAAAAGACCTTTCCGGATGGAACAGAACTGCGAAAAGCGCACGATTGGCTTGCCGGCTTATCATTGCTGGAGGAATCTTGACATGGTGGGCGGAGAGAGAAGATCCTTCTGGCCCACTGGATCGCTGACTTTTTCGGAAAGCATGCCGTAAATTCCGTGGCTTTTTCGGATCGCTTGGTTAAATTGTCGGCGAGAGGCGATATCTTGCTTGCCGTATAATGCCCCATTTCCAAAGGCAAGATTGTTTTTCCTTAAAAGGTTTTTAAGAAGATCTGCCGCAGACGCACCGGCTGTCGGTGTTTCAAGCGGACCGACCAGAGGATGGTTGGGCATCCCAAGTTGCATTCTTAAGCGGGCTGCCGCCCGCAATCCAATATAGATTGTAGAAGCCCCCTGTGGGCGATCATGTTCTGCCGTAGGTAACGGACAGCGATCGCCCGCAGGGGCGGGCTCCCTCCCTGTGCCTGAATAATTTCTTGTTTTTAGGACAGAAATTATAGAGCAAGGCACTGATTTCCTGCCACCATTTCTCTCCTGATCCCTGTTCCCTGCTTTAATACCTTCTCAAACAGGTAGGGCGTTGCGCCAGTATTGTTGCCGGCTATTGCGAGCGCAGTCATTGTCTCAATACCTTCTCAAACAGGTAGGGCGTTGCGCCAGGGCGTATTTTCTCATCACTTCCATCAAAGCAGGGTCTCAATACCTTCTCAAACAGGTAGGGCGTTGCGCCAAGGAGATACCTGCAACAAAAGGCCGAAAAAAGTGTCTCAATACCTTCTCAAACAGGTAGGGCGTTGCGCCACGGGCGGTGCCCTTGGCAGCGGCGGAGATGTCCTTGTCTCAATACCTTCTCAAACAGGTAGGGCGTTGCGCCTGTCAAGCAGTAAAAAATATACAATATTTTCCTGTTGTTGCAAAGGACGAAGTTGTCCGGCCCGGAAAGAAATATCAGCTCGCCGGCATAGCGCAGAAAAATTATGCTGGAAATTCGGTATATTATACCCGAACTTTCCATCGCGAACCGTTATTGAAAAAATCTGCCGCAACAAACAGAAAATCAACAAGTTATACAAAAACATCAATTTGGGAGCCAAAGGTTCGCGCAACTCATATCACTTCTTCCCCAGGCCGTACCTGCATTGCCATTTTTCTGAAGGCGGTCGCATCCATACAACGGGCAAGCTGTTCTCTTGGCGGCTTGCTGGCCAGCGGTTGCGACAGAAAAATATCATGGCAGAACTCTCTGCCGCAACCAGGGTACTCTTCACGGGAAACAATCAGGACCAGATCAGTCCAGTTCCACGGCCAGTTTCGTTATGGGCGGGACCGTTTTGGTCATGCCCTGTTTCTTCAAAAAGCTCGCAAAACCGAGATAACGGCGCTTGTCAACGGCTCCGGGACGCAGGGCAAAACGGGACAGGGTATCACCCCATGCCCGTCTGTTGAGCTCATCATCCAGATCTTTGTGATGTTTGACAAAAAGTTGAAAGCTCCTGTCCGGATGGTTGACCAGGTACTGGACGCCTTGTTCAAGGGCAATGACAAATTTCCGCAGTTTCGCCTTGCCGAGAGCATCCCTGTTGGCAACGATGATCAATTCGTCATAGGATGGAATACCGTATTCTTCCACATAAAAAGCCCGGCCCGGATGTTTTTCAATCGCCATCTGGTTCAGCTCGAAGTTACGAAAGGCGCCGATGACCGCATCCACCTTTTTACTGAGCAGGGAAGGTGTCAGGGAAAAGTTGACATTCACCAGTTTCACGTCCGATAGTTTCAACCCGGCCTGTTGCAGCATGACCTTGAGCAACACGGTTTCAAAGCCGCCCACCGAGTAGCCGATGGTTCTGCCCTTCAGATCGCCAATTGTGTGGATATCGCTGTCCGCCCGTACAAGCAGGGTATTTAAGGGCGTGGCCACAAGGGTTGCAACCCGGACCAGCGGCAATCCCTGGTCGACCTGGACATGGAGCTGCTGCTGGTAGGAAACCGCGAGATCCGCCTTGCCCGCGGCCACCAGCTTGGGCGGATCGTTGGGATTTGCCGGGGTCTTGATCTCGACCTCCAGCCCCTGATCAGCAAAATACCCCATTTCCTGGGCAACGATTATCGGCGCGTGGTCGGGATTAACAAACCAGTCGAGCAGCAGGGTGATTTTCTCGGCGGCCAGGGCGGTCGTTGCTGTGGTGATACTAAGAGAGATCAGGAAAAAGGCATAAAAAAATCTACGTTTACAGTGCATTGGGTATCTCCTTGGTTGTTTCCCAGAACACCAGTTTGTCCAGGAAAAAATCTATGGAAAAATAAAGAACAAGCGATGCCGCCGACAAAACGGTCAGGGCGGCGAACATCAGATCTGTCTGCATGCGTCCGTTGGTGTAGAGCATGTAAAATCCCAGTCCGCTGCTGGAGCCGACCCATTCGCCGACAATCGCTCCAATGGGCGCAACCGCAGCCGCCACCCGCACCCCGGCGGCAAACGAGGGGAGGGCCGATGGGACCACGATATAACGCATGATTGCGCCCCGCCTTCCCCCCATGATCCGGGCCAGTTCAAGCAGTTCGGGATCAATTCGCTGCATGCCGGAATAGAAGGAGGAACAGACGGGGAAAAATATGATCAACACGGTCATGGCCACCTTGGACGCCATGCCGTACCCCATCCACAGGACCAGAACCGGCGCCAGGGCAAAAACGGGAATGGCCTGGCTGATGACCAGCAGGGGCAGCATCCAGGATTTCAGCCGGGGCAGGATGATCATGGCCAGGGCGCTGGAAATGCCGAAAATAGTGCCCAGTACCAGACCGAGAATAATCTCGATCATGGTGGTTCGCAGATGGTGGAGAAGAAGGGGAAAATGGCTGCCGATGGCCAGGGCAACCGGCAGGGGACCGGGCAGGATATAGGGGGGCGCGCCGGTCAGCAGGACGAGGCTCTCCCAGGTTAGCAAGATTCCTGCCGCAATTACGGCCGCCCGCCGGGGGTTCATGCCGCTTGCCCGCCCATGAGCAGGTTAAGCAGGCCGGGATAGTTGTCGGCAATCTCCGGATCATCGGCATCTCTTGGCGGCATGCCCGCAAGACTGATGTCAGCGGCGATCCGCACCGGCCTGCCCGCAAGGACAAGGATCCGGTCGGCCATGCGCAGGGCCTCCAGGGGATCATGGGTCACCAGCAGGACCGTGGCTCCCTTGGTGAGCCGGGCGGAAAGATTCTGCAGCCGGATACGGGTAAGGGCGTCAAGGGCGGAAAAGGGCTCGTCCATGAGCAGGATCGACCGGTTTTCCATCAGGGTGCGCAACAGGGCCACCCGCTGCCGCATGCCCCCGGACAGGGTTGCGGGCAGGGCATGCACGGAACCAGCCAGTCCGGCCTGGGCAAGCAGCTCCCGCCCTTTTTCCGCAAGCTCCCGGGTCACCTCGCCCCTGAGTTTTGCCCCAAGCAGGACATTGGCCAGTACATCCAGCCAGGGCAGCAACAGGTCCTGCTGTGCCATCCAGGCCGTCCGGCCGGATGCGGTCTCTCTGCCCCCGCAGCTGATGGTGCCGGTAAAGGAAAGAGACGGATCGCCGGAGACCAGTTTGAGGATGGTGGATTTCCCGCAGCCGCTTGGCCCA
>WFZC01000384.1 GCA_015489765.1 Desulfobulbaceae bacterium
AATCCATATAATTAGCAGCAACTTACCATCAGTTATTGAGAAGTTACAAAAAACCCGCGTAACCTTAATTTCGGATAAACCAGCATGGCTGGACCAGGTAAGCGGAACGTAGTGAAGACTCCGGATTGGCCTGCCACAACAAACAATGAAAATCTCCGACTTCGGCATGGGCAGCCATGTCCTCCGTGGGCGATTTTCGGATAAAAAATCTATTTTTTCTCCTTTGTGCTGCGCACCAAGCGGACATAGCCCTTGTCCTTGACCACCAGGTCAAAGTCGCCCCGGCAGAAACATTCCAGCTCAAGCCGGGCCGGCACCACCCCTTTTTTCTCATCCCGCAGCCAGTATTTGCCCTTCAGTTTTGGAAAATGACAGTCCTCATTCCCCTGGATGGCAATCAGACCGCGCAACTCACTGCTCTCTCTGGTGGTAGGCAGACGCCAGTCATCATAGTTGCCGAGTTTCATGCCGGCCACATACTTTCGCACCGCAGCCAAATCGGAAAAACGCTTGCCCCTGTCGATCTGCCACATCAGACCAGTTCTTTTATCAAGACAGATGCCGTTACCCAGGTTCTGCAGCGACCCTGCAAGCGCCGGACTGCCGGACAGACCAAGAATACAGACTGCCAGGATACAGAAAAATTGCCAATGTCTATCCCGCATGCCTCCTCCTTTCCCGCCGGGGCGGGATATGTTTTTTGCCTGGATATTTTCCAATCATTAATCGATGACAAACATACCGTAGAGAAGTATTTTTTGGAGACTTACTTTTCAGCGCAGCCAGCCCTTGACCCGCATGCGAGCGCTTTCCAGGACATGAAAGAGCACCGGCACCACCAAAAGAGTCAGGAAGGTGCCCACCACCAGGCCGCCGATGGCGACCACGGCCATGGGTGAAAGACGCTCGATGCCAACGGCCCATTCCTTGGCAATGGGAATCATACCCACGGCGGATGCACCGGCGGTCATCAGGATTGGCCGCACCCTGTGCCGGACCGCATCAAGCAGGGCTTCGCGTAGATCCAATCCTTTCTCCATTCCCACCTTGGTAAAATCGACCAGCAGAATACCATTGTTGACCACAATACCCATCAGCAGAATAAATCCCATGAACGAGGGCATGCAACCGTGCTTGCCGGCCAGCATCATGGCCCAGGCCGCGCCGATCACCGCCAGCGGCAGAGAGATCATGATGGCCAGGGGATCAAGAAAGGATTTAAAGGTAATGGCCAGCATCAAAAAGAGAAAGGCCAGCCCCAAGGCCAGTGATTTGCCCAGCCGCTTGAAGGACTCACCCATCTGCTTGATCTCACCTTCGTAACTTAAATGATAGCCCCGTGGCAGCTCAAGTCCTGCCAGGGCCTTTTTGACATTTTCATGCAGGTGGGTGACGGCAATATTGCCCCGATAGCCAAGCACATCAACGGTGGGCAGCAGCCGCTGGTGGGTCTCGGCCGTGGGCACATACACGGTTTTCAGAGTCGCCACCGAAGCCAGGGGAATGGTTTTCCCGTTTTTCGTCCGAATGGGAATGGCCCGCAACTCCTCGGTGTCCGCCCGTTGTTTCAACTGAAAGCGCACCCGCACCGGAATGGGGTTTTCACCGGTAATGCGCAGCATACCGCCGGGAATACCTCCCACGGCAGCGGCCACCTGATGGGAGATATCAGCGGCGCTCAGGCCATATAACCGGGCCTTGGCCGGGTCGACATCCAGATTGATCCGGGCCGACATCCCCTGCCAGCTCCGTTCCGTGCCGGTCAGGCCCCGCACCTTTTGCAGACGGGCCATCACCTTGTCAGCAAGACTGTTCAACACTGAAGTGTCCGGGCCGGTGATCATCACATCCACGGTTGACCGGATTGACGAAAGGGGGGTTGAGCCGAATACCGTCACATTGGAAGCAATGAGTCCGGGTATTTTTTTCAGGCGGGCGCGAATGCCGCGGTTAATGTCATAAATCGTCCGGTCACGCTGGAACCTGTCCACCAGATTAACGGTGATGGTTCCCTGCTGCAGCAATCGGGAAGCGCCAAATGATTTTACCCCTGGCTCCGATCCGATCACGGTCGACATGTAGAGCATCCATTTTTCCGGGACTTCCTGCTCGATTGCCTGTTCCACCTGGGCGGCGATCTTTTTCATGCCGTCATCATCAACATTGGGCTGGGCCTCAAAATCAACCGAAATAACGCCGGTGTCCATCAGCGGCATCAGCTCCTTGCCTAGTATTGGCATCTGACGGACAGAAAAGACAAACAACCCCGCCATGACCAGCAGAACGAGCAGCCTGTGGGTGAGCCCCCAGTCAACCAGGGCAATATATCCATGCCGCAGCGGATCAAGAACAAAACGCTCAAAGGGGCTGAGCAGCCGGGCAATGGGGTCCGGAGCGCCGGGCTTGAGCAGCCAGGGAACCAGCAGGGGAATAATGGTCACCGAAACGATCAGGGACGAGGCAAGGGACACGGACAGGACAACTGTCAGGGGCCGCAGCGTATTCTGTACGTAACCGCCGATGAACATAATCGGAATCAGGACAATAATTACGCTCAAGGTACCCGCGGTATCGGCGAGCAGAATCTCGGTGGTGCCCTGGGCCGCAACCTTGAGGCCGCCCTTGCCGGTGGCCCGGATATGACGCTCGATATTCTCGATGACCACAATGGCGTCATCGGTCAACAGACCGACGGCAATGATAATTGCGGTCAGGGTCACCATGTTGAACTCAAATCCCAGCAGCTTCATAAAGGCAAAGGTGAGCACATAGGTAAAGGGCAGGGACAGGGCCGTGATAAAAGAAGCGCGCGTGTTGCCAAGAAAGAGCAGGATAACGCACAGGGTCATGATGACCGCATCCTGCAAGGAACTGAGCATGTTGTCCACGGTCAGGTCAATAAGCCTGCCCTGGGTGTCGGTCAGTTCCATGTGGAGCATGGAAAATTCTTTTTTGATCTGCGGCAGATATTTCTGAATCTCGGCAATGACCTCCCGGGCATGACCATTTTCACTGCGGAGCAGGGACACGGCCACCGCCGGTTTACCGTTACCGCGATAGATGGAGGTCGCATCCGCCCTGCCCCAGCCGACCGTGCCGAGATCACCAACCCGGACGTAGGCGCCATGGGCAACAGGCACCATGACGGCGGCTATGTCCGCCGGTCCCATGGCCAGGGCCTCGGTCGTCAACAGGTAGCGGTTTCCATGGCGATGGACCAGGCCGGTGGGTATGGACACATTGGAACCGATGAGCGCTGCCGCCACTTCAGCCGGTGTCAGGCCATGGGCCTCGAGTTTATTACGATCAAGATCAACGGCCACATCAATGCGGTCACCGCCGAACACCTCGGCCTCGGCCACACCGGGAATGCCAAGCAGCCGGTCGCGCAGCTGGTTTTCGGCCAACCTCCGTATACGGGCGGAATCGAGCTGGGCGCCGGGCGCCGAAGTCAGGCCAAGAACCATCAGGGGACGGGCCGCATCAGTGATCTTGAAAATAAGCGAGTCCCTGACCCCTGCCGGCAACAGGCTCCGCACCCGCCGCAGTTCGGTGAGTACCTTGGTGGCTGCCGTATCGATGTCATTGCCGTATTCAAACTCCACCTGGACGGCTGACACCTCGTCCCTCGAGGTGGAGGTCACCCGGCGCACGCCGTCAATGGCGGTAAGACGCACCTCAATGGGATGGGTCACCTCGGTGGCCACATCATTGGCCGCCGCCCCCGGCCACTGGGTCACCACCGAAACCACCG
This sequence comes from Desulfobulbaceae bacterium, assembly GCA_015489765.1. GTDB lineage: Bacteria > Desulfobacterota > Desulfobulbia > Desulfobulbales > Desulfobulbaceae > DRLX01. The sequence goes on from WFZC01000384.1 coordinate 3,755, forward strand.
GCCTGTTGGTCTCGGGAAAAAGGTTCATGGGCAGGGTGACATAGGCAAGAACTCCAGCCACCACGCCGACCAGGGCAACGGCGATAATGGCATGGGGATAGCGGAGAAACCGCTCCATACCACTCATGGTAACTCTCCCCGTGCAACGGTGACCGGATCACCATCATGCAGCTGCAAAAGAACGCTTTCATGGGCAACAACCACCCGATCACCCGCCTTGAGGGCGCCGGTCACCCCAACGCCGTCATGACCCCGCAACCGGACTTTTACCGGTACCATTTTCAAATTGTTTTTTTCCTTTTCCTTCCCCTTTTGCATAATGATAAAAACACGACACCGCGTATCGTCCTCTCCGCAGAGCAGGCAGCCATAGGGTACCCGGAACGCGTTCGTGGCCCGGCGCAGGATGAGTCGCGCGTCAATGCGGGAACCACTGGGCAGGTCAAAGGGAACAGCATCAACATCCGCCTCCACATGGCCCAGCGCCCGGGCGTCGACAGAGGGGAAAACGCGGCTGACAACCACCGTCATCTGCCGGTCATTATAGGAAAGTATGACGGGAGCGCCGGGACGGACCTGATGGAGAATGGACTGGGGAAGCTCCACCCGCACCAGGGCCCCGCCGGCGGCGGTTATTCTGTTTAAGGGATGACCGGGGACACACATGTCACCCGGTTCCGCCAGGCGGGCGGCAATGATGCCGTTGACCGGGCTTTTGATAACACCGTACCCCTTCTCCACTTCCAGGGCACCTATCTGATGTTCAAGTGATGCCACCTTCTGTCTGGCGGTCACGGCAGCGGTGCGCCTGGAATCAACGGCGGTGGCGCTGCTGCCGCCGTCCCTGAACAGTTTTTCCTCCCGCACCAGTTCATGGCCGGTGCGGGTTGCCTCGGCGCGGGCGGCGATAAGCTGGGCCTGGAGAGATTTTATCTTCTTTTCAATGGCGCTGGTATCAATGCGGGCCAGCAGGTCACCTTTTTTAACAGCTACCCCTTCCCGCGGTCCCATGGCAAGGATGCGGCCGGTGATTCTGGCCATGATGGTCACCGGTTGACGGGTGGTTATCCTTGCCAGGGCGGGGAAACCGGTATCCACGGGATCTCTGGTTACCGTCGCCACGTGCAGGGCCCAGGGCGCAATGGTTTCAGGAGGGGTATGGGCCACCATGGCGGCCCTTTTTTTATGGACAATAATACCACCGGCTATCAGCAGAACCAGAATGATCACCGCAACCGGATAGGTTATTTTTTTTGATATCTTTCTTGATATTTTTTGTGATACCTGCGCCATGGATTTTCCTTGTATTATCTTTTGAACTTGGAAACCGGAGCCTTGCAAACAGTAATGTATCTTACTGAATAGACGTTTTTTTCATCAGTTGTGGCAGAGACAACAAGAACCGACCCGGCCATGCTGCTTTATGAATAGAGGCGGCTGCGGTCAGTCGGCAGAACCTTTGCCCGGGTTGGCCGGTCGGCGGTAGGCGGCCGGTTCCCGGCCCAGGGCACGCCGCAGATGATCACCAGCCAGCCACCAGCCGGTCAGGGCAAGGGCCTTATCTGATCTGGCCGAGGCCAGCGCAGCTTCTGCGTCCACCAGGTCCGCCGCCGACAGCCGTCCTTCCGAAAAACGGTCGGACTGAATGCGCGCTGTCTCTTCAGCGGCCTTGACGGATGCGGTTGCCGCCTGAAAACCGGCCCGGGCCGCCTGCCAGTCCGCCCGGGCCGCAATAACCTCGGCCCGGGCCCTGTTGCGAAGCGCGGCCAGATCATGCTTAAGCGCCAGACGGCTGGACCTGGCCTCTTCAACTGCGGCCCGGCGGCCGCCGCCATCATAGAGTGGCACCCGGAGGGTGGCAAACAGGGCCCAGGTATCATCACCTTCTCCATTAAAGCCCTGGTTCTGCAACCAGGAACCATTCAAATTCAATGACGGTAAACGGGAGGCAAAGGCGGCCCTGACCCTGGCATCGGCCGCCTCGGCCTTTGACTCGATGATATGGACATCCGGTCGATTGTCAATTTTTCCGGCCTGGCCGTTGAAAATGGTCGGTTTGTTGACGGCCGGGGCAACCGGATCGGTAAAGGAAGACACACCCATCAGCGCTGCCAGTCGTGCCCTGATCCCCTGTTCTTTGCCCTTGATCGCGGCCAGTTTTCCCTTTACCGCCTCCTGGTCGGCAATCAGGCGCAATTTCTCCACCGGCGCCACCCGGCCGGCGCTGATGGCCACAGTGACGACCCTGATATGGGCGGTCAAGGCCTCGATCTGTTTACGCAGCGCCGCTTCAAGCCCCTTGATACCCTCCAGGGAATGGTACAGGTCGGCTGCCGAGTGCAGGACCTGGAGACGGACATTTCCCTCTCCGGCCAGGGCGGCGGCCAGTTCTTTATCCGCCGCCTTTACCCGGGCGGTAATGCGGCCATTGATATCCAGCGGCAGGTGCCCGCTTACCCCATACCCTACTTGATTATCGTCAAAAAGCTCGGCCCGCATGTTGACCGGAAAGGTTATCGGGTTTATCAATCGATCATCATCATAGTTACTGCTCTTTGCCAGGGCGTCAACCTCTCCGAAATAGTTGCTTTTTTCCCTTTCAAGGGCAGACTGCCGCGCCCTGGTTCGCGCATGGGCCGCCTGCAGGGCCGGGGTATTTTTTTCCACCTGCTGTAAAATATCACTCAAATCCCGTGCCTGAAGCGGCGCAGAAAAAGCCAATAGCAGGAGCAGCACAAGCAGCGCTGTTCCCGCTCCTGTCTGCAGGCTCGGGTATGACCAGGTTGTGTCGATTTTTTTCAGAGGCATGCGACAATTGTCATG
>WFZC01000385.1 GCA_015489765.1 Desulfobulbaceae bacterium
ATACACTGCGTGACTACTTTTGCTGAAGGAAAGCTGTTATGACCATGCCGAACACCATGACCGACGCATCCCCGCTGCCCATATCCGACCAGGATATTTACCAGGCGATGAAGGAAATTCCAGGATATCTGGACATTACACCAGCAGACTTTAAGGACCTGTACAGGATCGTGTATCATCATACCCTGCAGAGAATCGCCCAATCCGTTACAGCGGAAGATATTATGACCAAAACGGTCATTACCGTGCGGCCGGAAACACCAGTTCAGGAGGCTGCTGATCTAATGGCTGCCAAAAGGGTATCGGGGATTCCGGTGGTCACCGCAGACATGCTTGTCGCAGGGGTGTTGTCTGAAAAGGATTTTCTTGCCAGGATGGGGCCGAACGGCCCGAAAACGTTCATGGACGTAGTGGCTCGCTGTCTGATGGCACGAGGTTGCGCCGCCCTGGCAATCAGGGAAAAAAAGGTTGAGGATATCATGACCTCCCCCGCCGTAACCGTGAACCGAAAAACAAGCCTGCTGGAAATTTCCGCTCTTCTCAAGGAAAAGAAAATCAACAGGGTACCTGTCACGGACCGGCAGGGCTTCCTGGTCGGTATTGTTTCAAGAGAAGATATTATCCATACACCGCTGATCCAGGGTGATATGATCCGCCCGGAGGATGGCCCGGCTTAACATTTCCTTAACGTGAAAACCATGCAAGACTATTTCAACAAGATGAGAGGCTCAACCAAAAGTCCCCCGAGGGTAAGTCTCTCAGAGATTGCCTGGTCCTGGATCGGCGCCTTTCTGGGTATTTCCGCGGTGGCGGCCTTGAATTATAATCTCCTGGCGCAAACGGACCTGGTCATGATCATCGGCTCCTTCGGGGCGTCCGCCGTCCTGATTTACGGAGCCATCAAAAGTCCGCTGGCGCAACCGAGAAACCTCATCGGCGGTCATATCATTTCCGCAATTATCGGGGTGGCATTCTACCATCTCTTCGGCGCCCATATGTGGCTGGCCTCCTCAATGAGCGTGGCAACGGCAATTGCGGTTATGCACGCAACCAAGACCCTCCATCCACCGGGTGGCGCCACAGCCCTCATCGCCGTTATCGGCTCCCACAAAGTTCATGCGCTGGGCTATTTATACGCCCTGGTTCCGGCCGGACTCGGCGCCCTGGTAATGCTGATTGTCGCTCTGCTGGTTAATAATATCCCTAAAACACGCAAATATCCTGAATTCTGGTTTTGAGCGGGACAGTTCCGCCGGAGGCGCATTTTCAAAGTCAGGTGTCCATCCGTACCCTGAGAAAGGAGGGGAACCTGGGACGACCGGACTGGAACAATCCATAGTACTTAAAGGTGATGACGGCCCCTACCGGCGACGGATGCAGGGCAATGCCGTTTTTACTCAACAACCGACTCCCGTCCCAATATCCCCTGACCCCGTCCAGCTTCTCGCTCATCAGCCAACCCTTGATCTCCATACCCTCGCTGTACATCTGGGGAAGCATGATATCGAGAGCAAGAGCATCTGGAGGAACTAAACAACCGGCAATCCACCCGAAAAAAACAACCATGCACCATAAGATGCGAGTGGGCAGGAACGATGGCGATAATAAAATCCGCTGTCTTTTGGGCTGTGCTCGCCACATATCAATCCCTGTCCCATTGTACGGACATCCTGGGTCGTTTCCCAATAGGAAAACTTTACAGCTGTTTTCTCTTTATCCCCAGGCAGTAGGGACTGTCCAGCTGATACACACGTACCTTGCGGCTTCGCGGGAATTCCCGTTTGGCAAGGGTCTTCAGCAGTCTCGTCAGCTCATCAATATGGACCAGAAGAGTGTGCTCCTCGTAGCCTCGTTCCTGGACGGACAGGGTTTCCTCATCGACCTTGATAATGGTGATGCCACGATTTCGTTTATAGGTAAGTATTTCCACACCCTGACTTTAGTTTTCGGTTTGTAGGCAAAAAAATCATCAATAGAAAAATTTTTTCACAATATTCCGACAGGTTAATTTTTCACCAATGGCGCTTATCAATATTCAATCAGCCATAAAGCGGGTCCGGCAGCTTGTTCGCGGGCTGGAACCGACTCAGGGTGTGGAAATACTTACCTATAAACGAAATCGTGGCATCACCATTATCAAGGTCGATGAGGAAACCCTGTCCGTCCAGGAACGAGGCTACGAGG
>WFZC01000386.1 GCA_015489765.1 Desulfobulbaceae bacterium
GTACCCGCCAGAATATGTGTAACACCTGGATCGAAAAAATAGAACTTTGCGGTCTTTATTGCCTTTCTTTTCTTAGATTCGGTCCAGGCCGGCAGCAAAAAACCCACCAGCGTGTCTTCAAGAAGGGTAACGTATTCCGTTACAGTGGAGGGTGGAACCTGGGCATCAGCGCCAATCTTTGTAAAATTGAGCAGTTCAGCGTTTGCCAGCGCCAAAGTTTTAAGAAACCTGCTAAACGGCGGTAGACGTCTGATCAATCCTTCCGCCATTATTTCCTCTCGTAAATAGGTATTGACGTAGGCGTCAAGCTCCTCCTCCGGATAGGCGCTCAAATACACGGCCGGAAGACCGCCATAAAAAAGGTATCGATCCAGATCAAAATCATCAAGTTCTCTGTAGATAAAGGGAAACATTCGAGCCTGCCAAACTCGACCCGCAAGGAGATTTGCCCTGCCGCGCCGCAGCTTTCGCGCGCTTGAACCGGTGAGCAGAAAGGTAACTCTTTTGCTTTCAATCAGCCGATGTACTTCGTTGAGCAGTTCCGGTATCCGTTGAATTTCATCTATGACCACGAATTCTTTCGGATCGGCATTTATAATGGACTCGAGTTCATGCGGCGCGGCGGAAAGCCGGAGAAAAAGGCGGGAGTCAAGCAGATCTATAACCGTGGCACTGTCGGCAAGTTGCTGCCTGACCAGTGTTGACTTACCGGTAGCGCGTGGCCCGAACAGGAAAAAGGACTTCCTGGATAAAAGGGATTTGAGGTTGAGTTGCCTGCGGATATTTTCCATATCTTAATGTTATCGTGAATTATCCAGATAATTCACGATAACATTGCCGTCTGGAATATTCAAGGTGGATAACTATGGATGATCCCGTAAAAACCCCTTGTCGCTGACATGCGGGAATCCAGTCTTTTTCCGTCACCTCATGTCATGGTCTAGCGCTACCCGTCATTTCCGTGGTCCTCCCTCTCCGTTATTCTCGTGGTCTGTCCATATTCTATCATTCCCACGATCTTTCCATTTCGTCATTCCCGCGGTCTGTTGGGCGGGAATCCAATATGGAGCATATGGCCAGGCATCTAACTGGATCCCCGTCCCCGACTACTGACCTCGGGGATGACGTACAACACTCGGGGATGACGTTTCGTTCCCGACTACTGCCTTTGGGGATGACGACCCGTCGCGAGTAATACTATGTCTATCTCCCCACTCCGACATAGGCAAATCCTTTATCTTTCATGGAATCGGGATCATAGACATTGCGCAGGTCAACAAAGATCTTTGCATTGAGCAGTGCGGCAATGCGGTCAAGATCCAGGGCCCGGTACTGGTTCCACTCGGTCATCAGGACCACGGCGTCGGCGCCGGTGCAGGCCTCGTAGGCATCGGCCACGTAGTGAATTCCTTCGGGCAGGTATTTTTGGGCCTCTTCCATGCCCTGGGGGTCATGGGCCCTGATAATTGCTCCTTTCTCAAGCAGCGCCGGCAGGATGGATACCGCCGGGGACTCCCGCATATCATCGGTTTCCGGTTTAAAGGTCAGGCCGAGAACAGCGATTGTTTTTCCGGTTTCAGAGCCGCCAAGGGCGTCACGGATCTTTTTTACCATTCGCGCCTTCTGGGCCGAGTTGACTTCGACGGCGGCCTCGACAATACGGACGCTTTCACCATATTCCTGGACGATGCGCATAAGGGCCAGGGTATCCTTGGGAAAACAGGATCCACCGTAACCGGGGCCGGGGTGGAGGAACTTGGGTCCAATCCGGCCATCCATGCCGATGCCCCTGGCAAGGGCCGTGACATCGGCGCCGGCGGCCTCACAGACATTGGCCATTTCATTGATAAAGCTGATCTTAACGGCTAGAAAGGCATTGGCCGCGTACTTGATCAGCTCCGCCGTTTCAACGGTGGTGCTGACAATCGGCGAATCCCGCAGATAAAGCGGTTTGTATATGTCACGCAGGACCTGTTCCGCCCGGTCGCTTTCCACCCCGATAACCACCCGGTCGGGACGCATGAAATCGGTTATTGCCGCTCCTTCCCGTAAAAATTCAGGATTTGAGGCAACATCAAAATCAGCTTCCGGGTTCGCCTCCTTGATGATGCGAGCTACCTGGCGGGCGGTTCCCACCGGCACCGTGCTTTTGTCCACAATAACCGTATATCCCTGCAGATGGTCGGCCAGCTCTTTTGAGGCTTCATACACATAGGTTAAATCGGCATATCCGTCACCCCTCCGGGATGTGGGCGTGCCAACAGCGAGAAAAACCGCATCGGCTCCGGCAACAGCGCCTGAAATATCGGTCGTGAACCGCAGACGTTCTTCCTGACGGTTTTTTGCGACCAAGGCATCCAGGCCCGGTTCGTAAATGGGAATTTGGCCCGCATTGAGTTGCTCTATCTTGTCCGTCAGTTTATCCACACAGGTGACATGATGGCCAAATTCGGCAAAACAGGTGCCTGTTACCAGGCCGACATAACCTGTTCCGATCATGGTGATGTTCATACAGTGTTTTCCTTTTTACGAGGTTGTAAACATATTCTTGACGTTGTTTAGCCGAAAATCGCCCACGGAGAAGATGATTGCCCATGTCTGAATCGGAGATTTTCATAACATTGCTGTGGTGTCATCGTTGTGACCGGCCAATTTGGTCCAGTCATGCCGGTTTATCGGAAATCAATCAGAATCGTATGCCGGGACATGTCCCTATCCCCGACTACTGATCTCGGGGATGACGCACTACCTCGGGGATGGGGCACGAACCTCATTGAAAATACAATCAACCAACAGCTTGCACCCACCGTTCAAAATCATTTTTCATTTGTATCCAGGAAATGTCGGTAAACATTCTGATTTCCGGCTCCCGGTCCGCATCTTCAAAGTATGCCAGGCTCCTGATAACATGCCCGACGTCCTGTTGGTGAAATTTTTTCTGGAACAACTGCAGGTATTCCTCAAGTGACCGATGATGCGAAATGAGATAATGAAGATCGATAAAATCTTTGCGTGCGCCACGATTTGTGACCGCAGACAATTTCATGCAGGCGATATCATCAAGACCCGCCAGTTGGATGCCATATTCATCCAATTGGGACAAAGGATTGAGCATGGGGTAGTTATAGCCGATAAAACTCACCTGGACCGTCTCTATCTCAAGATATAATGTTTCAAACGTACTGGTTATAATAATAAAATCGAGATTTGCTCCCTTTAACCTGCGAAACAAAATTTCCGGATCGCCTATCTTGTCACCAAACCAGTCAAAATCTATTGACGGGCGATGCCCGACCTGCAGCGCCAAGGCCGTGCCTCCGGCCAGGTACAGGTCTGTGCCGGTTAATGCGTCGGCAAGTTTCGGCAGTATTTCTTTTTGTTGTTCATTCAGGACATCAATGACCAAGACGATTTCTCCACACAGGATCTGATTTTTTTGCCTTTTCCAACAGAGCTCTTCTTTTCCGGTCGGAAACACCGGCCACCAGAGCCCAGTAATTGAGTTCCCGTGGAGGGAGAACTTTCCAGCCTTTCCTGAACAAATACTCCCTGATTTTTTCTCCTGAATAAACCTTTCGCAACCAGGTCATGGCCCGCCGGTCTCCCCTTGCCATAAGCCTGGCCATGATCAATTCTTGATGTTTCCGGATATCAATGCGCTGCTGATCATATTCCCAGAAAAATCGATACAGGTCAGGTGGAAGTGGTCCGAAATTATCCGGCTGAGAGCTCATGGTTTTCAAGTCCTGATCAATGATAACAAGCTCTATTTATTTCCCGCAATCTGCCCATTACGTCATTCCCCTGGCTTGCCCCCACCTCGTCATTCCCGCAGTCTGTTGGGCGGGAAT
>WFZC01000387.1 GCA_015489765.1 Desulfobulbaceae bacterium
GGATATCCTGAAATCCACATGAAACGTCGAAGAGCCGAAAATCTCTGGGAGTCCGTCTATGGCTTTTTGCTTCCAACGGTTCACCTGCGAGGTGTGGATAGCAAATTCAGAGGCGATTTCACCATTGGTCTTCTGGGCCTTTAAGGCCATCAAAGCCACCTTGGCTTTCAGGTCCTTGCTGTACGATTTTCGTCTCATAATTCTCCCCTTGAACAGTCTGTTTTGTTGCTTAGCATACTGTCCAGTTTTTGGGGTCCACTATAAAATGCCCTTATTACCCTTCTGATCCTGTTAATAAGGGGGAACAGGCTGAAATCACGGTAAACAGCAAAAAGTGCTGCTAACGCATTATGATTCCATCACAGGCAGAAAAATATAAAATTCAACCCAACTCCCAAACTCACCCTCAAGTTTGATTCTGCCATGATGAAGTTCAACAATGCGTTTGACGATAGTCAGGCCGAGGCCGGAACCGCCCGAAGTTGAGGCGCGGGATTTCTCTACCCGGTAAAACTGATCAAAGATCCTGTCCTGTTCTTCCGGGGCAATACCAATCCCTGTGTTGTATATGATAATTTTTGCTTCTTTATTCTTCTTTACCAGAGAAACCCGTATCTTCCTCTTATCTCTGCTATTATATTTGACGGCATTGTCGATCAGATTGATAAACATTCTTCGCAAATTATCCTCATCACCGTGCACGAAAACAGGCTCTTCTATCTCAACCTTTAGATGAATACCTGATGCCTGCATGATTTCTTCGAATTGGTTCAGAATCATAGAAAGCATTTGTGCAAGGTCGACTTGGGTTGGAGTAAATGTTTCTTTAAGTTCCAGAGTAGAAAGTTCCAGAAGGTTTTTTACCAAGCGATCCATGCGTAGGACAATTTCAGATTGAGTGAACAATCGACCTGTCAAATCATCAGGCAAGTCACTTCGCTGCACAACCTCACTGAAAAATAACCGTTGCATGGCTATGGGGGTTTTCAACTCGTGGGAGGCATTAGCAATAAATTCCTTCTGCCTCTGGAAGGAATATTGCAAGCGGTCAAACATCTGGTTCAGTGACGAGGACAGGGCATACAGTTCGTCCTGGTTATTGCCCAGTGGTATTCGTTTATCCAGGGTTTTTTCACTGATTTCCTTGGCCAGGATATTGATATCGGCAATGGGCCTCAGGATCCTGCCTGCGGCAAAATATCCAAATACAATCAGTGCAACTGCAAACAACACAAGTCCAACGGCAATGGAAATGATCAGGTCGTAAATTTCCTCCTGCAGCTTTTCCATGGGACGGGCAATCTGGACAAGATACTCTTCTCCGCCAATGGGAATGGAGAAGATTCGGACACGAAAGGTTAGGTCATTGCTGTCATCCTGTTCCAGACTGGCCGCCTCCCTGGGAATTGTCGCGCTGACATTATAGCCACCGTATTTTTGTTTTAGCGGAAGGTCGGTATATTGTGTAAGGGAGGAGGCAAAGACGACCTGATGATGTTTGTTGTAAATTTTCAGCCAGTAAAGACGTCCCAGTGAATCCAACATGGCCCGGTCCGCCTGGGGCACCAGAGTGTTTGCCTGTGTTGTAAAGCCCGCCAGAAGCGTGTGGGCCTGGCTGTCCAGTTCACCATCAAGCAATTCATAGGGCTGTTCGATCATTTCATACGAAATGACAATGGAAAAAAGCAACCCGGCCAGCAGACCGGCACCGGTGATCCACAAGGTTATTCTGTTACGAATTTTCACTCGTTCTCGTCCTTGATCATGTATCCGATCCCCCGCACTGTCCGGATGATCTTTCCTTCGGGATCGCCGATTTTTCTGCGCAAATTTTTAATATGCACATCTATGGAATTGGACATGGTCGAGGGATCAAACTCGTCACCCCAGATGTGCTCCGCCATAGTGTAGCGAGAGACAGCACGATTTTTATTGTACAAGAGAAATTCGAGAATCGAGAATTCCTTTGGCGTAAGTTCAATCAGCCTATTGTCCAGATGCACCTCCCTGCTTGCCGTATCCAGACTGATTGTGCCAATTTTCAGAATCGGTGATACCAACGCATTACTGCGCCGCAGTAATGCACGAATCCGTGCCAGCAGCTCTTCCATGGAAAACGGCTTGGCTAGGTAATCATCCGCACCAAGATCCAGCCCCTTTATCCTATCTTCGATACTGCCTTTGGCAGTCAGCATCAGAACAGGGGTGGATTTTTTTTCATTGCGCAGTTCCAGCAGAACCCCGAACCCGTCCTTTTTCGGCAGCATGATGTCCAGCAATATAAGGTCGTAAGGATCAACATAAATCCTGTCCATGGCCTCTTCACCGTCAAGGGCCGTATCAACGGTATACTTCTGTTTTGCCAGGGCCTGCCTGATCTGTTCCACGAGTTCCGGCTCATCGTCAACGATTAATATTCTCATACAGGGCTCCTACGCAGTCCTGGTGATCAGCCAGACACCATAACAGATAACACCAATACCCGACCAGCGGGTCAAATCCATTGCCTCGTCAAACAACAGCCACCCTGCCAGAGCCGTGACAATATAGCCCACTGACAACAGGGGATAGGCATAGCTGACCTCGACCCTGGAGAGAACCAGCAGCCAGATCACAACGCTGATCACATAGCAGGCAAGTCCAGCCAGAACAAAGGGATTAAGACCGATGGTCAACGCCATTTTCAGCAGGTTTTCCAGGCTGAAACCGAAATGGCCGATGGAGCGCATGCCCTGTTTCAGGGTCAACTGAGCCAGGGCATTGAGCAATACTCCGGCGAGGATGAGGGGAAGGTATCTGTTCATTGGATTTCTTTTGTTGATTGTCGGAAAGATTTTCAATTCTACATACCATGCATTTATGAAGAATTTATGAAGATTGATTCGATTTTATTTTTTTATCGGAGACAGACTTTACATTCATCATTTCTTCATTTTCGTCTGGTATGAAGATCAGCAGAGCAAGCAATCATTTTAAAAGAATAAAAAATATGCGCGAAAAATTCCTTCCATTTTCAAGACCATCGATCAGCGAGGACGAAATCACCGCTGTCGGAGAAGTGCTGCGCAGCGGCTGGATCACCACCGGCGCAAGAACAGCAGAGTTTGAGCAAGCCTTCTCTGAATATTGCGGATGTCATGGGGCAGTGGCCCTGTCCTCGGCCACCGCCGGCATGCACCTGCTGCTCACCGCCCTTGGTATCGGGCCGGGAGACGAGGTGATTACGCCTTCCATGACCTGGGTTTCCACGGTGAATCTGATCGTGCTGGCAGGGGCGAGACCGGTATTTGTCGATGTGAACCGTGACACCCTGATGACCGATACCGACCGAATCAAGGCACTCATCACAGAGAACACCCGGCTGATCATCCCGGTTCATTTTGCTGGCGCAGCCGTGGATATGGCATCGATCTATCAACTGGCCGATGAACAAAATATCGCGGTGGTGGAAGACGCCGCCCACGCGGCAGGAACCGAGTACAAGGGGCAGAAAATTGGCCGGAAGGGAACAGCCATCTTTTCTTTCCATCCCATCAAAAACATGACCACCGGTGAAGGGGGGATGTTCTGCTCTGATCAAGACGAACTTCTGCAGAACATCCGCAGCCTCAGGTTTCACGGTCTGGGGGTTGACGCCCACGACCGCAACCAGCAGGGCAGAACGCCCCAGGCCGAGGTGCTGGAACCGGGCTTCAAGTATAACCTGACCGATATGGCGGCAGCCCTGGGCTTGGGGCAGCTTGCCCGTCTCGATGATTTTATTGCCCGAAGAACCCAGCTGGCAGAGCGTTACCAGCAGCAGTTTGCCGAAGTTGACGAAATCCTGCCCCTGACCACATCCCCGGCCACCAGCCGTCATGCCTGGCATCTCTTTATAATCCGTCTTGATACGGACAGGGCCGGCATGGATCGTGATACCTTCATGGATGAGCTGAAAAAACGAAACATCGGCACCGGGCTGCATTTTCGTGCGGTCCATGAACAGCGCTATTACCGGGAAACCATGCCGCAGGTCATGGGCAGCCTGCCGGACACGGAATGGAATTCGGCCCGGATCTGTTCTTTGCCCCTCTTTCCGGCCATGACCATGGACGATGTTGATGACGTGGTTATGGCGATCAAAGAAGTGTTGGCGCCATGAAACAGGAAATTGATTACTCGCTGGTCATCCCGGTCTTTAACGAGGCCGGGAACCTGGCTGAACTTGTCGAGCGATGCCTGAAGGTCTGCAGGCAAAGTGGACGAAGCTTTGAAATCATCCTGGTGGATGACGGCTCCAGTGACGGATCAACGGAGATGATTGCCCGGGCCGGGAAAGAACACCAGGATGTTATCGGTGTTCTCCTTAATCGCAATTACGGCCAGCATGCCGCTGTCTTTGCCGGACTGGCCCAGAGCAGAGGCGAGATTGTCGTCACCCTTGATGCGGATCTGCAGAATCCGCCGGAGGAGATTCCCAAATTGCTGCAGGTCATGGAAGAAGACGTAGATGTGGTTGGCACCATCCGTCGCATGCGCCAGGACACGCTGTTTAGAAAACTCTCCTCCGCTCTGGTCAATTCCATGGTCAGGCGGGCCACCGGGGTCATGATGCATGATTACGGCTGCATGCTCAGGGCGTACCGCCGACCCATCGTCGAGGCCATGCTCCAGTGCCGGGAACACTCCACCTTTATCCCGATTCTCGCCAACAGTTTTGCCCGGACAACCGCTGAAATACCGGTCGACCACGCCCCGCGTGGGCAGGGCGATTCCAAATACTCGTTCTTCAGACTCATCTCGCTGCAGTTTGACCTGCTGACCTCCATGTCCACCTTTCCCCTGCGGCTGCTCTCCCTTCTGGGGACACTCATTGCCGCCAGCGGCATGCTCTTTGCCGCTTTTCTTCTGACCATGCGTTTTGTGATGGGTGCTGCCTGGGCAGCCCAGGGAGTTTTCACCCTTTTTGCCGTCCTGTTCGTCTTCATCGGCGCCCAGTTTATCGGACTGGGATTGCTCGGTGAATATATCGGCCGCATCTATCACGATGTCCGGGCCCGGCCCAGGTATTTTGTCCAGGAAGTTGTTGCTTCTTCAACAGACTAACCCCAGGGGAAAATATGAAAACTGTTGTTCTTGCCTATCATAATATCGGTTGCGTAGGCATTAAGTCCCTGCTTGATCATGGATTTGACGTTCAGGCTGTCTTTACCCACCAGGATGATCCGAACGAAAACCACTGGTTTGGCTCCGTGGCAGAGCTAGCCGCTGAAAACGGCCTGCCGGTCTATGCCCCGGACAATATCAATCATCCGCTCTGGGTTGAGCGAATTCGAAAGCTGGCGCCTGACATCATTTTTTCCTTTTACTACCGTTCAATGGTTGGCCCTGAAATCCTGGACATTCCGAAAAACGGCTGCCTGAACCTGCACGGTTCCCTGCTGCCCAGGTACCGCGGCCGCTGTCCTGTCAACTGGGTGCTGGTCAACGGGGAGAAGGAAACCGGGGTTACGCTCCATTATATGACCCCCAGGCCGGATGACGGCGACATCGTCGGCCAGGAGAAAGTATCCATCGATCCCCGGGAAACCGCCCTCAGCCTGCACGGAAAACTGGCCACGGCCGCAGGCAAACTGCTGGATACCACCCTGCCCATGCTCCTTGCGGGAACAGCGCCGCGCACTCCGCAGGATCACTCCCTGGCCACCTATTTCGGAGGCCGCAGGCCTGCAGACGGGGCCATTGACTGGCAACAGGACGCGGAACAGATCGACAACCTGGTGCGGGCGGTCACCAGGCCGTATCCAGGCGCCTTCAGTTATCTCGGTAATCAAAAGGTTCTGTTCTGGTCGGTTACTCCTGTAGAGGGAGATACCGGTCAGCAACCGGGAGCGGTGCTTTCCGAAGATCCGCTGATCATCAACTGTGGCCGGGGTGCGCTTGCAGTACAGGCCGCCCAGGTCGAAGACGGCCTGTTTGTCAACGGCGGTCAACTGGCCCGGGATCTGTGCCTGGCAAAGGGCATGCGCTTTGGCCGGAAAAAATCCCTGGCCTGTGAACAGCAGCGCAAGAAACATGTCCTCATCCTCGGTGCAGACGGATTTATCGGCAATCACCTCAGCGAACGGCTTCTGGACAGCGGCCGCTACGAGGTGCATGCCATGGACCTGGGGAAAAACTCTATCGGTCGACTGCTGGGCCGGCCTGGTTTTCATTTCAGCGAGGGCGATATCTCCATCCACCGGGAATGGATCGAGTATCATGTGCGTAAATGCGATATCATCCTTCCCCTGGTGGCCATTGCCACCCCGGCGGAATACGTGCGCAACCCCTTAAGGGTCTTTGAGCTGGATTTCGAGGAAAACCTGCGCATTGTCCGTTACTGCGCCAAGTATGGCAAACGGATCATCTTCCCCTCCACCTCGGAAGTGTACGGCATGTGCGAGGAAGAGACATTTGACGAGGAACGCTCCCGGCTGGTTCTTGGCCCGATCCGTAAACAGCGCTGGATCTACTCCTGCAGCAAGCAGTTACTGGACCGGGTCATCTGGGCCTATGGTGCCACAGAAGGATTGCAGTTTACTTTGATTCGTCCCTTCAACTGGGTGGGTCCCCGGCTTGACAACCTGGAGTCGGCCCGGATCGGCAGTTCCCGGGTCATCACCAAACTTATTCTCAATCTGGTGGAAGGTACTCCCATTAACCTGGTGGACGGCGGCAGTCAGAAACGCTGTTTCACCGATGTCAAGGACGGGATTGACTGCCTGTTCAAGATTATTGAAAACAGGGACAACTGTTGCGACAGCCGGATATTCAATATTGGCAACCCGGACAATGAGGCGAGCATCAGGGAACTGGCACTCCTACTGACCGAAAAGTTTGAGCAGCATCCCCTGCGGGACAAGTTCCCGCCCCTGGCCGGTATCCGCGCTGTGGAAAGCCGGGCTTTTTACGGCTCGGGCTATGAGGATGTGCAGCACCGACGCCCCTCTATCCAGCTGGCCAGGCGACTCCTGAACTGGCAGCCGAAAGTGACCCTTGAACAGTCCATCGAGGAAACCCTGGATTATTTTCTCCGTCAGGCTCTGGCAACGGATACGAGAGCATGTGCAGCCTAAAAGCAGGCCTGCGTATCGACGTTGACACCCTGCGCGGCACCCGCCTGGGTGTGCCCACCCTTTTGGATGTTCTGAAAAGGCACGGGATTAAGGCGACGTTTTTTTTCTCTGTCGGGCCGGACAACATGGGGCGTCATCTCTGGCGCCTGCTCAAACCTGCCTTTCTTATCAAGATGCTGCGCAGCAGGGCCGCCAGTCTGTATGGCTGGGATATCCTTCTGCGCGGCACCCTGTGGCCGGGGCCAAATATCGGCAGGTCTTGTGATTATGTTATTCGCAGCGCAGCAGAAGCCGGCCATGAAATCGGGCTGCACGCCTGGGATCACCACCGATGGCAGATGCAGGTCAGCACAATGAGCAATGCCACGATCCGATCGGAACTCACCAAGGGAAAAGAAATGCTTGAAGAGATTATCGGCAGGCCGGTCACCTGTTCTGCGGTACCTGGCTGGCGCTGCACGGACACGGTTCTTGCTGAAAAAGAACGTCTGGGTTTTGCCTATAATTCAGATTGCAGAGGGACTTCCATCTTTTACCCGCTGGTCAAAGGCACACGTTTGTCCCAGCCGCAGGTTCCGGTCACCCTGCCCACCTATGACGAATTGATCGGCAGAAACGGTATCAACGATAATACCTACAACGAGCACCTTCTTTCACTTTTCCGACCGAATCAGGCAAATGTCCTGACCATCCATGCAGAAGTTGAAGGGATCAGCCGTCTGCCCCTCTTTGAAGATTTCCTGAAAAAGGCCCAGGCCCGTGGCATTTCCTTCATGCCACTTCAAGATCTGCTCAGCAGCTTTCCTCCCCTGCAGGCAACTTCCACAACAGGACGGGGAGAAATACCGGGACGAGAAGGATGGGTAACATGCCAGGGACAGCAAGAGGGTACAGGCAATGAGACCTAAATTTCTTCCCTTGTGCCTGCTTGGCCTCTATCTCTTTCTCTATCTATTCCCGCTCCAGACCCGGCCGCTCTTTATCCAGGATGAAACACGGTATGCGGAGGTGCCGCGGGAAATGGTTGCCCACGGTGACTGGGTTGTTCCCCGGATCAACGGGCTGCGGTATTTTGAAAAGCCGATCATGGGATACTGGCTGACTGCAATCTCCCTGACCATCTTTGGGCAAAATAATTTTGCGGTCCGTTTCCCGTCAGCCCTGGCAACCGGCCTGACCGCGCTGCTTCTTTTTTTACTCTGTGGCCGTTTCCAGAAAGAGAACGATTTTCTCTCCTTTGCCGCGCCCCTGGTTTTTCTCACCTCCCTTGGAGTTGCAACCATAGGGACTTTTGCCGTCCTCGACACCCCGCTGACCCTGTTTCTCACCGCAACCCTGATCACCTTTTTTTCAGCCACCGAAGAGGTGCCCGGATCATCTTGGGAAAAAAGATTTTTATTTGCTGCCGGAGTCTTTGCCGGTTGTGCTTTCTTGACCAAGGGTTTTTTAGCCTTTGCCGTTCCGGTGCTGGCTGTTGCCCCTTACCTTGCCCTGCAGAAACGCTGGCGTGATCTCCTGCGTATGCTTTGGCTGCCCCTGGCCGGAGCGATCCTGGTCAGCCTGCCCTGGGCCATTCTTATCCACCTGCGCGAACCGAGTTTCTGGCATTATTTCTTCTGGAATGAGCATGTGCGTCGCTTTCTCGCAGATTCCGCTCAGCATGCCCAGCCCTTCTGGTTTTTCACCGCCGTCCTGCCGGCCATGTTTATGCCCTGGATCTTTCTGCTTCCCGCTTCTGTTTACGGGGCATACCGTTTGCCCCTGCCGGATGGCCCCCAAAGACGCCTGATTATCTACAGCCTGTGCTGGTTCCTGTTTCCATTCCTGTTCTTTTCAGCTTCAAGCGGTAAGCTCATCACCTATATTCTGCCCTGTTTCCCTCCGCTGTCCATCCTTTTTGCCCATGGCCTCACCTGGTGGCTGAGCGAGGAAACAACAGAAAAAAAATATCTGCAAGGGGGGATCGGAGCACTTCTTGTCCTTGCCGTCCTTGGCCTGCTGAGCCTTGCAGGGTTGCAGCTGTTCGGCCCAGACCATCTGCAGCTCTTCCAGCGTTCCTGGAAATGGCTCCTGCTCTCAGGGGGCCTGGCAGCCATGCTGCTGTTGCTGCTGGTCGCCTGGCGAAGTAACCGGGCGCGGGAAAAAGTGAATTGCTTTGCGATTGCTTTTTCCCTCCTCCTCTTTACAGCCCATTTTACCATTCCAGCCCTGACCCTGAACATGAAGGCGCCCGGCCCGCTCATCAGCCGTCATGCAGGCAACATCACCCCGGATACCGTTGTTCTGTCCGGTGAAGAGGTAGCCCGGGCCGTCTGCTGGTACCTGAAACGCGACGATATTTATTTAGTTGAGCGGGCAGGAGAGTTGCAGTATGGGCTGGATTATCCGGATTCGAGTCATAGAAAGCTCAATCCTGTGCAGGCTGGTGTACTCATCCGAAAGCATAAAGGAAAAACCATCCTCATTGCCGGTCATGATGAATACAGTCGCTGGCAGCCGTTTCTTCCACCCCCTGTATCCGTTTATGCCAGCGGCAGCAAAGGATATCTGTTGGTTCGGTATTAAAAAAATCATATCGTGCGGTTAGTTGCACATTTGTAATGAAGCAGCATCTTAACCTCATGAGCACGAATAAATCCACATACGGAGGACACACCCATGAAGAAAAAAACTCTAACAATCTGCAAAATGGCAACAACGTTTATCACTGCTGTTGCTCTTGCATCCATTGTCCAGGCCGGGATGTCATTTGCCGGTGACAACGGCAAAGAGGTAACCAGCGGCAGTATCAGGGTGCAGCAGGAAGAATCAGCCTACCCCGGCCTGGCCCAGATCACCGTGGAAAAGGCAAAAGACATTGCATCAGCAGTTCCCGCTATGGCCGCAAAGC